>JANNPJ010000017.1:0-11247 GCA_031400005.1 Kineosporiaceae bacterium | reverse complement strand
GGCTGCTGCCGCCACCGCACTGGTGTGGCTCTTATGTAGCAGCATATGTTTCCAGCGATGAGCCGTCTCTCGATGGTGCGGGTAGGCAGACGAATCCACCCGCACCATCTCATCTCGCCATCTACCGGCCGTCCGCAGATCTTCACCCTTGGCGACGACATCGGTTGCTTGAAGATTCTGAACTGAGAGCCCGTGAACCATGATCAACATTCCAGCGAGGGGGTAGGCCAGCACGGCCACGGTGGTGACAGTGATCACGGCTTCGTGGGGTTCGCGCATGGTTGACCAGCCGGAGTAGACCGTGTGGCCGCTGATGATCACGATCCAGATCACCCGATGAGCGGATGAGCGGATGAGCGAGCTCACCTCATCCACGACAATGTGCCCCATGCGACCGAGGATCGAACTGATGTGGCCATCTCGCATCAACACGCGCCTGGCCATCGAGATCCACCGCGTCCTGCACGACGTCGCCGAATCCGGTGGCGCGATCGGCTACGTCAGCCCACCCACGCGCAGCGAGACCGACCCCTGGCTCGAACAGACGCTGGCGGCCGTCCAAACCGGAAATGCCGCCTTTGTCGTCGCCTCCGTCGAGGGAACCATCCAAGCCACCGGGCTGTGGCGGCGTAACCCGGAGGCAGTGTTCAGCCGGAGCGCTGACCTGCACAAAGTGATGACGCACCCGTCCGCCCGCGGACTCAAGCTAGGCCGTCTCGTCGTCCATGCCCTCATCGACAGCGCTCGCACTGCCGGGCTGGAGACCCTCGATCTCAGCGTCCGCGGCAACAATTACGGGGCCATCCAGCTGTACGAAGAACTCGGCTTCCACGAATGGGGCCGCCGTCCCAACGTCGTCGAGGTCGGCAACGAACGCTACGACCTGGTTGGCATGACGCTCCATCTCGGACGTGACCCCGACGTCGTCCTGCGTGGATCCGAGCCCGGCGGATCCGGCTGGTCTCCCCGCCGCTGACCTGGGCTCAGCAGCACCAAACTCACATCGATCATGTCGCCGTCATCGAGGCACCCCGACGTCGGCAGTCAGCTGATCGTTCGGATGCCGACCGTGCGATCGCTATTCATGTCGATGCTCCGCACTTCGACACCGATGATGGTCACCGCGCGCACGAAGCTGATCACGACATCGATCGCCATCAGCGGCGAGGGAATCGTTTCCAGATCTTCGCCACGAAATTCGATGCGCTGCCCATAAATTGCCTGGAGCGCCACCCGAAGGCGGGCGATCCGCTCGATCAGGCGAGAGTTTCCGGCCTCGACCGGGAGCTCCCCTTTCCGATACGGCCGCAACAGTTCCCGCAAATCCCTGATGTCGCTTTCCAGCTCTGCCAGCACGGACTCGTTCACGTGCGAGAGGTTGGGAACATGACTCAGCGCCGCCGGCTCCTCGATCGCGGCCATCTGTGCCGTATTCGAGGCGCGGGAACCGAGTTCGCTATGTCCTTCGCCCTGCCGGGACTGCAGCAGTTCTCCAGCCTGGTCGTACAAAAAGGTAATTCCACCGCTCAGGACAGCCGATGGAAGCGCGGCTAAGGCAGCAAGTTGTCCTTGAATCATGGCACTCCCGATAATCACCCGTGGCGGACGCGACAAGCCGTTCCACACGAGCGGCTGATTCGGATTCTAGTATTTATCAGCGGGCTACCAGTGCGTACGCGCAGCGATGATGCCGCGACTTCGATCATGGCCACGTTGAAGGACGTGACGTCAAGCGCCGACGATAGCAAATCGGGCCAACCGAGCAATATTGAGCGCGCCTTCGCGGATCCCCACGACGATTATCAGCCCGCCATATGTCGACAAAATGGAGATTCGAGGAGATCCTCAACGCTAACGGCGCTCCGCGGCCCGACGCCGGAAAGCCGCTACCCGGGAACGGTTTTGGCAAGTGACGGAACAGAACCGACGCCGTCCGGCGGGTGAGGCATCGACATAGGTGTCGGCGCACGCGTGGTCGGCACAGACCCCCAGCCGGTGGGCGTCGCCGTGGCCGAGGTGTGCCCGCAGACCGATGGCCGCCGCGGCCAGGCAGGCATCGCGCTCGTTTTCGACCAACCAACCGCTGTGCAGTTCGGCATCCCCCAGGAGGGCCGGCCTGACCCCAGTCTCGGCAAGCAACTGGGTGACGACGCGCGCTCGCTCGCCAAGGCTGGGATGAGCGAAGGCCGGATAGACCCGATCGGCGATCGCGACCAGGTCCTCGACGGCGAGCCGAGCAACTGCCTGCGCAAGCTCGTCGGCTACGCCATCGGGTGCAGGCAGCGGTGAGTCCTGCTCGCCGCGCCCGCGACGAGCCTGTGTTCCCCAGGCGTTGACGAAGCGCACCAGCAGCGGAATCGACATCTCCTGCACCGGGACGGGCATCGGCCGAGCGTAACGCATTGATGGCAATATTCGCGTTGCATTCTCGGTGATGACGTTACCGATTCCGCCGCGTACACCGATCCGGACATCCAGCGCTGGCACGTGCGGTCGATGAGCGCGCAGGAGGCGTCGCAGTGGGCGTCGGCGTGGGAGAGACGCTGGGCGGAAGAGACGGGTGCGGGCTGGGCGATCGACCTCGACGGCGTCCTGGCCGGGCGGATGTGCGTGCGCCGCCTCCACCTCGACCAAGGGAGGGCGAGGCGGCGTACTGGGTGGTCCCACACCGGCACGGGGCCGCGGCGTCGCCACGCGGGCCTTGCGGGCGATCACCGACTGGATGTTCACTCACGTTGGGCTGCACCGGGTCTATCTGGAGCACTCGACCCGCAACGAGGCGTCCTGCCGGGTCGCGGCCGGGGCCGGGTTCCTTGCCGAGGGCACCAAACGCAGCGCCGGCCTGCACCTCGACGGCTGGCACGACATGCATCTATACGCCCGGGTGAACGACTGACCGGTCAACTGAACACCGGGCCCAAAATCCGCAAGGCCGCATCCCCGCGCCTCCGGTTCAGGGCCGACGCCGGTTAGCACCGGTTTGGACCGCAAAAGCGGCGACGAGAGCCCGAATCGCGGTCCAACCCGGAGCCGACCCTCTGATGGCCCCAATGGCGGACGGGGTAGATCGGCTTTAAGGCTGACTACATACCCGCTTTACGTTCAGTAGCGATCGACCACGTATTGTGTATGACGGACCTGAGATTGGCGTGCTGAGCCCAAAGCCGTCTGTCTCCGCCGGTGCATCCAGGGGCTGCGTGTCCCCCCTTCCGGCGGGAGTGCAACCGGGTCCCTTTTGCCAGGAGCCACCGATGAACGCCTTTTCCCCACACCTGCCCACTGCCCTTCTCGCGATCGCCGCTCGCTGTTGGCTCGGGCAGGACCCGCCTGCGGCACACCGAAGCCGGCGCGAAACCAGCCTTGAACCCGACTCCCTGACGTTGACCGACGAGCTTTCCATGGATGATGTCCGCACACGTCAGGTCCTGCAGAAATGCCTACAGGATCTGGCCGGCTACCCAGCAGCCACACTGCCGGAACTCGCATTCCGACTGACCAGGCAACGCCTGCTCGCCCAGCCCGCGGCGACTTCTCCGGCTCCCCCGACCCCGACTCCCGCTCCCGCTCCCGCTCCCGCTCCCGCTCCCGGACATGATCAACACTGACCGTCCAACCCTGGAGACAGGTGGCGGAACAGACGTTGTGGGCTAGTCGCTGATTTGTGCGCCTACGATCGTAGGCGCACAAGTCAGCACTATCTCTCCCGGCCAGCGAGCCCTTCCACGCAACAAATCAACCCCCACCAACATCCTCCGCCCAATCCAGGCTGGGGCGCTGGCCGGCGGCACAACAGCGAAAGCAGCACCCGACTGCCGTTCGGTAACCGTATGCTCTCGGTTGCTTACTCAACCGAACATTCGGGGGCTGGACATGGCGGTTCATGGTGCTGGAGGGCACGCATCACGCTCGGCGATGTCGCGGCTTGACCCAGAGGTGCCGAGGGTGGCCGTGCTGCTCGGCGTGATCGGGGCCGGGTTGCTCTGGCTCGCGGGCCGCGTGCTGCACCTGGGGACCTGGGCCTTCGACGTCGACCGGCCAGCGGGCAGCGGGCCCTGGTCCGCAGTGGTGGTGCAGTGGGGACCGCCTGTGATGGTGGCACTGGCTGTAGCACTGCGAATCCGCGCGACGCGACCGTTCGCCGGCACCGCGCTCCTGATCTTCGGAATCTTCGGATTCGCGGCCTTCATCAACATTTTCTGGCGGGTCGGGGCATCACCCGATCTGGAGTCCAACATTGGTCTGCTCCTGCACCTGGCGGCCGCGCTGATCGTGCTCGCGGCCGGGGTCAGCGCTGCCGCCGGAACGATGAGCGACCCCGTCGTCAGAGCATCGGCCAGGCTGCCCACGCATTTCGCCCAAGCGGCGGTCGTGCTGGTGTCGGCCCCCGTACTTAGTGCGATCGTCTTCGACCTGGTCGGGGAGAGTTCGATGTGGACGGTGGTGGCTGCGGGCGGTCCTCTCCTGGTCTACCCGCTCACCCTCTGGATGCTCGTGCGGTGCCTGCCCCGGCTGGCACCTGCGCCGGCCGCCGGTGCGCTGATCTGCTCCGGGATACTCACCGGGTTGCCTCAAATTTACCGGCTTTTCACTGATGCCGACCTGTTCGAGTTGAGCTTCGCGGCACTGCTGTTCGTCGACGCCCAACTCGTCGCCGCCCTTCTCCTGCTGGCCGCGAGCGTGCCCCTGTTCATCCTCGGCATCCAACCGAGCGCCGACGAGGGACGCGGCGGGCGTGGTGCTCGCGCAGCGCGAGGCCCAGAGCTGGAACCGGATTCCGGTGACCCGGTGGTCGACGTCCGTGGTTTTGACGACGTCCCTGGTTTGGACGTCACTGGTTTGGACATCCCTGGTTTGGACGTCAATGGCTTGGACAACGTCCGCCGTTTTGATGAGAGCCGGGAGCACCCCGGCGCCCGGGGATTCGGTGCAGCGCAGCGCTCGGATCCGCAGCCCACCCGGCAGCTCTGTCTCGCGCTGCACCTGAACGACGACCTGCTGCGCGAGGCCTCGCGGGAAGTGATAGACAGGCCCGGCCGAGGGATCGCGCCGTCCTTCGGGATCGATCTGGGTACCGTCGTCCGGCATGCGCTGCTGGCCCGGCGCCGAATGTGGCTTCGTGACGCGCTTCTGACGGCCCTTTCCCTGCTGCTCTTTCCCCAGCTCATGGTTTTCGTCGTCACCCAGGATAAATACCTGCTTGGCCCGATCGCCGTCTCGCTTCTGCTCGGCTGGATCGTCGTCGCGGTGGATGGGGTCAGCCGGAAGCAGATCGCCGCGCGGCAACTGTCACCGGAAGGCTTCGAGCATCATCGGCAGCCTCGGCTGACCCACGCCGAGGAGCGGAAAATCCTGGCACTGCAGGCGCTCGATCGCGGCAATGTCACCGCCTATGGCGGGTATTTCCCCTTCGTCGGCAGCGGTTCACCCGTCGGCGGCTGGTCTTTCGCGCTCAGCGTGCTCAAGGGCCGCGAGGGGATCGACGGCGTCCGGCAGGCACCGCATCCCTTCGAACTGGCCGAGTTGTACGAGGCGGTACGACTGGAGGTGGACAAACTCGGCATCGAGGGTGTGCACGTGGAAGACCGGCTATACGTCGACGGCGAGCAGGCCGCGCGAGATCCACGATTCAGGACGACGAGTACCCCGGCGCATCTGATCGGTTCGGTCACCACCGATGAACTCGACGACATGATACGGACGCCGGAACGAATTAATCGGGTCTATCGGTGTCTGCGAATCTACGGCTGGGGCGGCGAATATGTGCTGTCCATCTACCTGAACTTCACCCGCACGGGCCGGGGACTGTTCGCCGAAACGCGCTACTTCCTCCTCCTTCCCACCAAGGAGGAGGATCTCGGCGGCCGCGAATCCCTGAGAAAGTCCATTCCCGCACTGATCCGCGCCATTCCGCGTACCTTTGGTGCTCTGCGTGACCTCTCCCAGACCACGGCGAGCGAGCCGAACGCCTGGGGTGCGACCACGAGCCTGCGGGAACTAGCTCAATCCAAGCAGTATCGGCGTTATTTCCAGCAGTTGGACCGGGACATGACCAGCAAGATCGTTGAACGGCAGTTGCTTGACACGATCACCGAGTTCCTCCGGGACCGGAACATCGACACGTTCGAGATCGAGGAACGCCAGACCGCGATCTTGAACAACGGGTTGATTGTTTCCGGCACATTGAACGCCGAAAGCCTTGCGGTGGGAGTTAATTCCCAGTCGCTGCTGTCCAGAGTCAGCGCCGCGATCAAGTCCCCGACCGAAGAACGGAGTGCATCATGAGCGGCACCAGGATCGAAGGCATTCAGATGTCCGGCACGGGCGGGATTTCCGTCGGCGGTTCTCTGGCGGTCGGGCAGAACGCCCGAGCCGAAACCACCCTGCTGCCGGCAGCGCGGACCTCCGGCCCTGAATTGGCCCTGCTGATCAGGGATCTGCGGACCGCGCTGCGAACCGCAGCGGGCGACCCGGCCGACACCGCCGCCGCCGCAAGCCTGGCCGATGCCTCAGCGGTGGCAGTCACTTTGGCTCAGGAGGTCCAGCGGCCCGACGTCACCGAATCGCGACTGCGTCAACTCCTGCACCGGGTGACCGAATCGGCCGGCTGCATCACCAGCGTTGCGCAGGCCGTCACCGCCATCCGCACCGCCCTCAACCTGACCTGACCCGTCCGACTGAGCCACCTCCGCTGTGACCCTAATTATTTCGACTGGTTCTTCGACTTCTCGCTCGCCTGAGCCAGGTCCAGGGCGAGCACTCCGGCCAGGATGAGCAGATGATCTTCACCCTCGGTGATCCGCACCGCATAGGTGTCGCGCATGCTGAACCACTTCTTCGACACCGAGGCGACCTCGTGCCCATCCCGCTCCACGGTGTACTCGTGGTCCAGCAGGTCGCCGCGCAGCTCTAGATCGTTAGGCCCGGGGATGTCGATCGTGTACTTGTCGACGAAAGGGGTGAAGAATTTCTTCTTCATCTCGGCGGCCTTCTCGCCGCCGATGCTGATCTTGTACGTCGGCCGCAACGAGACCAGCTGCCGATGCACGGACGCCACCTCGCGCCCGGCCCGGTCCTCGATGATCAACCGGTCGCGCAGGCTCAGCACCTTGCCGTCGACATGGAAAACCGGCTCACCGGACTCATCCGTGATGTCGAAGTCATCGCCGACATCAAACAACCGCTCGCGAATCAGGTACATACCCTCATCCTTCACCCGCGAGCCACTCTCGTAAAACCGACCCGGTCATCTGGCGCTCTGCCTGTGCTCCTTCAGGACGGCACCACTGCCGCCCGCCGAGGCTCACCCCCGCCGAGATCACCAGGTTTCGTGATGAATCGCATCCTGCAGCGGGACGCGGTGCCGCCAGCCGTGCCGTTCCAGGTCCGGCAGCGTCTCCAGGTGGGTGACCGGCCCCAGGCACAACCAGGCCACCGGGCGCACTGTGGTGGGGATCTGGAGGAGCTCTTGCAGATACGGCTCGCGGTAGAACGACACCCAGCCCACTCCAAGACCTTCCGCCGTGGCGGCCAGCCACAGGTTCTGGATGGCCAGGCACACCGAATACAACCCGGCGTCCGCAATCGCATGGCGGCCGAGAACGCTGGGCCCTCCGCGCTGCGGATCATAGGTGACGACGACCGAGAGGCTGGACTCCAGCACCCCGTCGATCTTGATCCGGGCGAACCGCTCGGCCGCTTCCCCCTCCAAGGACGCAGCGAAGGTGGCCCGCTCGTCCTGAACATGCCCGAAGAACGCCCGCCGCAGAGCGAGATCGCGGACCAGAATGAAATCCCACGGCTGGGACATCCCCACGCTGGGCGCGGCATGCGCGGCTCCCAGAACACGATTGAGGACGTCGTCAGCGATCGGCAAGCCGGTGAACTGGGCTCGCACATCGCGACGGCGGTACATGACGTCATAAATGTCGTTCGTCAGGGCAGGCTCCCGCCGTGTCGTGCAGCGTATGCGCCTCGAACGGCGGCGACTTGTAGCCGCTAGCCCACCATGATCAGGCCCAACTGCGCCAATTCATCGCACAACTGCGATCATCCGGGATTGCCGATATCATCGACGGGTGACGATGAATTTCCTTCAACTGGACTCGATCATCGAGGTCTCCAGCGGTTTGATCATCCGCCAGCGCAGTCGGGGGAATGCTCGGACGGCTGCTGCCGGTGAGCAAGACCAGGCAGGGTCGGAGCGCTGCCGCTAATCCTGCGGCCACATCGTTCGTAAAACCGAGGGGACTCCGGCGTCGATGCGTTCCCGGCGAAATCTCATCCAGGCGCGGATAATAGCGCGAATCCCGCGAATCAGGAGCGCGATCACAATTGCGACCGGTACCATCAAATCGGCCTCGGTAAGACCGTGGCTCGGCGCAACCTCGTACAGAATCCGGCCTTCCCAGCGCTGATTCACCGGGAACCAGACCAGGCTGCATCCGATGACGGCCAGGCCCGCCGGAATCGTCGTCCATCTGCGGCGTGAGAAGGCAAACCAGCACGCAGAAAGAATCAGCAGAGCGTGCACCACCAGCATGGTCCGGACGCTGACAACCGATAAGCGGTGCACCAGCTCGTGCACGTGTTCCGCTGCCCAGGGCCAGAATTCCTCAACCCAGCGCAGCGCCGCACCGCCTCCCGATAGTCCCCCAACGGCAAACGACTGTCATCCTCAATCCCACCACGTGGTTGCCCGCCGCGCAGGGACTTCCGCCTTGATTTCACTCACAGCAGGAATTGCTTGGTATTCGACTTAGTTTGGGGCCATGGTTGGAGCGTGACCGAGTATCCAGTAGGGCACGACCCATTTGCCCCTCTGCTGCCGTATGTAAGCCAGCAGACAGATAGGTGGGTCGAGCGCTGGGCATTGATCACCAGTGAGGTCACCCGGCGAGCAGAACTGATGGGTCTGGACGCCGCGGTCAGATCCGTCCGCGATGATCTGGACACCGGGCGGCTCTGACCAAAGCCCGGACGACGTCCCTGGCGTCACGGCTCACAACACGACCGGGCGGCTCACAACGGCTGATCGCCGCGCGGATTGCTGGTGATTACCTTGGGTGTCAGCAGCATGCCGGCGAAGTCCATCCGGGCACTTGTCAGCGCCTCCGGATCGGGCCGCGGGCCCAGATACCAGGCCCCTAGATCCTTGGCCCGAACGAGATAGCGGGTCGGTGTCAACGTGAGGACGTCCCAGTCATCGAGGGAGTGGGCCCGAGACAGGTGCTCCTCGGTGAGCAGCTGGATGCCGTGCACGTCTGGGATGAATCGGTCCCACAGGTGTCGGTTGCTCCGGACGTCGGCTTCGTCGACACAGGCCAAAGGCACGTTTCCGTTGGCGAGAGCGATCCAGGACAGCGCCCAGTACGGGCTCAACCGGATGAAGCCGAGATCCACCTGGTCTGGCTGGCGCCTCAGCATCCAGGTGAGGTCGTCCAGCCTGATCCGCCAATTCAGCAGCTCGTCTTCGACCTGGACAGTTACCTGGCCGCGGGAACTGAGCTGCGCGGTGCGCACCCGCAACGGGGACTTACGGGCGTAGGTGACCCCGCACCGACCGGCCTGATGCGCGGTCCAAACCAGCAACTCCTGGACGTTCTGATCATCGAGCTTCACTTCGGCGCGCCCCTGCGACAGGTAGGTCTCCGCTCCGTCGAAGACCCCC
This sequence comes from Kineosporiaceae bacterium, assembly GCA_031400005.1. Classification (GTDB taxonomy): domain Bacteria; phylum Actinomycetota; class Actinomycetes; order Actinomycetales; family Kineosporiaceae; genus JANNPJ01. The sequence continues at coordinate 1,580 of JANNPJ010000017.1, read as the reverse complement.
CAGTCGATCAAATCGCGACACAGGACGTCGGTGGTGTCCGGGTCGACGGCCCAGCCTCGCCGTCGCCACTGCCCTTTCTCCCGGACCGAGAAGGCTTCGCTGTGCCGATAGGCCAGGAACGCCGTCATCCGAGGCACCCCATGATTTCGGTCCAGGCTTCTGCGCAGGCCGCTGCGCGGAGCGGGTTCAATCGAACCGGACCAGCCCGCCGCTTCCAGATGCGCAGCGAAAGCGTCCAGCCAGCCGTGGGTGTCTTCGATCACGCCGATCAGATCGAGGACCACCATGGGCCCGTACGGTGACGGCTCGACGCTCTCGCCCTCGACCGATTCTTCCGGAACCGTGGCGTTCGCGTGCCGCATCGCCGCCTCGACGGCCGTCATGCCGTCGGCAAGGAACCTCAGATCAACGCTATCCAGGGCAAAGAGCAGATACAGGGCATGGTGGCCGTTCTTCTCGAGCTGGCGTTGGATGTCCGTGAAAGCCACCCGGACGCGCGGGTGATCCATAGTCGTCACGGCTTCTCTCCTCGTCCAGTTCGTAGTCCAAGGGCAGGCCAGATTACCCGCCGGTAAGGATCTCCGCCTCCTGTTGAAACAGATGTTTACGCACAGGTATGGAAACGAGGCTCGCTGCGCGGTATTGCGTAATCGGATCGCCGCTCTGTGTGACCGAGGAATCCCTCATTTGCGCAACCCCAGGACGGCGGGCGAGGCTGCTCCCCATGCTGATCCGACCGGCCGAGCCGGGTGACGTCGACGTCCTTCATCAATTCATCGTGGCGCTCGCCGAAGCAGAGGAATTCCCTGAGCCGGTCACCGCCCAACCGCAGGACCTGGCGCAGGCGCTGTTCGGCCCGCGCTCGGTCGCGGCTGCCGTCGTGGCCGTGATTGACGGCGTAGCAGCAGGTTTCGCGCTTTACTACCCGACGTACAGCACCATCGTCGGCCGACCAGGCATCCATCTCGAAGACCTGTACATCCGCCCCGAGCACCGGGGCAGCGGGCTGGGCCGGGCGCTGCTTGCACACCTCGCCCAACTGGCGCTAGAGCGCGATGGCGCCCGCCTGGAGTGGTGGGTGCTGCGCACGAACGAACCGGCTCTGCGGTTCTACGCTCGCCTGGCCGCGCGTGAGCTGGACGAGATCACGATCCAGCGGCTTGACGGCTCAGCGCTACGCAATCTGGCCACCGGATGACTCGCTCATGCATTCCCGCCGTCCACCTCCAACAAGATCATCAAGCCGGATTTCGGTAGCTTCCGGGAGCATCGCCTGAGTATGGCTCGGCCTCAGGCTCCGGAGTGAACAAACGGGATCGGCCCCGGCCCTCTGCGGGGGCCGGGGCCGAAGGAACCGACTGAAAATACCTGACCGAACGACAACCAGGTACCGCCTCCCTACCTCATGCCACGATCTCCACTCTCGAACCTGCCTACCTGCTAATCAGTTTCACGACATATCTGCCGAAACTGCTGATCAGCCAAGGCATCTGGTGAGCGGACAACCCCTTCTCGCTGCCGAAGGCACCCGACGGGCGCTCGCTGAGCCTGACCGCGAAGGCCACCGCCACTTCGCCCAC
>JANNPJ010000096.1:0-10190 GCA_031400005.1 Kineosporiaceae bacterium | reverse complement strand
TCGATCCAGTCCAGCGACAAGCGCAACCCGAGCACACCGCCCGCGGCCCACTCGACATGCGGGCACAGCGCGCTGGGCGCGGAATGCACGAACAACACGCCTCGCGTGATGGCACCCGACATCTGGCCCTCCTCGACCGGTTTGAGGTTCGTCTTCCCCAACGACCTCAACCAGCGAGCTAACCTGCGGGCACGTCTCACTCGGGACGTGTATCGGGGATCATTGTGCCCGAGCGATCGGCCCGTTGCCAGGGCAGTGCATCCACCGATCAGCGGATGCGGCGGTCTTCGGCTCGACTGACCGGCCCGTCGCGGCCGGAGATTCCTTTCAAAACCGGGAGCGATGCACATACCGCGCACGAATCGCGGACAAGCGCACGCAAGCCCCAAAAGCAAGAGGCGAGCGAAAGAAGCCGGAGTAACGCAGATCACCTCCCATTCGTTGGAAGACTCCCCAGAAACCCCGCGTCGACACAGATTCTGCCGACACCGTGCTTCACATAGGGTCAGTTCAGGTGGGCTCACATCCGTGCGTCCCCGGAACAGCCCGGCCTCAGGGCCGGGTCGATCGGCGAGGAGGCCACAACAATGGCGGAGCGGGTTCAAGGAGTGGTGGCCCTCAAAAAGGGCGCACCGGTGACGGTCGAGACGATCCTGGTTCCGGATCCTGGTCCGGGCGAGGCAGTGGTGAAGATCCAGGCCTGCGGGGTCTGTCACACCGACCTGCATTACCGGGAAGGCGGAATCAACGACGAATTCCCGTTCCTGCTCGGCCACGAGGCCGCCGGGATCGTGGAGCAGGTCGGTGAGGGCGTGACCGACGTCGCGCCGGGCGACTTCGTGATTCTCAACTGGCGCGCGGTCTGCGGTGATTGCCGGGCCTGTCGGCGTGGGCGTCCCCAGTACTGCTTCAACACGCACAACGCCGCACAGCCGATGACGCTGGAAGACGGCACCCCGCTGTCTGCCGCCCTCGGTATCGGCGCATTCATCGAGAAGACCTTGGTCCACGCCGGCCAGTGCACCAAGGTCGACCCGGCCGTGAAGCCGGAGGTCGCCGGGCTGCTTGGCTGCGGTGTGATGGCCGGTCTCGGTGCCGCCCTGAACACCGGCAACGTGAGCCGGGACGACACGGTCGCGGTGATCGGCTGCGGCGGCGTGGGCAACGCCGCGATCGCCGGTGCCCGCCTGGTTGGGGCCCGGACGATCATCGCGGTGGACGTCGACTCGAAGAAACTGGAGTGGGCCAAGGATTTCGGCGCCACCCACACGGTCAACTCCCGCGAGGTGGACGCCGTGGCCGCGATCCAGGAACTGACCGGCGGTTTCGGTGCCGACCTCGTGGTTGACGCCGTCGGCCGACCGGAGACGTACAAGCAGGCGTTCTACGCCCGAGATCTGGCCGGCACCGTGGTGTTGGTCGGCGTCCCGGACCCGACTATGGCCCTCGAGCTGCCGCTGATCGACGTTTTCGGCCGCGGCGGCGGCGCACTCAAGTCGGCGTGGTACGGCGACTGCCTGCCGTCCCGCGATTTCCCGACCATGGTCGATTTGCACCTGCAGGGACGGCTTCCGCTGGAGCGGTTCGTCACCGAGACGATCGGATTGGCGGACGTCGAGGCGGCGTTCACCAAGATGCATTCCGGTGAAGTGCTGCGCTCGGTCGTGATGCTGTGAGCGGCGAGACTTCTGCGGCAGGCAAAGCCAGAATCGACAAACTGATCACCAGCGGCACCTTTTCGCTGGACGGACAGGACTTCGACGTCGACAACAACGTCTGGCTGATTGGTGACGACAGCGAGGTGTTCGTAGTGGACGCCGCGCACGACGCGGTGGCGATCCGGACGGCGATCGGCGACCGACGATTGCTCGGTGTGATCAGCACGCATGGGCACAACGACCACATCAACGCCGCCGTCGAGGTGGCCAGCTCGACTCAGCCCGCCGCCCCGATCTATCTGCACCCGGCCGACCTGATGCTGTGGGACGTGGTGAACCCGGGGATCGTTCCGGAAGCACTGACCGATGGGCAGACCCTTGCGGTAGCCGGCCTGACCGTGACCGTGCTGCACACGCCCGGGCACTCCCCCGGCGCCGTCTGCTTGCACGTGCCTGAATTGGACACCCTGCTCAGTGGGGACACACTGTTCTGCGGCGGACCGGGTGCGACCGGGCGCTCATTCAGCAGCTTCCCGACGATCCTGGAGTCGATCCGCACCCGGTTGCTCTCGCTCCCGACGTCCACCACCGTGCTGACCGGGCATGGTGATTCGACGACCATCGGCGACGAAGCGAGCGGATACGACAACTGGGTGACCCGAGGCCATTAGCCCACCCTTGGGCGTGATCCTGCACGAAGCGACATCTCTGGACTTCATGTCACTTTGTGCAGGATCACGGGGTTTACAGCGCGTCGACGCCGCGCTCTTTGGTCCGCACCCGCACCACGTCGTCCACCGGGGTCACCCAGATCTTGCCGTCACCGATCTTCCCGGACGCCGCCGCCTCAATGATCACGGCGACCACCCGGTCGAGATCGGCGTCGTCCACCAGGACCTCAATCCGTAGCTTCGGGATGAAATCCACCGAGTACTCGGCGCCCCGGTAGACCTCGGTATGACCACGCTGGCGGCCGAAGCCGCGAGACTCGCTGACGGTGAGGCCAGCGACACCGGCGTCTTGCAGACCCTGCTTGATGACGTCGAGACGGTGTGGCTTGACGATCGCGGTGACCAGCTTCATGGGGCAAATCTACCGCGCCCGGCCAACAGGTGATCAATCTCAGCCAATGAACCTTCCGCCGATTCCCCCTCACGGACCGGAGATGTCCCTAACCAGGTACCCCCCGGCGGACGGGAAGGATGGCGGATGCTGACCGAGAGGTCCGGCCGGCACCCGCCAGCTGCCCTCGGTGCCGGCGATCGTGCCGGGCTGCGGGACGGCGAGTACCGGCCCCCAGGCCGTCTCCCGGGCCACTGCAACGGTCCCAAGATCGGGCACCTCAGCCGCTACTTCGGGTAGTGAGATGGGGTGTTCCATCAGCAGATTCGCAGTGCCGATCAAGGCGCCACGAAGACTCGCCGGAGCCAGGCCGTCAAACCTGCCAGTCAGCCCGCGACAGACCGCCGCCGCAAGCAGGAACCCGGTGGCGTGGTCGAGCGCCTGAGCCGGCAGCGGCACCGGCCGATCGGAACCAGCGGTCGCCGCTCCGATCTCCGCTCGGGCTGTCGCTCCAGCCGCGGCGATCCCGCAACTGAACTGCACCAGACTGTCGAATCCGCGGCGGCCTTGCCAGGGCCCTGCCCAGCCGTAGGCATTGACCGCCGCGATGCACAGGTCAGGGTTGATCCGGTGCAGGGCACGGTCGGAGAACCCCAGGCCAGCCAGCGCCCCGGGCCGCAGCCCGTGCACGATCACGTCCGCCTCGCCGACCAGCGCCGCGAACCGACGACGTCCCGCATCGTCACGCAAATCAATTGCTGTGCAGTACTTTCCGACAGTGGTTTCGGGCAGCAGGACCGGTACCTCAGCGAACCCGGGCGGGTCGATCCGGAGCACCTCGGCACCCCAGGCAGCCAGCGTCCGGGTGCACACCGGGCCGGCGATCACCCGGGTCAGATCGAGCACTCGAATGCCGGCCAGCGGGCCGCCGTCGGCTGCCGCCCACCCCGCTCCCGGCGCGCCACCAGCACCCGACAGTGCGGACCCGACCCGTGCGGAATCGACCTGTGCAGAGCGTCGTTCCAGCCGGATCGCCGGCTGACCACCCGCAACCGTGCCGTGCAGATGCGCTGCCCACGCCTGCGCGGTGTGCAGCGCGGCAGCGCATCCACCGGCGGCGACCACCTGTTGCTCCAGGTCCGCTGCTGCGAACCGCGCCACGCGCAGTGCCACCTGCTCGCGGGTCACCTGTTCGCCGTCCGCAATATCGAGAACCCGTAGCGCGGCAGCCCGGTGATAGGCGTAGTTGGTGTGCAGCCGGATCCAGCTGTCCGCCGCCCGGTAGTCGCCGGCAATCGGGTCCCAGATCGGAGGCAGCTCCCAGCCCACCGAGCGCAGCAAGGCCTCGCTGCGAAACGCGGCAGCGGCAGCGAACCGGTCGATGCGCACCTCGGGCACGCCGGTCCAGAGTCGCCGCGCACCCAGTTCGGCGACGGCCAGGGTGGCGGCCGCCACCGATGCGGTGGCCAGCGCATCGACGTCGTACACCGCAGGCAGCAGACCCAGCGGTCCGCTGATTCGGACCCGTTCGGTCAACCCCGGATCGCCGTCCAACGCCGACCAGATCCGATCCAGCCAGCCTTTCGCCCGCTCCGCCGACCCCTTCACAGACCCCTTCACAGACCCGGTCCCCTCATCGGTTCTGACCCTCGACGGTGGACATACCGCCCACCCCCCTCCACACTGAATCATGGCTCAGACAGTGACCCCGCTCCCGGCGATTGGTGACGTCGTCCCGGGGCGGGACGTCGCCGGCCGCGAGCTACGCATCAGCGGGCACCCGGAGTCCGACCGGGTGGTGCTGAGCATCTGGCAGGACGGTCGCTGTCAGGCCACCGTGCGCCTGGCCCGCGCCGACGTACCTGACGTCACCCGAGCGCTGGTAGCCGGGCTGGTTCCGCTACCGAAGCAGCCGCCGGACCCCGGCCTGGGACGAGCCGGAACAGTGCACCAGTTGCACCCCGGCGCCCAGCCCGAGCCGACCACCGGCACCCTCGCTGACCTCTCGGTACGGGAAATGGCCGATCGATTTGCCACCACGATCGCCGTCCGGATCCGAAAGCTCAGGTCGCCCCGCTGACCTGTATTCACCGAAGTGGCGGACACGCGGACGCTCTTCCTAGGGTAAGTCGAGTTAGACTAACTCCACTTGGTATTATCTGCGGATGCGTCCAGCGGACATCGTCGATCGTGAATTCGAGTGGACCTCGCTGGAAGACTTCGCGACGTCCAAAGCACCCGGTTTGCGTGTCGGCTTGCTGTACGGACGGCGCCGAACAGGGAAGAGTTTCCTGCTGCGCCGACTCGTCCGAGCTGTTGGCGGCCTCTACCACATGGCTCTGGAGGAGGAGCCGTATCCGGCTTTGCAGCGGTTTGCTGAGCACGTCGCTGATGAGGTGGGAGTTCCGGCGGGAGCTTTACGTTTCAGCGACTGGGAGCAGGCGCTGCGCACAGCGACCGGGATCAGCGCCAGCGGGACGCGCGGTGGCGTTCCGCTGCTGGTCATCGACGAGCTGCCCTACCTATTGTCCCATCCACCGGGGACGTCCATCCCCTCAGTGCTGCAGATGCTCGTGGACGAAAGCCGCGACAACCCCGGACCGCCGCGCCGTGTGATCATCTGCGGGTCGGCCCTGGCGGTGATGAGCGAGTTGCTCTCCGGCACCAAGGCGCTGCGTGGGCGAGCCGAACTTGACCTTCAGTTGCGCTCTTTCGAATACCGCACCGCTGCGGAGTTCTACGGCGTCGACGACCCGGAAACAGCGTTTCAGCTCCATGCCGTGCTGGGTGGCACGCCTGGTTACCGGGACCTACTCCCCTTCATCCCCACCCGCCCCGAGGAAATCGAACAGCTCGTGACCGCAACCCTGCTGAACCCCTCCCACGCGCTGTTCGGGGAGGCGGCTTACCTGCTGCGAGAAGACCCCCGCGTCACCGACCGGGCTTTGTACCACTCCGTGCTGACGGCGATCGCCGGTGGGGCCCGAACTCCCACGGCCGTGGGTGGTGTCCTGGGCCGAGATCAGCGCAGCCTCAGTCACGTTCTGGACGTTCTGACCAGTTCGGGGTTCGTGGTCCGCGACGATGACCTTCTGCTGCAACGGCGGCCCCGGCTACGTCTGGCCGATCCCGTCATCGCCTTTCACCAGCTGATTACCGAGCCGCGGCTGGCCACGTTCGAAGACCGGCGGACACAGGACGGCTGGCGCGATGCTGCCGCAGGCTATGAGTCCGCGCTATTGGGACCGCATTTTGAGCAGCTCGCGCGTGACTGGGTACGTCTGTACGCCGGCCCGGACATCCTCGGCGGAACCGTCGGAGAGGTCGGAAGCACCGTGGTAAACGACCAGCGTGGGCGCGCACAACACGAACTTGACGTCGTGGCCCTCGCGGCCGGAGCTCGCCGGCAGGCAAACAATCCGCTCATCCGGGTTTTGGGCGAAGCCAAGGCGACGACCACTCTGCGCGGCCCTGGCGACCTGGCCCGTTTGGAGCGGATTCGCGACGTCCTGGCCGAACGTGGTGCACAGGTGCAGCAGGCACGCCTGCTCCTCTTCAGCCGTCGAGGCTTCGTCCCGGAGCTCATCGAGCTTGCCCGAAATCGCAGCGACGTCGAACTCGTAGATCTGCAACGCATGTACGGCCCCTGACCACCGGCGCCAGACCTCAGCCTGCCGGTGCGGCTTATCGATTGGCCGCACCGATCACCTCCGTGCCGTCGTCCCGCAGCCCGGGCTCAGACCACCAGGCGAGCGCCGTCCGGGTGCCGGGCGCCACCTCGGTGAACCCGCCATCGTGCACGGCTACCGGCACCACCCTGGTCAGCCTCGACCAGGCCGCCGTCTCGGGAATCAGCACCCGCACCGCCCACCCGCTGTCCCGCCAGGCCTGCACCGCTGCGGCCGGCATTGCGCGCAGCGCCAACTGGGCGGCGTGACCGCTCTGGGCCGCCGCCTTGCCCGTGGTCATTGGGCTCAGCGGAGTGAGCGCGATGCTCAGCCCACCCTGCTCGGGCGCCGAGGCCGTCCCGCGCTCGGGTTGATCCGTCCCGCCCACCTGCAGCTTCGCCAAGGCCGGCGGAACCAGGTCGGTGGGCCCGGGAACGAACGCCCGCACGCAGGTCCCGTGCCGCAGCACCTGGATTCCGGGGAGTTCTTCCACTGCGGCGAAGCGCACGCCTCGACCGCGCCGGACCACTTTCCGGATTGCCCCGGACTCCCAGCGCCGGACTCGCTCGTACCATTCGCCGCCCGGATCGGTGCTCCTCGGATCGATCAGCAACTGCACCACAGCGGCCGCCGCGGCCTCGCAGACTGCCAGGTGGGACGGTCGTTCCGGGCGGTCGTCGCGGAGCGCGAGCTGCAGCGCCCAGGGCGCGCCTGAGGCCCACACGTCGGGCACCTGCACCGGTTCGGCCGCCGACTCGTCGCGCATCTCATCGTTCACAGATCATCCGCTTTCCGGTCGACATGGTTCGCATGGTGGACAGCGCGCCTGACCGAACACCTGTCCGAGTTGTGATATTCAAATGCCATCATGGATGGTTCCACGCACCGGCTGTTCGCCGCCTCCGCAAGTCTCGCGGTCTCCACCGCCGCAGGCAGTCCCGCCTGGCAAGGCGTGGCCGCTGCCCTGATCGCCACCGCAACCTCGGCCGGCTGGACCAGTCCGGACGCCGATCAGTCCTGGTTGCGCTGGGCACCGGGAGGGCACCGCGGCCTGACGCACTGGTGGGGCATCCCCGCCCTGCTCGCGGTGGGGACGCTGGTCTTCATCCCGGAGCAGGCGGCGTGGGCGGTGTGGGCGCTGCTCCTCGGCTGGGGTTCGCACCTGGTCGGCGATTTCGTCTTCGGTGAGCGGCCTGCGGGGATCCCGATGGCTCCCTGGTGGGCCTACGCCGGGCTGGGCTTCAATTCCGGTGGCGGGTTCGAACGGACGCTGCGCTGGGCCTGGCCGGTGGTCCTGGCCTATCAGGTGTTCATCTACCAGGGTGGCGGCGACCTCTGGCCCTGGGCTTGGGCCTGACCCGCGCCGCCGGTCCACCCCGGCAGCCCCTCCCTTCGCCTGCCACATCTCTTCTCGTGCCACAGTTTCCCCATGCAAAGCCGCTACCTCCGCACGCTGTCACTGACAGTGGTCCTGATCGCCGGCGTCCTCACCGGATGCAGCAACGACGGCGGCTCCGAAACAGACCAGAGCGCGTTGCTCACCGCGGCCCGCACCAGCCTGGACCAGGCGAAGAGCCTGCGCTTCACCCTGACCAGCACCAACGTGCCCACCAGCGGGACCCGGCTGGTGTCCGGCGAGGGCATGGTGGCCCGGCCGAAGTCGTTCCAGGGCAAGCTGGGGGTGCTGCTGAACGGCAGCCGGGTGTCGGTGGAACTGGTCTCGACCGAAGGTACGGTCTACGCCAAGTTTCCGTTCTCCCCTGACTTCCAGGTGACCGATCCGGCCAGCTTCGGGCTCAGCGACCCGGCTAACTTGATCGACCCCACGACCGGGATCTCCCGGATGTTCGGCGAGCTGACCGCCATCACGAACAAGGGTGAACAGCGGCTGGGGGACGACGTCGTCACCCAACTCACCGGTTCTTTGCCCGGGTCGCTGGTCGATGACCTGTTGACCAGTGCCGACCCGGCCAAGCCGGTGAAAGCCGAGCTGTACATCACGAAGTCCACCCAGCAGCTGCGGCGCGCCGTCCTGACCGGACCGTTCTTCGAGAAAGCCCAGGACAGCACGTTCGACCTGGTACTGGACAAGTACGGCGACCCGGTAACCATCACCGCACCCCCGACCCCGTAGCCGGCCATGCAACTCCTGCGGTCACCCTCCGCCACCGGATCCCTTCCCGGGCAGCGCCGGACTCTGGCCTTCGCCTCGATCGCGGTGCTGCTCGCGGCGGCGGACACCTACGTCGTGGTGCTCGCTCTGCCGGACATGATGCTCGGCGTCGGGCTGGGCATCGACGAACTCCAGCGCGCCACCCCGATCATCAGCGCTTTCCTGCTGGGATACGTTGCCACCCTGCCGTTGATCGGCCGGCTCGCCGACCTGCGGGGTTGCCGTTCGGTGCTGATTGGCTGCCTGCTGCTGTTCGGGCTCGGCTGCCTGATCACTGCGGCCGCCACCGACCTCGCCACCCTGGTGGCCGGTCGCGGCCTGCAGGGTGTCGGTGGTGGCGGCCTGGTCCCGGCCACGCTCGCGCTGGTGGCTCAGACCTGGCCGGCCGAACGACGCGGGCTGCCGCTCGGCGTGGTGGGCGCGGTGCAGGAGACCGGTGCCACGCTGGGTCCGCTGCTGGGCGCCGGGGTGCTTGCCGTTTCCGGCTGGCGGGCGATTTTCTGGGCGAATCTGGCCGGTGCCGCCATCCTCTGGCTGGGTTTGAGCCTCACCCCCGGCGGAAGGCGTACCGCCGGGGAGGATTCAGCCGCCCCGGATACGTCTGAGGGCCTTCCCCGGACGCTGAATCCTCCCTCGCGGTACGGCTCCAACCGCCGCTGGCGGGTTGGACAGGGTGCCGGCGCGCTCGCCGTCCTCGCCCTGACGTTGTTCCTGATCCCCCCGCAGTTCCTGGTTACCGGCGTCACCACCGGCCGAGCCTGGATTCCGCTGGCTGAAGGGCACGACTGGAGCGCCCCGCTGGCCGTGCTGGCGCTGAGCCTGGCAGTGGTCGGGCTGGCACTCGGCCTCACCGGCGCCGGAGTCGGTGACCTGATCAAGCAGGTGGACGCCGTCGGGGCGCTCCTGCTGGCCGCAAGCCTGGCCGGGCTGGTGCTGGCCTTCGCCACCGCCGACCCGCAGATCAGTGTCGTCGCCGCGAATGCTCCCGTGTTGCTGGCCGGATCCGCCGTGCTCGGCGTGGGTTTCGTGGTCCGGCAACGGACGACGAGCGCGCCGCTGATTCCGGTCGGCACCCTGCGGGAGCGGGCAGCCTGGGCGGCCCTGGTCGTGAACCTGCTGGTCGGTGCCGCTCTGGTGGCCGCGCTGGTGGACATCCCGGTGTTCGCCCGCTCCACCGCGCAGGACGATCAGCTGGGTGCCGCGATGGTGCTGATCCGACTGCTGGTCGCGGTGCCGATCGGTGCCCTGGTCGGCGGCTGGGTGATCCGGCGATGGCCGGCCAACCTGGTCTCGGCCATCGGCATGCTGCTGGCCGCGCTCGGCCTGGCCGGGATGACCGGCTGGGACGACGCGAGCCTGAACGGGCTCGGCGGCAGCCTGGAGCTGGTGGCCGCGGGCCTCGGCTTCGGCCTGGCGATCGCCCCAGTGAACGCCGCCCTGCTGGCCTCCACTCGGGCGCAGGTGCACGGCGTCGCCTCGGCCCTAGTCGTGGTGGCGCGGATGATCGGGATGCTGGTCGGCCTGTCGGTGCTGACCGCCGTCGGGCTGCGGGTGTTCTACCGCGAACAGCAGCGGATCGGCACCGTCCTCGATGTCTGCCCCGCCACTCCGACCAACTGCCCGGCCTAC
>JANNPJ010000803.1:0-2310 GCA_031400005.1 Kineosporiaceae bacterium | reverse complement strand
GGCGATGGCCCGCTCTCCTCGCCCTGGTCACTGACGGCCCGGATGCGATAAGCGTAAACGGCATAGCGGTACGGTTTGCCTTTGGGGTCGAGTTGATTGGCCCCAAAACGATTTTTGTAGAGCGACTCGCCCGCTACCGATTGCGGCTTGCTCAGGTCAACGGCGTTGTCGGTGAATATACGGGCCGGCAGGGGTTTTTGGGTGAGCCGTTGGAAGGTCCCGATGGCCTTGATGGCCCCTCCCGAGGTTCTCGAGCGGATGATCGATGACGTGCTGGCCGAAGCGGGGCCCGGGCCGGGACATGTCTTCAACCTTGGCCATGGGATCCTGACGGAGACTCCCATCGAGAATGTTTCACTCATGGTGCGTCTGGTTCACGAGAAGACGCGCAGGTTCGGACAATCATGAATAATTCGCCCGACGGGACCACGATCACAATCTGACGCGCGGGCGCAGCAGGAATCTGGTGGGATATGCGGGCTAAAATGGCCTCGTGAGTCCCGAGGCGATAACCCCGCTCCTCATCAGCCTGAAGGTGGCCCTCTGGGCCACCCTGGCGATCCTTCCTCCCGGCATCCTGCTCGGGCTCCTGCTGGCGCGGCGCGACTTCCCGGGCAAGAGCATCGTGGAGACGATCACATCGCTTCCACTGGTCCTGCCGCCGACGGCGGTCGGTTATCTCCTGCTCCGACTCTTCGCGCGGACCGGCCCCCTGGGTGAGAAGACCCTGGGGTTCGACTTCGACCTGTTGTTCACATGGAAAGGCGCGGTCCTGGCGTCATCGGTCATGGCGCTGCCCCTGGTGGCCCGCAGCGCGCGCGTGGCCTTCAGCGCGACGTTGACCAGGAATACGCGCCGCACGATCTCGATGTTGGTGAAGCCGTTGTCGCGGGCGCGCTGATAGTGGTGGGTGCGATGCGCCATCCATAGCTTCTCGCCGGCCCGCGCGCGGCGCAGCAAGGTGACGCTCGCATCAGCGACAAAGTACAGCGGCAGCAGGAGTGCTGCCACGAGATGCCCGGAGCCGGCCACCAGGATCAACAGCCAGGCGAGCAGCAGCCCGATGGGCAGACTGCCCATGTCACCCATGAACAGCCGCGCCACGGGCCGATTGAACGGTGCAAAGCCGAGCATGGCGCCATTGAGTGCGAGCGCGACGAGGAGAGCCTCGGGGGGAAGCGCCCCCAGCGCTCCGATGACGGCGATGCCGGCGGTGACCGGCACCACCTCCGCCACCATCATCCAGTCGATGCCATCCATGAAATTGACGAGGTTGATGAACCACAGCGCGCCAACGAACAGCAAGGCTCGCTCGAGCCAGAAGGGAATGAAAGGCAGTGCGCGCATGCTCTCCGGCAGGGCGCCGAGCATCAAGGCGATAGCCGCCGCCTGCACGCCGAGCTTGGCCAAGGCACCGAGCTCGAATTGATCGTCGGCCGCGCCTAGCAACACCATCAGAAGCGCGGCAAGCAGCGCCATGAGCACGCCGTTGCGCGCCGCCTCGTCCCATAGCCCGGAAAAAAGCATCGCTCCGGCGCTCACCCCGAGAGCTGCCGCACTGATGGCGAGACCGCCCCACTGCGGCGTCGGCGACCGGTGCGAGGAGCGGTGCGTGGGGATCGCGACGGCGAAGTTGCGGAATATGGGCGTCAGGGCGAGGATCAGCAGCCCGCACAGGATGAGCGCATTGAGCCACGCCACCGGCGCGAGACTTCCCACGATGGACCAGGCGGCCGAGGTGTCAGGCATCGCAACCGCTCTTCAGGTAGCCCGCCGCTTTGATCAACCACTAGCAAGCGGCGTCAACGGCCTACCAGAGGGGGTAACGGCGAGAACCTACTCGAACTCGCCGCGGCGACAACCCTAAAAGCTCAGCGGGCGGCCCGCGCATGTTAACTCGCCCCAGAAGGCGCATCGCCAGGCCTCTACACACCCTTCTGGCGTTGAGATAGACTCCACCATCGCCATCGAGGACCGGTTCCCATGCCGTCATGGCAGAGACCACCCGCAGTCTTGTTTCTCGTCAGCGCAGCAGTCTTCATACCGGCAGCGGTCAGGGCCGACGGATGCGATCAACTTTGGCAGGCGCGCAATGGAATCTTTGCCGAGGCAGGGCACTGTTTTAAATCCGCGCGGGCAATCGCGGTCTTCGGACGGCGTTGCTATCCCCCTTACGGGCGTCTGAGTGCGGCCCAGGAGGCACGCGTAAACTCGATCGCCGCCGAAGAAAGCCGGCTTGGCTGTAGCGGGTCTGCGCCACCGCCGTTGGGTGGCGACGCTCAATTGCCGCTGCCGGGCACTACCCAAGGA
>JANNPJ010000802.1:0-3437 GCA_031400005.1 Kineosporiaceae bacterium | reverse complement strand
CAACCTGACCATCACGCTGCTATCAGTCCTCGTAGCCCTGGTGGTCGGCATCATCGTGCTCGCCACGCTGCTCGCCGACAAACTCGAGCTCACATCCGGGCCCCTCGCGATGCTGGCAACCCTGGAACTCGACTCCGTCGGCTACATCGTCGTCGGTTTGTTCGTGCTCACCTGGGCGGTCGCCGTCACCGTCTGGAAAGTGGGGCGCATCGAGGAGCGCTACACCCAACCCGCCAACTGAATGCCCGAATCCGACCGCGATCAATGAGGTGCTCGCGGGGCGGTGTGACGAGGCGGTCGGTTCCCGGCGCCGATAGACCGACGTGAAGGCGTGGAACGGACTCCATCGGTCGCCGATTGGTCGTTTGGTCGCCTCGGTCCTGGTCGTTGGCAGTGATCGGCATCTAGGCTGCGTGAGTCACTTCGGGCCGCAACGTCCAGATGCTGGTGATGCGGTGATCAGGGTCCTCGAGGGAGAGGAAAGCACATGCGGATACGGGCAGGACGAGGCCTCGTCGCGATAGGTGCGGTCATGGGCTTGACGGTCTTGGGGATGACCCCGGCAGGGGCGGACCCGGACCCAGGTACGGGTACGGGTGCGGTGGCGGATGATGGCGCGGTCGGCGACTCGTCCGGGCGCAACGACCACCAGCACGGGGAGGTCGGCGGGCATCTTCCACCGACCCAGAAGAACGTCGACGTCATCGGGCGCGGCCTGATCCAGGACGGGCCGGGGCACGTCGCGGACGTCGGGGTGTTCGGCAACTACGCCTACTTGGCCGGTTACGCCGATCCGGACTGCACGAAGGGCGGCGTGTACGTCTTCGACATCAAGAAGCTGGCCCAACCCACGCAGGTCTCGTTCATCCCCACCGCGGCGGGCAGTTTCGTCGGTGAGGGCATCCAGGTGATCAAGATGCGGACTCCGTCGTTCCGCGGTGATGTGCTGATCTTCAACAACGAGATCTGCGGGGACGACCCCGCTGCGGTCGGTGGCTCGACCCTGGTCGACGTCACCAACCCCAGCAGCCCGCGGGTCCTGTCCGCGGGGTTCGGCGACCTCACCCCCGTCAACCCGGACGCACCGACCCTCGCCCACCAGGTGCACAGCGCCTTCGCCTGGCAGGCCGGCGACAAGGCCTACGCCCTTCTGGTGGACGACGAGGAGACCGCTGACGTCGACATCTTCGACATCACTGACCCCACCCATCCGACCCCCGTGGCCGAGCATGCCTTGGCCGAGTTGTTCCCACAGACCCTTCAGCCGGGACTCGACCAGGTCTTCCTGCACGACCTGGTGGTGAAGAAGATCAACGGCCGGCAGATCTTGCTGGCCTCGTACTGGGACGCCGGGTACCTCAAGGTCGACATCACCGACCCGACCACACCGGTCTACCTGGCCGACTCCGATTTCACCGACCCCGACCCGGAACTGCTGCAGCAGACGGGCCAGCGAGCCACACCTGAAGGCAACGCCCACGAAGCGGAGTTCACCGCCGACAACAAATACATCGTCGCGGCCGACGAAGACTTCAGCCCCAACACCACTCTCGGCTCCACCAATGACGGCAGTTCCTTCACGGCCAACCCAGGTGCTCAGGAGAGCACCGCCACGGTGACCGGCACGAGCATCTACGTCGGTCAAGCCTGCACCGCTGGCACCCCCATCCCCGATCCGCCTGCCACCGGCGGACCGCATCTCGCGCTCGTCGAGCGAGGAGGGTGCGCATTCACCGAGAAAGCCGCCAACGTCGAGGCAGTCACCGCTAACGGTGGGTACACCGCGACCGTGGTGTTCAACCGTGAGGGCCCGGACGGCTGTGGTGACTTCGCGATGACCATCGTCAACACCAAGCCGGCGTTCTCGATCAGCCGGGAGGCAGGGTTCGGGATCTTTGACACCCCCTACGACCATGCGGCTTGCCTGGCCGGTGACGGTACGGCGACCGCTCCGATTCCGGTGGGCACCGTCGGTGACGTACTCACCCTGAAGACGGTCTTCAACGGCTGGGGCTACACCCACCTGTTCAAGAACGACCGCAGCGGCAAGCTCACCGAACTCGACACCTACGCGATCCCAGAAGCGATGGACCCCACGAAAGCCACTGGGTTCGGTGCCCTGTCCGTGCACGAGGCCGCCACCTCTCTGAAGGATGACGACCTGGTCTACTTCTCGTACTACGCGGGTGGTTTCCGGGTAGCGAAGATCAAGAACAACAAACTCGTCGAGGTCGGCCGGTTCATCGACGAGGGCGGCAACGACTTCTGGGGCGTGTCCGTCTTCACCCGCGGCGGCAAGGAATACGTCGCGGCCAGCGACCGCGACAGCGGACTGTACATCCTGCGCTACACCGGACGCTGACCGCGCTCCGGGTGGGTCCGCACCTATCGCGGGCCCACCCGGCCACAGCTACGCCGTAACGCCGGCAAGTGAGATTGCCAAAGACACGGCCCGAGGTGGTCGAAGCTCCCCGATCAGTTGCTCGGGCTCGGCGGCGCGCGCGACCGCCGCGTCGGTGGCCGCAGTGGCCCGGGTCGTGGCCTGGAAGCTCGACCTCAACCACCGCGACCCCTACAGCTCCACCTGGCTGACCTCCGGTGGTGGCACCGCCCGGTACCCTGCCGGCACGACCCGGTCGTTCCCGGCGATCATGGGTCATCGCAACACCGGCCACACCGCCTGCCCCGGCCGCCACCTCTACCCGTACCTGCCCTCGATCCGCAGCCAAGTGAAGGCCCTGATGAAGGCCGCCCTGACCAACCCGTCCGGGCCGCCCGCCAGTGTCCTGCGCGGCGCCCAGGTATCGATCACCGCCGGATCGCTGGCCAAGCAGTCGTGGCGCCTGGACGTTACCGGTCCCTGCGGCCAGGGCCGCGTGGCCCGGATCAGCGGGTCCGCCAAGGCCGGAGCGAAGATCACCGCCAGGTGGAACGGCCGGTTGACCGACGGTTCGCTGGCCGGTTCCGGCCGCTACACCCTCACCCTGACCTCGCGCTCGCCCGTCGACGCTGCCCGGCCGGTCGTCCGCCGCACGCTGGTGCTGCCCCCAGCACCGCCCGCGCGGTACCCGCTGGCCCGCCGTCCAGCGGAGCCGGGGGGTATCACCCGCTCACCCCGACCCGGGTACTCGACACCCAGGTCGGCAGCGGGATCGGGATCGGCCCGGACGGCCGGGTCGACGTCCCCGTTCTCGGCCGCGCCGGGCTCCCCGCCACCGGGGTGACGTCGGTGGTGCTCAACCTCACCGCCACCTGCGTCAGCGACGACACCGCGCTGACGATCTGGCCGGCAGGGTCGGCCCCGTCGAGCCGCCCGATGACTGCGTTCGCCGCCGGGTCGACCGGCTCCGTACTGGTCACCGCCCGAGTCGGCGCGAACGGAGCGGTCAGCCTCGGCAACAGTCACGGAGTGGTACAGGTGCGCGCCGATGTCGTTG
>JANNPJ010000783.1:0-2424 GCA_031400005.1 Kineosporiaceae bacterium | reverse complement strand
ATCATGATCCCGTTCTTCTTGATTCCCGGTCGGCTGCTCGGACGCAGGATGCAACGTCTGGCCCGAGAGGGAATGCAGCAGAACGCGGCCATGGGATCGATGATGAATGAGCGATTCAATGTGTCCGGGGCGGTGCTGACGAAACTCTACGGACGCCCCGACGACGAAGCCGCTCAGTTCGGCCTTCGGGCCGCGAAGGTCCGTGACATCGTCATCGCCCAGGGCGTTTACGCGAGGATTTTCTCCATCCTCACGACGTTGCTGACCGCTCTGACCGTGACGCTGGTGTACGGCTTCGGCGGCAGTCTCGCCATCGACGGGAAACTCCAGATCGGCACGTTGGTCGCCATGGTCGCCTTGTTGACGCGGCTATACGGTCCGATCAACCAGTTGACCAATATCCAGCTCAATGTCATCTCCGCATTGGTCAGTTTCGATCGCATATTCGAGGTCCTGGATCTCGAGCCCCTGATCACCGAACGATCTGACGCGCACGCGCTCCCACTCGGTCCGGACAGCACCGGGTCAGCCCCCGACATCGTGTTCGATCAGGTCTGCTTCCGGTATCCGCACGCCGCCGAGGTCTCGCTGGCCTCACTGGAGTCGATCGCACTGCCGCAACCGGAACGCAGCAGTGATGTGTGGATCCTGGGTGACCTCAGCTTCCGGGCGCCCGGGGGAAAGCTGACCGCGCTGGTCGGGCCGTCAGGTGCCGGAAAGAGCACGATCACCCACCTGGTTCCCCGCCTCTATGACCCGCTGTCAGGAAGCGTTCGGATCGGCGGCCACGACATCCGGGACCTCACCCTGACGTCCTTGCACCACAGCATCGGCGTAGTCACCCAGGACGCGCACCTGTTCCACGACACCATCCGGATGAATCTGCTGTACGCGCGGCCGGAGGCCACCGAACAGGACCTGATCGAGGCCTGTACAGCCGCCCGGATCTGGGATGTCATCTCCTCCCTTCCCGATGGGTTCGAGACCGTGGTCGGTGACCGTGGGTATCGGTTCTCCGGCGGAGAGAAGCAGCGTGTCGCCCTGGCCCGTCTGCTCCTGAAGTCCCCACCGATCGTCGTCCTTGACGAGGCCACAGCGCATCTGGACTCCGAATCCGAAGCGGCAATCCAGTCCGCTCTTCGGACCGCTCTGTCCGGTCGCACTTCCTTGGTCATCGCGCACCGACTGTCCACGATTCGTGATGCCGATCAGATCCTGGTCGTCGATGCCGGCCGGATCCGCGAGCGTGGAACCCACCAGACGCTGCTGGCCGAGGGCGGCTTGTACGCGGACTTGTACCGCACCCAGTTCGCTCATCAGGCGCGTGAAACTGGCACTGCTCTATCGGATTTAGAAGTCACGAATCCCGGGCTGAGGGCAGACTCCTCTCCCCAGCCCGACCGATCCGACGCCAAGTGATGCTCCCGCAGTCCCGGCTACCTTGATCAGCTTGACATCCAGCCATTTAGTCAATGCAATAGACCCCTAGATGAATGGCGGTGACCTTGATCGATTTCCACCTAGACGTGCGCTCAGGCGTCCCGCCCTACATACAGCTAGTCCATCAGGTCCGACAAGCCTTGCGTCTCGGGATGTTACGAGTCGGTGACCAGCTACCAACCGTCAAAGACGTCGTGGTGAAGGTCGCGATCAACCCCAACACGGTCCTGAAGGCCTACCGGGAGCTGGAACACGAAGGCCTGGTCGCGGCGCGCCCCGGGCTCGGAACCTTCGTCACTCGGGCACTCGCCGACGACGATTCGCTGGCCGCCCACGGACCGCTGCGCCACGAACTACAGCGCTGGCTGGCTAAGGCCCACCGCGCCGGACTGGATGCCGAGAGCATCGAAGCCCTGTTCATATCCACTGTTCGAAGCCTTGGAGAGGTGAGAGGATGACCCCGATTCTTGAAGCGACGGGGCTAGGTAAGCGATACGGCCGGATCCAAGCTTTAACCGACTGCAATCTGAACATCCCCGCCGGGCGGATCGTTGGTCTAGTTGGGCCCAATGGCGCAGGCAAGTCGACCCTACTGAGCTTGGCCTGCGGTCTCATCACACCCACTTCGGGCACGATAAAGATTCTCGGCGAAAATCCCGGTGTCAGTGCGAAACAACTGTCCAAGGTCGGGTTCGTCGCTCAGGACACCCCCGTCTACGCACGGCTCTCCATCGCCGATCACCTGATGCTGGGGGCCCGGCTGAACCCGCGCTGGGATCAGCAGTTGGCGCTGGGGCGAATCCAGCAAATCGGTCTGGACCCTGCTCAGAAGGCCGGCCAATTGTCTGGCGGACAGCGAGCCCAACTCGCGCTGACCATCGCCGCCGCCAAACGCCCCGATCTGCTGATCTTCGATGAACCGGTCGCCGCCCTGGATCCGTTGGCCCGACGGGCCTTCCTACAGAACCTGATGGAGTTCGTGGC
>JANNPJ010000777.1:0-1952 GCA_031400005.1 Kineosporiaceae bacterium | reverse complement strand
CTGGACGCGGTGGACCCCGCGATCTGGATCTAGGCGCACGCGGACGTTGTTTACTCGGATCCTTGTGTTGCTGCTTGCTGCCCTGGTGGCGTTGCCATGTTCGCTGGTGAGCGGATCTCGGCTGGTCGGTGGCTGGTCCCGGACGCCGATCCCGCAGCTCGCGGCGTTCGCGCCGTGGGCGATTCTTGGCTGGATTCTCGTTCTGCTCCTGCTGCTGTCCGCCCGGTGGTGGTGGGTCGCGGTCGTCGTCCTGGCATTGCTCGCCGTCCAGGCGACCTGGGTTCTGCCTACCCGAGGAGCAGGGGCCGCCGCCGGAGCCCGGCCCGGAGTGGTCGCCGTCCAGGTGATGACGATCAACGTCTATGAGGGTGCGGCCGACCTCGAGGAGATCCTGCGGCTGGTGGACCAGAACGATGTCGACCTGCTCGCCATCCAGGAGGCGTACCCGGAGACCGTCGAGCAATTGAGCGCGGTCCTGAAGGCGACACTGCCACACGTCCTGCCGTCGGATCCGGCCTATCCGGCAGGCACCATTATCTGGTCCCGCTGGCCGCTGACATCGCTCGGACCGTCGCTGGGCGTGGGCGGCGAGATCTCCCGGTCGCTGCTTCAGGTGCCCGGTGCGATTCCGGTGACCGTGACCGGAGTGCACACGATCTCACCAGGGCGGGGGCGGATCGACCGCTGGAACCGGGACCTGCAGAGTCTGGTCCAGGCATCGAAGCAGACCACCGGAGCACAACTGATGCTCGGCGACTTCAATGCGACTCGTGATCATCAACCGTTTCGTCAGCTGATCGAGACCGGTTTGGTGGACGCGGCGGAGAGCGTTCGGATGCCGCCGTGGCAGGGGGTGACCTGGCCAGCGAACAAGCGCCGACTCCCGGTGCTGGTGCGGCTGGATCATGTGCTGGTCACGCCCACGTCGATCGGCGTCCAGGGTGTCCGCGTGGTGGCTGTCCCCGGGACTGATCATTGTGCCGTCCTGGCTGATCTCGTCCTCGCCGCGAATTAGGCCTTCAGCCACTCGAATCGGCCGATCGAGGTATTCAGGCGTACGGGTAGGTAGCCGATAACCCCTTTGGACCGATGCACCGCTCCTCCATTTGTGCGTAGAGTAGTCACGCGACTACATACAGTCGGCCGGTAGGTGTTGGGACGGGTCAAGCCGCGGCCGCGTCTAACTTGGAACGGCGATGGAGAACAGCATGGCTCAGGTTTTTGCGGACGACGCTCAAGCCGTCCATCCGGGGATGCGTATCCGCCCGGCGCAGGTTCCGATGCAGCCGGGTGAGCACAGGGCCGCAGCTGCGCCCCTCTGGGAACTGCCCACGCTCGGCTCGGCCATGACGCCGGGCAAAGGCGTCCGTCGAATCCGCTGTGCCGGTTGCTCGCACGACACTCTGCCCCGGAACATCGATGGAGCACCGCTCTGCCCGCGCTGTAGCGAGCTGCTCGCCAGGGCCGACGCCGGAATCGACGTGCTAGCAACCCCGACGATCTTCCGGGCACCGCGCTGGTTTCGTCGCCGCTCGACTCTCGGCTGATCTCTTCTCGCTGCCGCTGACGTCAGCTAATTCCCCGTCTGTAGCGAAGGAGACCTTCCTTTTTGCCGTGATCATGCACGGTTGCTCGGGTGCTGCGTCGAAGTGGTCGCGCGTTTTGACCCGGCTACGACCCTGCTGGCCAATTCGGCAGTCCCGAACTATCCGTATCCTGCGCGGTTGGCTGGCCAGCTGTCGAAGCTCCCGTCATGCTCAGTCGATACTCCCGCGAGCCACCCGAAATCATGATCAGCGAGCATCTCGTGGTGGCTACCGGGAGTATCAGCTGAGCATCGCCGTTGCGGGGGTGCTGTGCCCCTGGAAAACCGGTGTTCGCGGCTCGGGTGAGCCCTGAGAACCGGTTTTTGAGGGGCACTGCAGCGATTCCCGACATCCCCTTGGAGCCCA
>JANNPJ010000089.1:0-6564 GCA_031400005.1 Kineosporiaceae bacterium | reverse complement strand
GGGGAGCTGGTGCTGCTGTTCGTGACCGGTGCCTTGACCGCCGACGTGGTGCCGCCGATCGCAGCCGTGGTGTTCGGCGAGTCCTGGGTCTGCAGCACGATGCCCGCGGTGAGCAGGCTGGCCAGCGCCGCCGCACCGGCTCCGACAGCGAACAGGCCACCCCAACCGGGACGACGAGGCTGCAGCCGGGAGGTGAACGGAGGCGGGGACGGCGGTCCACCGGACGCCGAACCCATCTGGGTGTGACCGAATGACTCACCGGGCATCCGGGGCGGGTTTGCTACTCCGGCTGCTGAACTCTGGCTGGGGTAGTAGCCGGCGTCACCGGAGTAGCCGGTAGCGGAACCCGAGCCCGAGTAGGCGTCCGACCCCGAGCGCGAACCTGAGCCCGAGTAGGCGTCCGACCCCGAGCGCGAACCGGGGCCCGGATAGGTGTCGCTGTCCGGGTAAGCCGGGGCCTGCGTAGCCGAGGACGACGGCACCTGGTACGCCTGCGGCCAGCCGGGTGGCGGGCTGGGCGGTTGGGGCTGCTGATCCCACGCCTGAGGCGCGGTGGCGCCTGGCATCGGTGTCGTGTTGTTCATCTGCTGAGGTCCCCCCGTCGGGACGTGCTCTGCCGTGGCGTCCGCGGCGGGCGCCGGTCCGGTGTAGTCGGACGAGTTGCCAGGGCGCCGCGCCCAGGCGTACCCATGATCATTCTCGTTGTTCGTGGTTTGCGTCATCGTTCTCACCCTCATTGCCCGCGTGCTGACAATGAGTAGTCCACCTGCTCAGGCTCGTGATTGCCTGCGACCGGTCTGTGAAAACCCTGGGAGTGAGGCAAGCCGAGACAAGCCCTCGAGGGCAAAGACCGATGCCCCGGCCTTCGTGGCCGGGGCATCGGGAAGCTTCAGAACCTGTGACGCGCGGGTCGTGGGCTCAATCGCCGCTAGTGGCGGCCGGGCCAAGGATCGGACGGCCGTCGGCACCGAGTCGGGTACGTCGTGGATTCGCCAGCGAGGCAACCTTCGGGCTCTCGCTGCTGCCGTCACTGTCCGGAGTGTTCGTCGTGTGATTCATCTGTCTCCCTCGGTGAAACGTCGAGCCCGTTCTCGATCCGCGCTTGCCTGAGCGGAGGGGGTGACTCCTGCTTTCGGCTGTTTCGGCGCGCGCGAACGACCGGGTCTCGTCGCAAGAACCGTTCGCCAATGCGACCGCCGTTGCTTACCGAGAGTATCGCTGCAGGCCAGCGCCTGCATGCAGAAAACGGACGAGTCCGATGTGGCAGGTATCACTTGTCCGGACAGCATTCGTCTGCTGTCCCGGGAATGTCCGGACAGGACGGCCGGAAGGCCTTGACATCGACTCAGTCGCTGAGGTCGATGCCCTCGTCATCGTCATCCGCTGTGATGTTTTTTGTCACCGGGATCGTGGCCAGTGGAAGCTCCACCCGGAACGTTGCGCCCCCACCGGCGGTGAGGGCGACCCCGACCCGGCCGCCGTGTGCCGCGACCACGGCGGAGACGATCGACAGGCCCAACCCCGATCCGCCGCCCTGGCTGCGGGCCCGGGAAGCATCGACCCGGTAGAACCGCTCGAACACTTTGACCGCGTGTTCCGGCGGCAGGCCGGGCCCATGGTCGCGGACCTCCAGGATGGCAAGGCCGTCCTGGACGCCCACCGCCACCTCGATCGGGGTTCCGTCCGGGGTGTGCCGCACGGCATTGCCGACCAGATTGCCCACCACCTGGCGCAGTCGGTTGTCGTCGCCGATCACCACGGTCGGCTCGGGGCCGCGGCCGGCGCTCAGCCCGACCAGCTGAACGGTCCGGTCCGGGGCCAGACCACGCGCGTCGTGGGTGGCGTCACCGGCAAGAACGGCCAGGTCGACCGGATCGGTCCGGGCCGGTCGCTGCTCGTCCAACCGGGCCAGCACCAGCAGGTCCTCGACCAGGCTGCCCATCCGCCGGGACTCATCCTCGATTCGGCCCATCGTCCGGGCCACGTCCTCCGGCTCGCTCACCGCGCCCTGCCGGTAGAGCTCGGCGAACCCTCGGATGGAGGCCAGCGGCGTCCGTAATTCGTGTGAGGCGTCGGCGGCAAACCGCCGGGTGCGCTGCTCGGACGCCTCTTGAGCCCGGAACGCGCTCTCGATCTGCGCCAGCATGCCGTTCAGGGACGATGTCAGCCGGCCGACCTCGGTGGACGCGGGGTGATCGGGTACCCGGCGGGACAGGTCACCGGCGGCGATCGCCGCTGCGGTGTCCTCCACCTCGGTGAGCGGGACGAACGCTCGCCGGATCGCCAGCCAGCCGAGGAGGGCGCAGAGCACGATCAGGGCTGCGCCCAGACCCAGGAAGATCAGCTGGAGCTGGTCAATGGCGCTGTCCGCCTGATCGAGCGACAGGCCGACGATGACGTAACCAGCAAGCACCCCGGTGTCCTTATTGTCCACCGGATACACGGCCAGTCGCCAGCGCTGCGACCCGTCCTGTGACAGCACCGTGGACTTCCCGGGATTCTTGACCGCCTCTTCCACGGTCAGATTCGGGAACCGGGGCATCAACCCGGGATTATTCTGGACCGCCTGCGGGGCCCTCAGGGTCGGCCCTTCGCCGACCAGGGCCTTGAAGACGAAGTACTGGGTCGGCGTCTGGCTGTCGTCGTCCCGCATCGGGCTGTTCCGATGGGGACCATTCAACAGCGGATCCACCGCTGCCTGGGACAGGTTCTGGTCGACCTGTTCGGCCAAGTAACCCTTCAGGATCAGCCGGGTGCCCAGCGCGGTCAGCGCCAGCGCCACCACCAGCAGGACCACCAGGATGCCGACCAGTCGGGCACGCATCGGGACGCCGTCCCACCAGGTGCGAATGCTCTGGAAGCGGTCCGTTCCGGCGGTAGAATCGGTGCCGAGGATCTCATCCGAAGGGGACGGCGGCCCGGCGGCCTTGGTGCCGGCTTCGGTGGTGGTCATGACGCCATCCGTTCGTTGGCTCACGTCTGCGGGGGCAGGCGGAGCACATACCCGACGCCGCGCTTGGTGTGGATCAGCGGCGGATCGACGTCGTCCACCTTGCGGCGCAGGTAGGAGATGTAGGACTCGACGATGCCGGCCTCGCCGTTGAAGTCGTAGGCCCAGACGTGGTCCAGGATCTGCGCCTTGGAGAGCACCCGGTTGGGGTTCAGCATCAGGTAGCGCAGCAGTTTGAACTCTGTCGGGGATAGCTCGATCATGCGCCCGCCCCGGCGGACCTCGTGCGAGTCCTCGTCCATCTCCAGGTCGTGGAACATCATCCGGCCGCTCTCGGCGTCGGCCGCGACCCCGGTCCGGCGCAGGACCGCGCGGATCCGGGCGACCACCTCTTCCAGGCTGAACGGCTTGGTGACGTAGTCATCGCCACCGACGGTCAGCCCGGTGACCTTGTCGCCGGTGTCGTCCCGGGCGGTGAGGAACAGCACCGGCATGTCCCGGCCGCGCTCGCGCAGCTTCCGGGTCACGGTGAAGCCGTCCATGTCCGGCATCATCACATCCAGGACCACCAGATCCGGGCGATGCAGCTCGGCGAGCTTCAGCGCCTCGGCCCCATCCGCAGCCGGAACAACGTCGAATCCGGCGAACCGCAGGCTCGTCGTCAACAGTTCACGGATGTTCGGTTCGTCGTCCACCACTAGCAATTTCGCCTCAAAGGTCTTCTCAGCCACCTCCTGAGTATCGCTCCGAATCCTGGAAACTTGCTGGGAGTCCGCCGCTTGCACGAACCGTGTCTCGAGGTGCACCATTGAAGCGCCACCCCAAGCACCAAGATCGTCTGCTGGGAACACCACAAAGATTCATCCATGGTGGTCGATGCGACAATCTGTTGGCGTACTCTTTTGAGATGACGCGCATCACGGTGGAGATCGACGACGAGTTGTTGGCTACCGCTCGTGAGGTGCTGGGAACGGAGACCAAAGTGGCGACAATCAACGCGGCTCTGCAAGAAGTGGCTCGCCGAAAGCAGGTGGCCGAGATGCTGGCTGTTTTCGACAGCGTCGAAATGGACTATTCCAGGTCTGTGCACTCGTTCAAGTACGGCGGAGGGCGAGATCTCAGCAAGCTGGCGGAGAAGGCGCGTCTGGAAGTGGAAGCCGAACGACGTGAGGCTGAAGGACGTGAGGCTGAAGGACGTAAGCCGGTCTGATGGCTGGAATCGTCTACCTGGCCGATACCTCATTCATGGTTCATCAGGATCGCCACCCGCTGGTTCGGAGTCGTTACGAACGGCTGCTGCTCGAGGGACGGATCGCGCTCTGTCAGATGACGGCCATGGAGTGGATCAACAATGCGGCCGATCCGCAGGGTGCGGCGGCTCTGGCCGCGGCAATCAAGGGGCACCGCTGGCTCGATGTGACCGCCGCCGTCATGGATCGGGCCGTGGAGGTACACCTTCAACTGGCTGCGGCCAGCCAGCACCGGAACTTTTCCCTACCCGATCTGATCATTGCGGCGACAGCCGAGCAGCATGGCGCGACCGTGCTGCATTACGACAGTGACTTCGACCGGATCGGGGCCGCCACCGGCCAGTCGGTCGAATGGGTCGCCCCCCGCGGATCCCTCTAGACCCGATCTCTCTGGACCCGATCTCTGGACCGCCCAGCGCTACGGTTGAGAGGTCTCTGTCCGGGCGGCCCAGTCGATTCGGTAGTCGTGCATCCACGCCTGGGCTTCGGCGGTAGCGAAGCGGCGAAGGATCAACGGCATCACCGCGTCCCTGATCCGGGCGGCGAGCGGGCCGGCGGCCTTGCCGGAGCCGTTGCGCTTGCCTTGGGCGACGATGCGTTCCACCCGTTCCCGGCGCCGGCTCTCGAAAACCGAGAATGCCCGGCCGGGATCGGCGATGTCACGCAGGCATTGGGCCAGGACCAATGCGTCCTCGATCGCCATCGAGGCGCCCTGGCCGGAAGACGGGGACGTGGCGTGCGCGGCGTCCCCAACGATGACCATGCGGTCGTTGTGCCAGGTCGGGACGCGCGGGAAGTCGTAGGTGTTCCACGGCCGGTAGATGTCGTCGGTGGCGGCGATGATCTCCAGCATAGGGCCGGTGTCGTCGGCGAAGAGTTCGTTCAGGTGCTGGCGCCATTCTTCGCCGGTGATGGCGGCCAACTCGGCTCGACTCGGCTCCTGCCGGGACGGCGGATTCGCGAACCACCAGATCTCGCCGTCGGGAGCGAGGAACCAGCCGAAGAAGCAGCGCCGACCGAAGATGAAGTTCGCTGCGCCCGGCTCACCCGCCAGGCGGAGGCCACGGGCGCGCCCGCCGGTGTTCAGCAGACCGATATGACGGGCGGCGGGCGCCTTTGGGTCGATCAGCGTTCGCGTTCGCGAGCGCAGACCGTCGGCGCCGATCAGCAGGTCGCCGGTGGCGGTCGTGCCGTCATCGAAGTGAGCCGTCACGCCGGAAGCCGTGTTCGCGGCGTTCACCAGGCGTTTGCCGTACTGCACCTCGATGCCGCGTTCGATCGCCGCGTCCCGGAGCGCTTGATAGAGGTCACTGCGGGCCACGGTGCGGGCCTGCATATCGGCGGACCCGAGCACCGTGCCGGTCCGTCCGCTGATCAGATGCATCCGTGGGGTGGCCATGCCGAGGGCAGCCACAACGTCGGTCAGGCCGAGTGGTTCGAGCGCGGCCAGCCCATTGACGGCGATGGTGAGGAAGGCGCCCACCCCGTCGGAGCCGGAGTCGTGCGCCTCGTACACCACGGCTTCCAGGCCGACCTGCTGCAGGGCGGTGGCTGTCACGGTGCCTGCGATGCCGCCGCCGACGATCACTACTCGCTTAGTCATGTAATGACTATACATAAAATGACTATCACGGGAACGGCGTTATTCTCGCGCTTGTGTCAGCTCCTCGACGGTCCGTGCTTGCCCTGGCGGTGCTATCGATGCTTACCGAGGCGCCCATGCACGCCTACCGGATGCAGCAGCTCATCGTGGAGCGGCACAAGGACGACGTGATCAACGTCAGCCAACGCAACAGCATGTATCAGACGATTCAGCGGCTGCTTCGCGATGGCCTGCTCGAGGTCGAATCGACCGAGCGCACCGAGAACCGACCGGAGCGGACCACCTACCAGATCACCGAACTCGGGCGCTCGGCCCTGGAGCGGTGGTTGCGGGAGATGCTGTCGGCGCCGGCCGATGACTACCCCGAGTTTCCGGCGGCACTCGCGTTCCTGCCCAGCATCACCGTGGCAGAAGCCATCGAGGCGCTGGACGAGCGAGTCACCAACCTTGAGGCCCGACTGTCGGCCCTGCAGCAGGACCTGGCCCACGGCCGAACATTCCTGGCCCCGGTGTTTCTGGTCGAGAGCGACTACCAGGAGAAGTTGCTGGTGGCCGAACTCGAGTACGTGCGCTCGCTGGTGCTGGATCTGCGCAGTGCCCGCATCACCTGGCCGTAGCAGGCCGTAGCAGGCCGTTCACCCGAGGGTTTGCGCTGAGTTCGTGCTGTCTTCACGGATGGGTCGGCGGCGCGAGCAGTCAACTCACGTCGTGGCGGGGGGGTGGCCCGCGCCACACAAAAGAGCCCCCCCCCCCCCCCGGGG
>JANNPJ010000755.1:0-5475 GCA_031400005.1 Kineosporiaceae bacterium | reverse complement strand
GCCACGCCACCGCGATGCTGCACGCCGGCCTGTCGGTGGCGGCCCAGCTCGGCATCGACTGCGCACTGCTGACCTGCGACGAGGACAACCTCGGCTCCCGCAAAGCGATCGAAACCAACGGCGGCCTGTTCCACGACCGCCGCGCCGGCAAGCTGCGCTACTGGCTCCCCACCGGCTGACCCTCCCCGCTGCGGCCGCGAAGTACCCACGATCGCTGCTGTGCCCCTGAAAACCGGCGATCGGGGCAGACGAGCCCCGGCGCTCTTTCGAGCCGCATTCACCAACAGGGTCCGATCATGCATGGTTGCTCGGGTGCTGCGCCGAGTTAGTCGCGCGTTTTGACCCGGCCAGGGTGTCATCGTGCGCGACTAACTCGAGAAAAGGCAGCCGCGCACGACCACCCGCCCCGGCTCGTGGATCAGGCGGTGGCGGCGGCAGCGGCCCGGCCGGCGGTGCGGCCGGTGAAAAGGCAGCCGCCGAGGAAGGTGCCCTCCAGTGAGCGGTACCCGTGCATGCCGCCTCCCCCGAACCCGGCACTCTCGCCTGCCGCGTACAGGCCGGGCACCGGCGTCCCGGCAGCGTTCAGCACCCGCGCGTCCAGGTCGGTCTGCAACCCGCCGAGGGTCTTGCGGGTCAGCACGGACAACCGGACGGCGATCAGTCCTCCGGCACCCGGATCGAGCAGCCGGTGCGGTTTCACTACCCGGACGACGCGATCGGCGAGGTAGCTGCGGGCCCCACGGATCGCTGTGACCTGCAGGTCCTTGGTGAACTTGTTGGCGATCTCGTTGTCCCGGCCGCGGACCTCGCGTTCCACGGTGGCCAGGTCCAGCAACGCCGTGCCGTCCGGCGACGGGCCGGTGACCGCGTTCATCTTGGCGACCAGTTCGGGCAGCGTGGTCGCGCTGACGAAGTCCTCGCCCTGGTCGAGGAACGCCTGCACCGGCGCAGGCACCCCGGCGCGGGCCCGACCGAGCACGTCCCGCCAGGACTTGCCGGTCAGGTCCGGGTTCTGCTCCGAGCCGGAGAGCGTGAACTCCTTCTCGATGATCTTGTGCGTGAGCAGGAACCAGCTGTGGTCGTGACCGGTACCGCGCAGGTACTCCAGCGTGCCCAGGGTGTCGAAGCCGGGAAAGAGCGGTACCGGCAGCCGCTTCCCGGTCGCATCCAGCCACAGCGAGGACGGGCCGGGCAGAATCCGGATGCCGTGCTGGGCCCAGATCGGGTTCCAGTTGTGGACGCCCTCGACGTAGTGCCACATCCGGTCCGGGTTGATGATGTTGCCGCCGGCGCGCTGGCTGATCTGCATCATCCGGCCGTCGACATGCGCAGGTACCCCGGAAATCATGTGCTCCGGCGGGCTACCGAGCCGGGCCGGCCAGGCTTTGCGGACCAGTTCGTGGTTGCCGCCGATGCCACCAGCACTGACGATCACTGCCTGTGCGGTGAACTCGAACTCACCGACGCCGACCCGGGAACTGGCTGCACCCCGGAGGTTGGCATCGGACTCCAGCACGGTTCCGGTGACGCCGGTGACGACGCCGTCGGTCAGGGTCAGGCCGTCCACCTGGTGCCGGAACCGGAAGTGCAGCAAACCACGTTCGGCGGCCTGGCGGACCCGGCGTTCGAACGGCTCGACCACACCGGGCCCGGTCCCCCAGGTGACGTGGAACCGGGGAACTGAGTTGCCGTGCCCGGTGGCGTTGTACCCGCCACGCTCAGCCCAACCCACGACCGGGAACAGCCGGTGGCCCATCTCATGGAGCCAGGCCCGCTTCTCGCCGGCCGCGAAGTCGAGGTAGGCCTGCGCCCACTTGCGCGGCCACTCGTCTTCGTCCCGATCGAAACCGGCCGTACCGAGCCAGTCCTGCCAGGCCAGCTCGGCCGAGTCCTTGATCCGCAGCCGGCGCTGTTCAGGGCTGTCCACCAGGAAGAGCCCGCCGAAGGACCAGAACGCCTGACCGCCAAGGCTTTGCTCACCCTCCTGCTCCAGCAGCAGAACCGTGCGGCCCGCATCGGTGAGTTCAGCAGCGGCGGCCAGACCGGCGAGGCCGGCCCCGATCACAATGACATCTGCGTCCATGGTGATGAATCACACCACGTTCGGACCGGACCAGGGAAGACACATCTGAACAGCCGTCCGAATCAAGTATCCGCCGCGCCGGAAAGTTTCCGCATATGCGGCACGATTTAAGGATTGCTGTCGCAAATGCGACTATGGTTTGACATCGATCCCGAACTGGGTCGACGCCAAGCCACCCCTGACCAAGGTGCAACTCGGCGAGGTCGACGCCGGCATGGACTACGTGACCGACGTCGACTACGTGCGCTCCGCCGACGGCATCCGAGCCCTGACCGCGGCCGGGTTCACACAGCCCTGAGGCAGCCCCGAGCCAGCCCTGAGCCAGCCCTGAGCGGAGACGAATCTCACTACCCGGGAAAGAACTTGGCGGGACCGGCCGGGCAGATCAGGATCGCAACCACAAGCACCCGGTGCCGCCGGCCGCCGCTTCTGTTCCTATTAGTGGCGATATGCAACACTTTGCACCCTCGGTCTGTAGCGTTTCCGGCAGGGCGGTCTCGTAACCGGAGGGGACATGACGCGTTCGCTGGAAAAACTCACCTTGGAACAGAAGATCCGGCTGCTCACCGGTGCCGACTTCTGGTCACTGCACCCTGAACCCGAGGTCGGCCTGCGCCGCCTGGTCGTGTCCGACGGACCGGCGGGAGTCCGCGGCGAACTGTGGGACGAGCGCTCGACGTCCGCGAACGTACCGTCCCCCACCGCGCTCGCGGCGTCCTGGGATCCGTATCGAGTACGGCGACTCGGTCGGCTCCTGGCCTCCGAGTGCCGGCGCAAAGGGATCGATGTGCTCCTCGCCCCCACCGTCAATCTGCATCGCACGCCTTATGGGGGTAGGCATTTCGAGTGTTTCAGCGAGGACCCCCGACTGACCGCCGATATCGGCGCCAGCTATGTGCGAGGCCTGCAGTCCCAAGGTGTCGGGGCGACCGTCAAGCATTTCGTGGCCAATGACTCCGAGACCCAGCGATTCACGGTCGATGTGCGGGTGAGCGAGCGGACCCTGCGCGAGCTGTACCTGTACCCGTTCGAGGTGATCGTCACCGAGGCCAATGTCTGGGCGGTGATGGCCGCCTACAACGGCGTCAACGGGACGACGATGACCGAGAGTCCGATGCTGCGGGCGATTCTGCACGAGGAGTGGGGTTTCGACGGTGTCACGGTGACCGACTGGTACGCCGGTCGGTCGACCGAACCGGCGGCGAATGCCGGACTGGACCTGATCATGCCCGGTCCGATCGGTCCCTGGCAGGAGCTGCTGGTCGAGGCGGTCCGAGCCGGCCGGGTGAGTCCGGACGCGATCGATGACAAGGTGCAGCGGCTCCTGCGCCTGGCCCGTCGGGTCGGTGCCTTGGACGGGACCGCGACCGCCGCCGGGATCGATCCGGCCCGGACGATGGATCCGGCCCGGATGGCCACCCACTGGTCGGACGACGAGATCAGCCGTGAACTGCGCGCATCCGCCGCGGCCGGGTTCGTCCTGGTACGCAACACCGCCACCCCGCCGGATCCGGACGACCTCGTTCACACCCCGCTGCTCCCGCTGATGGCGAGTGCCCTGCGCCGGGTCGCCGTCCTGGGCCCGAACGCCATCCATGGCCGCACGCTGGGCGGCGGCAGTGCCTTGGTCTTCCCGCCCTACACGATCTCCCCGCTCGCCGGACTGCGGGCCGCGTTACCGCCATCGGTGGAGATCGACGCCACACCCGGGGTACGCGCCCACACCCGGCTCGAACCCGCGGACCCGGCCCTGCTGCTGGTCCCCGGCGGCGAGGGACAGGGGTGCGAGGTCCGCCTCCTCGACGCCGAGGGGACGGTGCTCAGGTCGGACGTGCGCAGGTCGAGCACGCTCAACTGGATCGGCGGCTTCGGTGACGACGTGCCCGCGACGCTGGTCGCCGCCATCGAGGTCCAGACCGTGCTCCAGGTGCCGGTTTCCGGAGCCTGGACCCTCGGGGCCTCCGGAATCGGCCGTTTCCGGCTGACCTGCGACGAGCGGGTCGTCTTCGACACCCAGTTGGCCTTGGACCCGGGGACCGATCCGGTCGAGGGCGTGATGGCTCCGCCGCAGCACAGTGCCGTTCTCGACCTGCACGAGGGCCAACACCTCCGGATCGAGTTGCTGCACGAACCGGCCGGGGTCGCGCACGCCTCCTTCGGCACCCCGCTGGTGAGTTTCCAGTTGCACGCCGCCGCCCCGTACGCCGGGGACGACGCCGAGATCCAGCACGCGGTGGCCCTGGCGGCGGCCGCCGACGTGGCAGTGGTCGTGGTCGGCACCACCGAGGAGGTGGAGAGCGAGGGCTTCGACCGCACCTCGCTTGCCCTCCCCGGGCGTCAGGACGAACTGATCAGCCGGGTGGCTGCGGCCAACCCGCGCACGGTGGTTGTGGTCAACTCCGGCGCCCCAGTGCTGTTGCCGTGGCGGCACCAGGTGCCGGCCGTGCTGCTGACCTGGTTCCCTGGGCAGGAGTTCGGAAATGCGCTGGCCGACGTCCTTCTCGGGATCGTCGAACCGGGTGGTCGGCTGCCGACCACCTGGCCGGAGGACGAACGGGCCGGCCTGCCGTCGACCATGCCGATCGAGGGGGCACTGTCGTACGACGAGGGCCTGCATGTCGGCTATCGCCGGTTCCTGCGCGACGGGCTGCAGCCGGCCTACTGGTTCGGGCACGGCCTCGGCTACACCACCTGGGAGTACTACTCCACCCTTGTCGAGGGTCCGGCCAGGGGGCAGGTGACGGTGAGCGTCGAACTGCGCAACGCCGGGGCCCGGCGAGGGCGTGAGGTGGTGCAGGTGTATCTGTCCCGGGCGGACAGTGCTCTCGATCGGCCGGTTCGTTGGCTGGCTGGGCACGCAGCGGTCGAGGCAGACCCTGGCGAGAAGAGCACTGTCGAAATCGTCGTCCCCCGGCG
Source organism: Kineosporiaceae bacterium (assembly GCA_031400005.1). Taxonomy (GTDB): domain Bacteria; phylum Actinomycetota; class Actinomycetes; order Actinomycetales; family Kineosporiaceae; genus JANNPJ01. The sequence goes on along the minus strand of JANNPJ010000755.1, from coordinate 476 downwards.
TGCCTTCGCGCACTGGGACACCGACGCACACCGGTGGGCCGTCGAGCCCGGCTCCTTCGAGGTGCAGGTGGGACGCTCGGTGGCCGACCTGTTCAGCTCGACCACCGTCACGCTGTCTTAAAGCATGCAGCTTCAGATCATTGCTGTCAGGACTCCGCCGTCCGCTCGGACCGCAGCTCCGTTCGTGGCCACCGACAGCGGACTCGCCAGATAGAGCGCGAGATTGGCGATCTCACCGGGTTCGATGAACCGTTGCAACAGCGAGGTCTGGTTACCGCCGATGATGGCCGCTTTCAGATCGTCCGGAGCCATCGCCTGAACCTGTGCAATCTGGTTGACGGTTCGGGACAGCATGACGCGACTCCTTGTTGATGGAGTCGATGCTAGGGCTGCCCCCGGGAGCAAGCTAGCGCCGTTCCCCCGTCAGGGCGTAGGACAAAATCGCTGCTGTCCAGCACATCCCGCCGACGGAGCTT
>JANNPJ010000748.1:0-3390 GCA_031400005.1 Kineosporiaceae bacterium | reverse complement strand
CTGCACGGCGCCGAGATCGTGCAGCGCACGATGGAAATGCTGTACCCCGAGGAAGGAACGGTGGCCACGGGAATCGGCGCTGGCAGCAGAGCACGACAAAGGCGTCACCGGCTCACACCGTCGAACTCCAGGTGCCGCCGTCATCGATGCTGCGGTAGATGCGCGCGCGTTCACCGTCCAGTACCGCAGCGTAGAGCGTCCGCCCGGTGGCATCGAAGCTGAGCGCGCTCGCGCCCTCCGGCAGGGGTACCGACTGCCAGGTGGCGCCCCCGTCAGTGCTACGCGCTCCCCCGTTCTTTCCGACGGCGACGATTTCGCGGATATCGCTCGGATTCCACGTCACCGACTTGGCACCATTCGGACCACCCATAGTCGTCCAGGTACGCCCACCATCGGCGCTGGTCGCCAGGCCACCGGCCAGGTCGGGCGCGATCAACCGATCAACATTCTTGGGGTCGACCAGGAGGGTACCCATGAACGAGCGCCCGGCCTCGGCGTTGCGGACCTGCCAACTGCGACCGGCATCGGTGGAGGCCAGCACCCCAGCCTCAGCCGAAGCCGCGTAGAACGTCGAACCACTACCGCCCAGGGCGTGCACGTCAGGCACTGCGGCCCCACCCGTGACCGGGGAAAACGTCTGACCGTCGTCGGTGGAGCGAAGCAGGCCAGGGTGTCCGCCGGCCAGGACTACACCGGGAGCGACCGCCCAGGCCATGACGTCCGCGCCCGCCAGCGATCGGACCGGTTGCCAGGCCCGCCCACCATCACGGGAGACTGCGGCGGCCTCATGCCCTGCCACGTACAGGGCATCCCCGATCGCGGCGACGGTATGCAGGTCCCCGCCCACCACCGGCACAGACTCAGCGTTCGCCTTTCCAGATTCCCCTGCCACCTGCGCATCATTGCCGCCGGCAACAATGACGACGCCACCCACAGCCAGGCTGAGCGCGGCCACCGCAACGCCGACTACGCCGATCCACCGGCCACGCTCTGCTCGCCGCGCCGCCGCGGCCTGCCCGGAAGCCTCCACCCTGCGGGCAGCGGCCCCGCTGCCCGCAGAGGCCCTCTTCGGGGAGTTGGTGGTCCCGACCATCTGGAACGCTCCACTGTAGAAAGGTCAGAGGGGACACGCATTTCAGTCGTTCTCACCCGCAGTGCGAGTCAGTTCTTGGTGTCGGCGGCAGGCACACTCTGGTTAGGCTTGTGAGGCGACGGAACACAATGCCGGCGGCGCCTTCACTGGCATTTCCCTGGTGTTCAACAAAGACCTGATCATAGAGTAGAACGACACCTTCCGGAATGGAGGACCAGGCATCTCCGCAGCTATCCGGAATTTCTTCATCAAATCTTCATAATTTCAGGTCTGAGCCTATGTTCGGCAGCGGTAGGGGGCAGATGTTCTCAGCAGAGCGTCGTGACCGAAGCTCGAGAATTTCTAAACAAAAATTATATGACCGCACCATTTCACAGCCCACCACCTGCAGAGATCGCTCTGAGTGAATATGATGATGCGTGTGTGCGGCTTGGCGCCGACCCGCAAGGAGGATACCTTGCTCAGCGTTAAGAACCGCTGCTCGTGACGGCCCCGAACCAGTACTGTCCGGGGCGAACCGGATCCGCGTTACGAGGACGGCAGCCCCCGCGATTGCGGGGTGATTCAGGACGGAGCTGGACCCACCTTGCCCTCGGACGATCTACTGAACTCAGGGTTACCGTTAAAGCCTGGCGCGTTCCCTCCGATATCCGACTCGAGCGGTCGTGATCATCGCGGCCGCGGTGATGCGTCGACGTCTACTCGGTCCGCGTTTTTCGCCCACCGGAACTTTCACGCCCTGAGCGACGGCAAAGCGCGCTGTGTCGGCGGCATCTCTAATGGCGGCTGCTGTGTATCCGGAGGGCTGACGGCCCGCTCCCCGCAACCGGCCCGGCCGCCCACCGGCTGAAACACCCGCCGGAGCGGGCGAGAGGCCCTGCGCCGACCGTATCGGTCGTGGCGGGGTGGGATTTGACCTTTCGCGGTCATTCCGCCGCGACAACCGCCACTACACGATGGTTCACGCTGGGACCGCTGCTATCGGTGGGAGTGAGTGGTCCGGTCGGCATCATCATGCGTGTGGGTGTGCTCGGATCCGCCCTGGCCGCGGGTCATCCCCCACATCATGAATCCCATCATTGCCATGCAGGCCAGAGGCCACAGCAGGAACAGGGCGCCGCCATCGGCGATGCCGGAGAAGAACAGCACGGCGCCCACCACCAGCAGACCGATCATCAGATACGAATGCTTCAGATGGTTCACAGTCGACAACTCCTTGGGAGGATCACGGCTGGGTTGACGTCACACTTTCGCGGAGATACACCGGCCGGATACGGCGCCTCGTGATCGACACTATCTACCTGGTCACTCACACACGTAGAGTCGAAAGTCCTATACCAGAAAAGCGACAAGCCCTTCAGTTCGCGCTGGCGGGACCATGGCCCCTACGCCGTGGTCGTCGGCGTCGCCGTGATCCTGTCCGCGTACGGGGGGTCCACCGACGCTGCCACGCCCGCTGCTGCTAACGCGCCTTCCGGTATGGCGGGCATGAACACCTCCTCTTCGCGCAGATGATGATCGTGGACCGCACGATGGTGGCCGTGATGGCCAAGCTGGCTGAGAAGAACGCTGCTAGCGATGAGCTCAAGGCCCTCGCACCGCAGTTGCGCGAAGGTCAGGACGAGACGGTCACCAGGCTGGAGGGCAGGCTGAGGGACTGGGGAAAGCCGACTACGTGAACACCACCGAGATGTGGCACCCCATGCACCTTCACGGGCACACCTTCGCCCTCACCGGCACCGGGGTTCGCAAGGACACCGCCATCGTGCTTCCCAAAAAGACCCTGTCAACGGTGTTCGATGCCGACAATCCCGGAATATGGATGCTCCACTGCCACAACATCTACCACGCGGAAGCCGGGATGATGACCCTGCTCGGCTACCAAACGTAGACACCCCAGGAGAGGGCCAACGGGTGCAGGGGAGGCGCCACTTCCAGGGCCTGGGCGCCGCCCCTGAGCCCGGGTGGTGGGGTCACCCGAGCCTGACGGCGTCACCGTCGTCCCTTCGGCGAAAGACCGGATGCGGTTGCAATGCAGAGCGTGCGCCAGCAGTGTCCGCCGAGTGAAGCCTAGCCCGAGGAGTTCTGGTGAATGCTGCGCCGTCGCTGACGTCGTCGACGGTTGCCCGGTCCAGTGCTGTGATGGCCCTGGGCACCCTGATCTCTCGTGTCCTCGGGATGCTCAGGGCACTCCTGCTGGCCTGGGCCCTCGGATTGCTCGCCTTGTCGGCCAACGCCTTCGCCACCGCCAACACCGTCCCCAACAGTGTGTACATGCTTGTCGCTGGAGGCGTTCT
>JANNPJ010000076.1:0-12719 GCA_031400005.1 Kineosporiaceae bacterium | reverse complement strand
TGTGCCGGTTTGCCGGTTTAACCGGAGCTGACTGCCCACTCCTTGCCGCACGGATGTGCGAACGACATCCCCTGCGCTAGCGGGGTGGACCGCCGCGGGGTCCGGCACGGTGGAACTCCACCGAGCCGGACCGGATGTCATGGCGTCGCGCCGGAACCGGCACGTCGTCCCCTCCGACTCAAGGAAACGACACAGCGAGGCTCAATCTGTCGGAACCGCCCGGTCAGGAAGCGGACGGTGATGCGGACACCGAGATGTCACGGAGCTGCGGACACCGAGATGTCACTGATCACGGCCTTCTTTGTTGGGCCAAGGTTGGTCACCCAAATCATCCAGTACTGATGCTTGCCACCCTTGGTGGTCTTCAGCTCAGTCTCGCCGGTCGTCGTCTGGACGGTCTTGCTCGCCGAACTGCCGTTGGCCGAGCCCGAGGGCTTGTCGTCAGCCGAGCGCAACTGGACGGTCAGCGGCCCGGTTTGGGCCTTGAACTTCACCGAGGTGACCGCCTTGGCGGAACCAAGGTCGAGAACCAGGCCAACCCCCTTCTTCAGGCCACCGAAGGTCTCGCTGTTGTACGTCGCCGTATCCCAGAACGCCCCTCCGTCCTTGGGCCGGAACCCGCTGCCCCCGACTGCCGGGTCGTAGCTGGAGACCTCGAACTTGGCGTCCTCCGAAGCCGGGGCTGCAGTCACGGTCGGCTTGGGAGTGGCTGCCTTCGGGGTGTCCTTCTCCGGGCTCAACACGATGAAGGTGCCAACCGCCACCACGGCGACCGTGACGGCAGCGGCAATGGCAAGCACGAGCGGCCGGCCGCGATTGGAACCGCCGCCGGGAACGGCGATCCGCACCGGAGTGCCCGAGCCTGGCGTGCCCGGCGCGGGCGCTCGACCCGCGTGCGTGGATCCGCCGGTCGGCGTGGCGAACCCGTTGGCCGGCCCAGTCGGCCCAGTCGGCCCAGTCGGCCCGGACGGCTGGTTGGCGATCCGATTCGGCTGGGTGGTGTGACTCGGCGCCCCCTGCTGGGCCACCGTCTGGGACGGCGCACCGGCGCCGGGTGCGGTCACCTGCGGCTCCATCGGTGCCGCTGGAGCCAGAGACCATCCGGCGATCGGCTGATACGGCGTGCTGGGCGGCGCCGCGGCCCGGCGTCGGGCCAACAATTCCGGCGGCACAAAGGCAGGCTTCGGCGGTGCGGCCTGCGGATCCGAGGACGACCGGGCCGACGGGTGCGGCGGGGCCGGCGGGTACGGCGGGGCCGGCGGCTCGGCCGAAGGCGGAGCCAGCTGCGCCGTCGCACTCGGCTCGGCGACCAGCGGCGCCGTCGCGCCCGGATCGGGGACTTGGGACTCAGTCACTTTCGGCTCCGTTACTTTCGGTTCTGTCCCTTTCGGCTCCGTCCGCGCAGCCTCCGAGATATCTAGCGTAGGAGGTGGCTCCGCTTGAATCAGCTCGGTTTTCGTCTCCACAGACGACCGTTCCGTTTCCGACAAGGCCAAACCCCTTCGCTCTACGACCGCCCAGGTTACGCGTGTGCGGCGATCTGCCCGAATCGATGGTCACTGTGCGGACGAATCATTCGGCTGAACCGGCATGATCGCCCTCCGAAGACGTCCTCTGCCGTGCCGGTGGCTGCCGTCGGGGCGGCGGCGACTCAGCGGGCAACTGGACGCCGAAATTGGCCACGATCACGGCAATCGGTGGCAGGACGGCTGCCACCATGCTCATAGCGACGGCGATCGGCATGGAGTGGAACCGGACCCAGAACCAGGACAAGCTGATCAGAACCAGGCACGCCGTCATCAGGATGAGGTAGCGCCGCATCCGGGTGCGCTCCGTCGGCGGAGAACGCCCCCGCCGAGGCCATCGCCCCACCGCTCGGCGCTCCGCCTCGACGGGACGGTACGGCGGCACCTCGGGGCCGGGTTGGAAATGCGCTCCCCGCCGGATCTGCCGACAGACCACAACCAGGTCGACGACGGCGAGCAGAGCCACCGCCAGGAACAGGATGACCACCGCGGTCGGTGCCACCGGCGCCACCACAGCGGCCGCCACCAGCGCCGAGACCAGGCCGAACCCAGCCAGCGCCAGCCGCAACCGAAGCGGACTGCGGGCATGTATCGGTTCGTCCCCGCTACGCATCGCCGTCCCTACCTGACATAGAACTAGCCTAGGAGCCGCCCTGGTTGAGCGCGTCTTCAGAGCAGGCCACTGAGCGGCCTCAGAGCCAGGTGAAGACCCGGGCGACGCTGCCCTGCGTGGTGGAGCGCAGTTGCACCAGGTCACTGACCTTGTTGACCAACCACAGACCGCGCTCTTCCTGTTCGCAGGTGGCCGGCGGCCGACGCCCGGCAAGCGGGTCTTCCAGTTGTCCACGGTCGCTGATCTGGCAGACCAGGGCGTCCGCCCGGGTCCAGGTGCGCAGTTCACCCTGGCCACCACCGTGCCGGATCGAATTACTGGCGATCTCGATGATGGCGCTGGTCAGCGACCGGCATCTGTCGCCGTCCAACCCTGCGTCCCAGGCCGAGCGGCTGACCTGGGCCCGAACCAGATCGAGATCCGACCGGCCGAAGCGGACCATGGTGGCGTCGCTCGGCTCCGGCGGAAGCTCCGCCCGGAAGATCGAGTCAACGGTGTGCAGCCCGCCGTAGCTGGTACTGCCGCGATGGCCGCCCACCTCCATCACGGTCGGGTGGCTGTCCAGGGCGGCGAGGGCGATCGGGGCGGGCAGCGCCGACACGTCGTACGGGCAGCGCAGCCAGAGCGGGATGTCGGGGTCGATCGCCACGTTCAGCAGTGCTTCGTGGAGCTGGCATTCGACCACCTCCTCCGGCCGGCGGCCGGGCCACACCGGTTCACCGATCCCGCGTACCGGCCGATCGGGATTCCGCTGGAGGAAGTCGAGCCAGGCCGGAATGATCCGAGCCGGGTTGGCACCCAGTTGCCCCATATCGACGAAGTCGACGTCGCCGGCGTGCTGACCCAAGACGGTCCGCAGCAGCTGTATCCGCGGCTTCACCAAGGCGACCATGACCGGTTGGCCGAGCGCAACAGCATCCCGGATGAAGGACACGGTTGCGCTGAGAAACTCTTCGTCATCGCGGTAAAGGAAGGCCTCGTGCCGAAATCCGGTATGCGGTCGGGCGAGGGCGGGTACCGCCGAGGGGTTTAGCTTCGCTCGGGGAGTGGAGGCTCCGGGCAAGACGGAGATGTCCTGGCCGGGCTTGAACGGCGCCGCGCCGAGCATCTGGGAAATGTCCTCCGGCATCCGCACCTGCCACGTCGTTCCGTCACGCCAGCTCGTCGCGCTGTCCATCGTGAGCCGCGCCATATGTTCCTCCGGTCATGAACCAGTGCCGGCACTGCGTTCGCGCTGGCAGCGTTCTTTTTGCGGAGTCACACAACGTCATACGCGGCCCCGTCGTCGTCCCCAGGCCGGTGCGGAGACTACGCACCGTAGATGATAGGTCGATTAAGGGTTACCCCACCAGCCATTTGCTAAACCTTCCTGGCGGGGTTTGCCTGGGAACGACAATAAGAAAAGATCATTGTGTTCATAGAGCGATTTCTCCGTTACAAGCTGTCAGCAATCGACCAAACGCACGCTGCGCCCCTCAGCCGAGCCGAGAGGCGCAGTCGCGGACGAAACCGCCCAGTTGGTGATGTTCAGGCGATTAAGCTGATACGGCCGATTCGGGCAGTCACCTGCCTGGATCGATCACGCACCCAGATCTGCCGCTGGTGCGGTGTGGTCTAGCGGGATCAGAACACGCTGACGCCGTAGGCACTGAGCGCCTCGGTGACCGGCTGGAAGAAAGTCACCCCACCAGAGCTGCAGTTGCCGCTGCCGCCCGAGGTCAACCCGTACGCCACGGTCCCGTTGAACAACGCGCCACCGCTGTCGCCACCCTCGGCGCAGACCGTCGTCCGGATCAGTCCGGAGACCGATCCTTCGGCGTAGTTGACCGTCGAGTTCAATGCCGTCACCCGGCCGGAGCGCAGCCCAGTGGTGCTGCCACTGCGGTACACCGTCGCGCCCACCGCCGGAGTGGCGGCGCTGGCGATGTCCTGGGTGCTGCCGTTGTAGAGGTTGACGTTACCCGGGTGGGTGGCCGACCCGGTGTACCGGATGATCGCGTAGTCGTTACCGGGGAAGCTGGTTCCGGCCCGGGTGCCCAGCACGGACGTCTGGCTGGAGTTCGCGTACCACGTGCTGCTGATATTGCCGCAGTGACCGGCGGTCAGGAAGTAATAGGTCGAACCGCTGACCACGTTGAAGCCAAGCGAGCAGCGACCCCCACCGCCGTAGATCGCCGTCCCACCACTGATTTTCGTACTGAAGGCGCCGGGAATGTACTCCAGTCGGGCGGCCGAGCCGAGCTCGGCGACGGCGGCTTTGATGGTGTCCAGATCGGCCCCGGTAACGGTGCTGTCCACCGAGACCAGCACCTGGTTGGTCGCCGGGTCGATGGCCCAGGCGGTGCCCGGGATCTTGGCCGTGACGTCCAGCGCGCTGGTCGCCCTATTCAGGTCGGCGGTGCTTCGGGTGACGAGCTTCGGCACCGCCCCGGCCGCCCGAACGGTGGCGGCGGCCGCCTTGGTCGTCACCGACACCACGGTGCGGCCGTCGGCGTCGAGATAACTCCCGGCCGTGTCGGAGCCGAGTTCGGCGGTGAGCGTCGAGGCCAGGCTGGTGTCGGTCGCGGTGGTCGCCGTTCCCGCTGCGACCCGGGTGGGGGTCGCGAGTGCGGGGGCCGCGAGCACCGCGGTTGCGGTGAGCGCAAGTGCGGCGATGGATGATCCGGTCAAGGTGCGGTTCAGTTTCACAGGGGTCTCCTGGGCATGAGCACAACTCCGGGTGTTCCGATGCGGCCTAATAGTTACCTTTGGTTAGGTACGACCACAAGAGTCCGAGTGGCATAAATTACCCACGGGTTTATTTCGGGGGCGAACGACCCAGATCCACCAGATGGCCCTGCAAGCGGTGGCACCGGAGGGGCCGAAGCCGTGGCTGGCTACCGTAGGCGGCATGTCTGGTCAGTCTCGTCATTACGATGTCCTCGTCCTCGGCGCTGGCCCCGGCGGGTACGTCGCCGCCGTTCGCGCCGCCCAACTCGGCAAGAAGGTCGCCGTGGTGGAGCGGAAATACTGGGGCGGGGTCTGCCTGAATGTCGGGTGCATTCCGTCCAAGGCACTGCTGCGCAATGCCGAGATCGCGCATCTGGTGACGGCGGAGGCAAAGAGCTTCGGGATTCACTTCGACGGCGAAGTACGAGTCGACTACGGCGCGGCCTATCAGCGCAGTCGGACGGTAGCCAATGGGCGGGTCAAAGGCGTGCACTTCTTGATGAAGAAGAACCAGATCGACGAGGTCGACGGCTGGGGGACCTTCGTCGACGCCCATACCTTGGACGTCGCTCGCAGCGACGGCGGCCACGACACCCTGACCTTCGACGACTGCATCATCGCCACCGGCGCTACCACTCGCCTGCTGCCCGGTACCAGTCTCAGCGATCGAGTGGTCACTTACGAAGAGCAGATCCTCAGCTCCGAACTACCGGGAAGCATCATCATCGCCGGAGCAGGCGCGATCGGTATCGAATTTGCTTATATCTTAAGCAATTACGGCGTCAAAGTGACGATTGTTGAGTACCTGGATCGCATCCTGCCGCTGGAGGACGTCGACGTCTCCACCGAACTGACCCGGCGCTACAAGCGAGCCGGAATCCAGTTGCTCACCTCCACCCGAGTGGAGTCAATCGAGGACGGCGACGGCCCGGTCAAGGTAACGGTGACAAAGGACGGCGTCCAGCAGGTACTCGAGGCCGACAAGGTCATGCAGGCAATCGGTTTCACGCCACGGGTGACCAACTACGGGTTGGAGAACACTGGCGTCGCACTCACCGAGCGGGGAGCGATCGCCATCGACGAGTTCATGCGAACCAACGTTCCCCACATCTACGCGATTGGTGACGTCACCGCCAAGCTGATGCTGGCGCACGTCGCCGAGGCGATGGGAGTCATCGCGGCGGAAACCCTGGCCGGCACCGAGACGATGGCCCTGGACTACGTGATGATGCCGCGAGCCACGTTCTGTCAGCCTCAAGTGGCGAGCTTCGGCTGGACCGAAGCCCAAGCCAGGGAAAGGGGTTTCGATGTCAAGGTGGCGAAGTTCCCGTTCACCGCGAACGGCAAAGCGCAGGGGTTGGCCGACCCGGTCGGGTTCGTGAAGCTGATCAGCGACGCCACGTACGGCGAGCTGATTGGCGGGCACCTGATCGGTCCCGAGGTCACCGAACTCCTGCCCGAACTGACCCTGGCCCAACTCTGGGACCTGACGGCGACCGAGCTGGCCCGGAACGTGCACGCGCACCCAACCCTCAGCGAAGCGGTCAAGGAGGCCCTCCACGGACTGGCCGGTCACATGATCAACATGTGAGCGCGGCTCCGGCGCAAGGTCGGGCTCAAGGCTCGGGTTCTGACCAGCGTTCCGTGATGTCCGCGGCCAAGGGCAGACGTGGGCGAGTGGTGGGGCCACGCAGGCACGCAGATCACGGAGATACCTGCAGGAGGAGGTGCTCGCCGGGCCCGTCGTGCGTGCTGGAGTGGCCCTTCGATGTCCGGTTCAGCAGGTCTGCGGATCACCGGGGCGTGGTTGGGGCGCAAGGCCGTGCTCGAGTCCTAGCTCAAGCCGGTCATCCTGAGCGTCAGATTGAGTCGGCCGGCGGGTAGCCCACAGCGTGAATCAGCGCTACCTGGAAGCACTTTGGGGACGCCGTGGTAGGCGAACCGGGACGGCCCACCAAAGACGAACAGATCACCGGAGAGCAGTTCGATATCGGTGTAGGGCCGATTCCGGTTCTCGGTGTTGCCGAATCGGAAGATTGCGGTGTCGCCGATGCTCAGCGAGACAACCGGCTGGTCGCTCTTCTCGTCCTTGTCCTGATGCATGCCCATCCGCGCCTGATCATCGTAGAAGTTGATCAGAGCAGTGTCCGGTCGATAGTCCACTGCCGCCGGATCACCGTAGGCCGTGGCCACCGCCGTCCGGCCCAGTTCGACCAGCCAGTCTGGCATCGGTGCGACTGCGGCACCGCCTGCGTCGGTGGCGGTGCGGGTGTACTGGTATGGCGACCAGTGCCAGCCGAGGCACACGGTCTGCACCGACATCACGTTCCCGGTGGGCAGTCGGGCATGCCGCAGCGGCACCGGTCCGATCGCCCACCCACGGCACGCCTGGACCAGTTCCCGCTGCTGATCGAGACTCAACCAGTCCGGCAGGTGGACGGCGCCCGGGGCGATCTCCCGTCGCAGCCGCTCGATCGGCAGCATGGGTTGGACCTCAGTTCCGGACATACCCGTCAGCCTGCCAGATCCGCCCCTGCATGCCGCCCGTCGTCCTCAATCTGTGATCGCAGGTTCCATCCGACGCCGCAGCACCACGGCGCCGCTCCCCCCACTCGCCATCCCCGCTCGCCATCCCCCCTCGTCATCCCCCGCTCATCGCCCGCTCGCCATCCCCACTCATCGCCCACTGCCATCCCCCGCTCGCGATGCTCCCGTCATGCTCAAGCCGTACTCCCGGTATCCACCCAAACGGAGATCAACAAGGGCAAAGGCGGTAGCCAACGGGAGCATCGCCCTTCGGAACGGCGCATCGCCTCTCGCAACGGCACATCGACCCTTCGAACTGGCCGGATCGGCCCCCGAAGTGACGACGGGAGACAGCGGCGCATGCGTGCGTGCTTCGCGTGCGTGCTTTGTGCGGCACCTGCTGGTTGCTTCGTGCAGCACTCATTTGCTTGCCTCGCGAAGCACGTGTGCCGATCTCAGTGACCGAAGTTAGGCTTTTGTCATGAGTTCTTCTTATGTGGTGACCGGGGCCGGTCGGGGAATCGGACGAGCCGTGGTCGAACGGCTGCTCAAGAACGGAAACACCGTGGTCGGAATCGAGTTTGATCCGGCTGCCCTGTCCTGGCTTGACAGCCATCCGGACGGAGCCCGGATCGCCGCTGTGACCGGCGATGCCGCCGACGAGGCGGTAACCGAGCAGGCGGCGGACATGGCCCAGTCCGCTGCGCCGTTGGCCGGTTGGGTGAACAACGCGGCCATCTTCCGGGACGCCTCGGTGCATTCGACGTCCGTAACCGAGGTGCTGAAGCTGATCGAGACGAATCTGGCGCCGACCCTGGCCGGGTGCACGACCGCGGTTCGCCGGTTCCTGGCCGCCGGAACGCCGGGCGCGATCGTGAATGTCTCCTCGCACCAGGCCCGCCAGGCCGTCCCCGGCTGTACGCCGTACGTCACTGCCAAGGCGGCGATTGAAGGACTTACTCGAGCCCTCGCCGTGGAGTACGGCCCGCGCGGCATCCGGGTGAACGCCGTCGCCCCCGCATCGGTGGACACCGAACGTTACGCCGCGTACCTGGGGTCGAAGGACGCCGAGGAGGCGGCGCTGATCGAGAGCGAGATGCGACTGCTGCACCCGCTCGGCCGCGTCGCCCTGACCGATGAAGTGGCTGCGGCGATTGGCTACCTGCTCTCGGACGACGCCGGATTCGTCAACGGCACGACGCTGCCGGTAGACGGCGGCCGATCGGTCCTGGCCCGCGACCCCGAAGGACTGTGACCCAGCACCGCGATGTGGGCAGCGGACAAAGCAAGAACGGCGACACGTCATCGTGTCGCCGCAGAGTGGCAGGTGCTGGTCGATCAGTGGGGCTGGTCGATCAGTGGTGCAGGCGATCAGTGGTGCGACATCGGGCGCCACATCGCTGAACGGCTCAGCGCCTCTTCCAGCACAGCGATCTCTTCGGCCGTGTGCCGGCTCAGGATCGCGTCCAGTTCCAGCCGCTCGGCCGGGGTGCTGTAGCTGGCCAGTTCCTCTTCGAGGCGCTTGCTCCGCTGCCGGATCATACGACGCTCGGCAAGGTGGGTTCGCAGATTCGTGATCGTTTCGGGGGTGTTCATGCGCGTCCTTCGGATCGATCGGGTGACGGCCGGGCTTTCGCCGTCCCTTCTATTAACGACCCCTGGGCCCGACCCATGACCCGATCCGCCTGTGATCTGACCCTCATTTGGGAACATCTTCGCAGGTAGATGGCTGTTTTCAGTGATCTTCGTGACATCCGAGCAAGCAAAGGTGAACCAGGTCACGCACCCTTCAGCGGGCAACGGGTGTCGACTGCCACCGGTCATGCTCGCTTGCGCTCTTCGCGGCTCGGCTGCGGCGCGGCCTCCACTTGGCTCGCCAAGCCCGGCGCGCCACCAGCCAGCCGGGGCCATCGGACGCTCACCGTGAGACGCTGGAGTTGTTGGGTGAATTCCGTGCGCGATATCCGCACGGAATTCACCCAGTAGCGCGGTCAGCGGGCGAAATGCTTTCTGAGTACGGCATATTCACCCGAGGCGCGCCAGGTACGACGCCGACGGGATGACTTCGGCTGCGCGTCGGCCTCAGAAGTCGGACCCAGAAATTGGCCTCAGAGGTCGGACCCAGAAGTCGGCCTCAGAAACTACGAAAGATGGCTCAACGGAAGCGAACCTGTGTTTGACAGGCTCGTCTTTACCGAGGGTCGATCGGCGATTACATCCGCGAGCCGACGGGTGAACTGCGGGTGCAGCCGAGCCGCTTGCTCCAGGCTGCGGCGCAACTCCGTATGTGCTCGCGTGTCCTGCGGGTCGGCAGCCAGCCGAGTCATCGCGATTTTCGCCCACCCATCGAGGGTGGCGAGATGCTTGAACGCATCGAGCAACGGCTCTGCGGCCGACCCACCGATGCCAGGTGCGGCCGACGCCGAGCCCGGAAGCGCCGAGCCCTGTACCGCCGGGGCCGTAAGCCCCGAAGACGGTGCTGTCGAAGAGTGCAGTGCCGCGAAGCGTTTGCACGCTTCAGTCGCCAATTGTGCCGGGTCCATGAGAAGCCGGCCCCTTTCATCCGCTGCCAAGGCGATCCGGCCGGAGGGACGCTCGATCGCGAGGATCCGGATCGAGCGGGTCTCCAATGACCGCCAGGGGAAGAGACTACGCCCGTCCCGGACACAGGTGTTCCAGAGCCTAGAACTCGAAGCAAACGTTGGCCGACAACACGGGGGTGCTCCGCCGGATGGACCGGCTCCGCAGGATGGACCAGCTCGGCCGGAGCCCAGCGAGGCAACCCAGAGCGCGAATCCGAACGAACGCTGGTAAAAATCAACGATGAGGATCTCGGATACCGCCGACCTGTGGTGGAAAACGGCCGTCGTTTACTGTCTCGACGTTGAGACCTTCATCGATTGGAACGGCGACGGTGTCGGCGATCTGCCCGGTCTGGCGCAACGGATCGATTACCTGGAGGAACTCGGCGTCACCTGCATCTGGCTGATGCCGTTCTATCCCACTCCGGACCGTGACGACGGGTACGACATTACCGATTTCTATGGCGTGGACCCACGTTTGGGCACCCACGGTGATCTCGTGGAAGCAATCCGTACGGCCCGCGACCGCGGGATGCGAGTGATCGTCGACCTCGTCGTCAACCACACGTCGGACCAGCACCCCTGGTTCATCTCTGCCCGCTCCAGCAAGAAGTCACCGCACCGGGATTGGTACACCTGGGTGGACGAGCCGCCGAAGGACGCCAATCTGGCGCCGGTCTTCCCGGACGCGGAAACCAGTGCCTGGGAGTACGACCGTAAGACGAAGCAGTATTATCTGCACCGGTTTTACAAGTACCAGCCGGATCTCAACGTGACGAACCCGTTCGTCCGCGACGAGATCGCGAAGGTGATGGGATTCTGGTTGTCACTAGGCATCTCTGGATTCCGGGTGGACGCCGTTCCGTTCCTGTTGGAGACGGTGGGTGAACCCTCGATCAGTCTGCCGGATCCGCACGAGTACCTGCAGTCGCTACGCGCGTTCCTCGGCCGCCGAACCGGCGATGGAATCCTGCTCGGCGAGGTGAACCTGCCGCACGATCAGCAGCAGACCTTCTTCGGGGGCGAGGACGGCGGCGAACTGAACATGCAGTTCGATTTCATCGCGATGCAGAAAATGTACCTGTCGATGGCGCGCCAGGACGCCGGCCCGCTGGCCGAGGCCCTGACCGCGCGTCCGCAGATCCCGCGGGACGCGCAGTGGGCCACCTTCGTCCGCAACCACGACGAGTTGACCCTGGACAAGCTCAGCGATGATGAGCGTCAGGAAGTGTTCGCGGCGTTTGGTCCCGAGCCGGAGATGCAGGTCTATGGGCGCGGACTGATCCGTCGGTTGCCGCCGATGGTGGACGGCGACCCGCGCCGAATTCGGATGGTCTACAGCCTGCTGTTCTCGCTGCCGGGTACACCGGTGCTGTTCTACGGCGAGGAGATCGGGATGGGTGAGAGCCTGTCGGAGCGGAACCGCAGCGCCGTCCGGACCCCGATGCAGTGGACCAACGGCGAGAACGGTGGCTTCTCCACCGCGGATCCGGATGACCTGGCGGCGGCGGTGGTGACCGGTGGCTTCTCCCCCGAGCACGTGAACGTCGCCGAGCAACGCAACGACCCGGACTCGTTGCTGAACTTCATCCGGCTGTTGACCACTCGCTACCGGGTCTGCCCCGAACTCGGCTGGGGCCGGTTCGAGATCATCGAGCAGCCGCACGCCCAAGTGCTCGCCCATCGGTTGACATGGGACGACGCGAGCCTGATTGCGCTGCACAACCTCGGACCAGGCGCGGTCACCGTGCCACTCACGCTGTCCGACACCGATCCGGACTGTGAACTGACGGACCTGCTTCAGACCGGGACCACGAATCCTGGCAAGGGCGGGGAAACCGAGCTGGAGCTGGACGGATACGGCTACCGGTGGCTGCGGATCACCCGGCCCGGGGACCGTCGGCTGCGATAAGTTTCACTTAAATCCAATTCTTCTCAAAATAACTTCATCCAAATTGACCGCTGCTCCGTAAGGCCGATGAGCGACAACCTCGCCCACGTCTCAGGAGGAGCACGATGAGCACCGTTCCTATTGCACCTAGAACTTCACGTCGTCGGCGGATGGCTGTCGCGACAACAGCGGTGGGTGCCGCCTTCGGCGTGGCGTTCATCGGCGCGGGACCCGCCCAGGCCTCCAGCCACCGGGAAGCGCCCCTGATCGCGGGCGACCCCCGGGTGGACAACACCGATGTTTACGCCTTCGTCGCGCCTTCCAAGAAGGACAGCGTCACCCTGATTGCAAACTTCATCCCGTTTCAGGAGCCGAACGGCGGGCCGAACTTCTACCCGTTCGAAGACGGTGCCCGCTACGACATCAACATCGACAACGACGGTGACGCGAAGGCAGACATCGTCTACCGCTGGCAGTTCAAGAGCCACGACAAGCGCGGGATCGACACGTTCCTCTACAACGACGGCGTGGTCGATTCTTTGAATGACAAGAACCTGCTGTTCAAGCAGTCATACACGCTGACCCGGATCGAAGGCCGCAAGGCCAGGCGGGTCGCCCGCGGCATCGTGGCGCCGACCAACGTCGGCAAGGCGTCGATGCCGGACTACGCCAAGCTGCGCAACGAAGCCATCGCGAAGGTGAGGGTGAAAGGCAACGGCAAGACCTTCGCTGGTCAGGCCGACGACCCGTTCTTCGCTGACCTGCGGGTCTTCGATCTGCTCTACGGCGGGGATCTGTCCGAGACCGGGACCGACACCCTGAAGGGCTTCAACGTCAACAGCGTCGCCTTGCAGGTGCCGAAGGATGACGTC
>JANNPJ010000075.1:0-28185 GCA_031400005.1 Kineosporiaceae bacterium | reverse complement strand
CGGAAATGAAAGCGAAATTGTCATGTGCATCTTGTCAAAGAAGGTCCCTTGCATTGTTGTGACGCTGATAAGCGGGGGATAAATGAGCCGAGTATGGTGGTACAACATCGTTATGACTTGGGCAACCGACTCGGTGCCAGTGCGCTGATGCAGGGACTGGCCGATGGGTACTTCGTCCTGCCGTCGACCATTAACGACTACCTGGCGCGCGGACCGTTCCTGCCGATCGACCCGAAGAGCGAGGCGGTCACCTCCGTCGAAGCCGAAGTGACGACGCGGATCGACACGCTGCTGTCGATCAACGGTGACCGCACGGTCGACTCCTTCCACAAGGAACTCGGCGAAATCATGTGGGAAAACTGCGGAATGGCCCGCAACGAGACCGGCCTGCGGAAGGCCCTGGATCAGTTGATCTCGCTCCGCGAGCAGTTCTGGCGCAACGTCAAGGTGCCCGGTACCGGCGTCGAGCTGAACCAATCGTTGGAAAAGGCCAACCGGGTAGCCGATTTCATTGAACTCGGGTACTTGATGTGCCTGGACGCGCTGAACCGGCGCGAGTCGTGTGGTGGCCACTTCCGGGAGGAGAGCCAGACCCCGGACGGCGAAGCCGCCCGAGACGACGACCGTTTCAGCTACGTCTCGGCGTGGGAGTGGGCCGGGGAGAACACCAAACCCGTTCTGCACGAAGAGGCCCTTGAATTCGAGTACGTTCACCCTTCGCAGCGGAGCTACGCATGAACCTCAAACTGCGCATCTGGCGCCAACGCAACAGCGCGGACAGCGGATCCATGGTCACGTATGAGATCGATGAGATCACCCCGGACATGTCCTTCTTGGAAATGCTCGACACGCTCAACGAGAAGCTCACCTTGGCCGGTGAAGACCCGGTGGCGTTTGATCACGACTGCCGAGAAGGTATTTGCGGGGCCTGCAGCCTGATGATCGACGGTCGGGCCCACGGCCCGCTGCAGACCACCACCTGCCAACTGCAGATGCGGAGCTTCTCCGACGGTGACGAGATCGTGATCGAGCCGTGGCGGGCCCGGGCGTTCCCGGTGATCAAGGACCTGATCGTGGACCGCACCGCCTTCGACCGGATCATCGGTGCTGGCGGCTACATCACCTCGCCGACCGGCTCGGCACCCGAGGCGCACGCCACGCCGGTGCCGAAGCCCGACGCGGACACCGCGTTCGAGAACGCCACCTGCATCAGTTGCGGTGCCTGCGTGGCCGCCTGCCCGAACGGCTCGGCGACGCTTTTCACCGCGGCCAAGGTGGCGCACCTCAACGTGCTGCCGCAGGGGCAGCCGGAACGCGAGACCCGGGTGCTGAACATGGTGGCGCAGATGGACGACGAGGGTTTCGGCGGGTGCACCAATACCGGGCAGTGCACGGTGTCCTGCCCCAAGGAGATCCCGTTCATCAGCATCGCGAACCTGAACCGGGAATACCGTCGTGCGGTGCGCTCGGGCAAGGGGTGACCGGCCCTCGCCGATCGTTCTCTAAGCTGAGGCCATGAATTCGTCCGAGGTCGTCGTGCTCGACTACGGGTCGGGGAACGTCCGATCCGTAGTCCGGGCTCTGGAACGAGTCGGCGCCGCTGTGACGCTCACGGCCGACTTTCAGACCGCGCTGAATTGTGGCGCTCTCGTCGTCCCGGGAGTCGGCGCGTTCGCTTCGGTGGCGGAGGGGCTGCGAGCGGTCGGCGGGCATCGGATGATCGGCCGCCGCTTGGCCGGTGGCAGGCCCGTCCTGGGGATCTGCGTCGGGCTGCAGGTGATGTTCGAGCGGTCGGTCGAGTTCGCTCGGGACGACGTGGAAGGGCTGGGGGAGTGGCCCGGCACCGTCGAGTTGCTGCCGGCCAACGTCGTCCCACACATGGGCTGGAACACTGTCTCGGCGCCGGTCGGTTCGAAGCTGTTCGCCGGGGTGGAGCACGAGCGATTTTACTTCGTGCACTCCTACGGGGTGCAGAAGTGGGAATTGCCGTCGCCCGGTGATCCTGGTTTGATTCTCGCCCCGCCCTTGGTGACCTGGGCGGAGCACGGCGGCAGGTTCATCGCCGCGGTGGAGAACGGCCCGCTCACCGCCACCCAGTTCCACCCGGAGAAGTCCGGCGATGCCGGCGCCCAGCTCCTGCGCAACTGGCTGCAGACCATGTAGATCGCACAGTGTAGCCGTGGGTAGCTGTCGGTAGATGGTTCGGTTGTCGTCGGCCTTCAGAGCGAGCACTTGCTCCTGCCGGATGACCCCCTGCAGGGGTCAAACCTCGGGAACAGTTGGTCCCTGGCTCACCGCCTCGGGCTGGTGGGGTACCGGCCAGGAGGATTCAGCGCGGTTTCCCCCGTTTGGGGGGCCTGCCCGACGGTGAGTCCTCCCGCGCGGTACAGGAAGCGGGCCGAAGCTGGGGATCTTGGGCCTAAGCTTCCGGCCATGGCGAGGTACCTCGATGTGCATCCGGACAATCCACAACCCCGGTTGATCAGCCAGGCGGTTGCGCTGATCCGGGAGGGCGGGTTGATCGCCTACCCGACCGACTCCTGCTATGCGCTGGGTTGCGGGCTGGGCAACCGGGCCGGGCTGGATCGGATCCGGGAGATCCGGCACCTGGACGGCAAGCACCACTTCA
The DNA here is from genome assembly GCA_031400005.1 of Kineosporiaceae bacterium. Taxonomy (GTDB): domain Bacteria; phylum Actinomycetota; class Actinomycetes; order Actinomycetales; family Kineosporiaceae; genus JANNPJ01. The sequence goes on along the minus strand of JANNPJ010000075.1, from coordinate 25,556 downwards.
CCCTGGTGTGCCGCGACTTCGCCCAGCTGGGCCAGTTCGTCAAGGTGAGCAATGCGATGTTCCGGCTGGTCAAGGCTTCTACCCCGGGCAGCTACACCTTCATCTTGCCGGCCACCAAAGAGGTGCCCCGACAGTTGCTGCACCCGAAGAAGCTGACGGTCGGCGTCCGGATTCCGGCGCACACGGTCACCCAGGCCTTGCTGGCTGAGCTGGGCGACCCTTTGCTGTCCAGCACCCTGCTGCTGCCGGGTGACGAGGAGCCGATGAACCAGGGCTGGGAGATCAAGGAACGCCTCGACCATCAGGTGGACGCGGTGCTCGACTCCGGCGACTGCGGCCTCGAACCGACCACCGTGATCGACCTGTCCGGCGACGAGCCCGAGATCCTCCGCCGTGGCGCCGGCGACGTCTCCCGCTTCGAGTAGCCAAGCTCGTGTCCTGGCTTTCCCGACGTTCAGACCGAATCTGCCCGGGGCGTGCCTTCTCCGATGTTTGACCCTGGAGGGTCAACCTGGGCGATGCCGGGCTCAACGCACCGGCACGGCGTTCGCTACCCGCGCCGGCCGCCGAGTCGGCCGGGACGGGCGGCGCCGAATGATCCATTCCGCCACGACCACGTTGATCAGCCAGCCGGCGGCCATGGTGCCGGTCTTGCTGGGCATCGTGAGCGGGCCGATCGCGACGAGCCAGGACACCTGGGTGAAGAACTGGGTGCCTGCGCCCATGCCGATCGCATAGCCGCGGACCATCCACGCGCGATGCCTGACGACGTCACGACGGCGGATCGCGGCGATGCCGAGGATCAGGGACGCGATCATGGCCACGCCCACCACCACGCGGATGCCCGCCAGCGCGTCGCCGTCGAGTGCCGCGCGCGGCAGGAACAGGGTCAACCACAGGCCACTCAGCGCAGAGAGCAGTCCGCAGGAGGCCACGATCCGGCCCGAGATGCGGTGCCAACCCCTGCGGCGACGGCGGAACCGGGGGGCGAATTGGAAAGCGCCGAGCATGCTGAACACGGTGACGCACACGATGTGCAGCGCCACCGGCACGGGGGCTGAGCCCAACCGGTCGGTGTCCGGCATCAGCTGCCCGCCGCCGGCTATCTCGGCCAGTCGCAGGCTGCCGGCCAGCGCCGGAACGGCACTGAGCCCGAGCAGGCCGGTGGGGATGAGCCAGTTCGATGTGGCATTGGACTTCACGGCGGTGCCCCTTCAGTAGTTGCGTCCTTCTCGCTCCGGCGTTGCGTGGCTATCGTCGCGACGACGAGGGGCGTACCTCATCGGAGCGCGGGCCGGAGCCGGCCGGTCAAAGGTTGGAGACGACGGCCGTACTTTGGGCCAATCCGGTGGCCGTGATTGCTGCGTACGATCGAGGGGTGCTGGAGTTTCTTCGCTCGGTATGGGCCGAGCGCCGTCCCGTTGACCCGCCGGGAAACGGCTGGCGGGACTGGGCGCTGGTGTGCGTGCTCGTGCCGCTGGTGACCATCGAAGGACTGCTGCGGACGGACCTGTCGTCGCGCACCTTCTCGGTGGCCATCGCGCTGGCGCTGGTGCCCACGCTGTGGTGGCGTCGGACCCGGCCGCTGCTGATGGTCGCGATCGCGTTCACTGCTTCTGGCGTGACCCCGCTGCTGATCGGTCACGAGCCTGAGCTCGCGACCATGGCCTATCTGTTGATCTTGCCGTATTCGCTGTTCCGCTGGGGTTCCGGACGCGAGGCGGCGGGCGGCGCGGCACTGATCCTCACCAAGATCTGCCTGTCAGCGGCCTCCGGCTACCTCAGCTTGGGCGACGCGGTGCTCGGGTTCGTGGTGATGTTCGCGGCCTTCGCCTTCGCCACCGCGATGCGGTACCGGGTGCGACTGCGGGCCCGCGAGCTCGCCCAGGCCAAACTGCTGGAACGCGAGAGCCTGGCCCGCGACCTGCACGACATCGTGGCTCATCACGTTTCGGCGATGGCGATCCGGGCCCAGGCCGGGATCGCGGTGGCGCCGACGCGACCGGACGCCGCGGTCGAGGCGCTTCGGCTGATCGAGGCCGAGGCGACCCGGGCCCTCGCGGAGATGCGCACGATGGTGCGTGCCCTGCGCCAGGCCCAACCGGCGGAGCTGGCGCCCAGCCCGGGCATTGCGGACCTGGAACGGCTGGCGGATCGGTCGGCGACCGGTCCGGTGGTCGACGTCAAACTGCGCGGCGATCTTGTCGACATCCCGCCGACCGTCGGGACGGCGATCTACCGGCTCGCGCAGGAGTCAGTGACCAACGCACGCCGGCATGCCCGGCAGGCCACTCGCATCGAGGTCCACGTCGCGGCCGACGCCGAGTCGGTGCGTTTGCGAGTCAGCGACGATGGCGAAATCCGCGCCGTTCACTCCGCCGCCAGCGGGTTCGGCCTGCACGGCATGATGGAGCGCGTGGACCTGCTCGGCGGCACGTGCCATGCCGGTCCCAACCCGGATCGAGGCTGGACCGTGACGGCAGCCCTGCCTCGGACCTGACCCGCCGCGCCCTCGGGATCGCCGGAGCCGCATAATCACGGCATGGCCATCCGCGTGCTCGTCGCCGACGACCAGGAGATCGTTCGCACCGGTTTGACGATGATCCTCGACGCCATGCCGGACATCGAGGTCGTGGGCGGGGCCGCCGACGGCCGAGAAGCTGTCGAGCTGGCCCAGCGGCTGCGCCCGGACGTGTGCCTGTTCGATATCCGCATGCCCCGGATGGACGGCATCGAAGCCACTCGCCGGCTCGCCGGACCCGCAGTCACCGACCCCCTCGCCGTGGTCGTCATCACCACGTTCGACCTCGACGACTACGTCTACGCCGCGCTGCGAGCGGGGGCGCGGGGGTTCCTGCTGAAGGACGCCGGTTCCGTCCTGCTCGGCCAGGCCGTCCGCGCCGCGGCCAGCGGGGACGCGCTGATCGCCCCGAGCATCACCACGCGCTTGCTCAAGGCCTTCGCCGACGCCGGGTCCACCGGGCCGCCGAGGCAACCCATCGAGGCGCTCACGGGCCGGGAGGAAGAGGTTCTTACCGCGGTTGCCCGTGGTCGCACCAACACCGAGATCGCCGAGGAGCTGTACATCAGCCTCAGCACCGTCAAGACCCACATCGCGAGTTTGATGGCCAAGTTGGCCGCCCGTAACCGAGTGGAGATCGCCATTTGGGCGTACGAGACCGACCGCGTGCCGAAGGGCTCCAGATACCCGGATTAGCGCCTGGTCTCACCTACCATCGGCCATCTGGACTCGTACTATCGGCCAGTGCGGTTGCGGCCTGTGCGCTGATGAGCGGCGCCGGTCCCGACCGCCACCATTTCCTCATGAGAGCGATTCTTCAGCAACGATATGGATCAGCCGACGAGTTGCGGCTTGACGACGTCGAGAAGCCAGTACCCGGCCGGAACGAGGTTCTGGTCCAGGTGCACGCGGCCTCGGTCAATGCCCGGGACTGGCACGTAATGCGGGGCGATCCCTACTTGGCCAGGTTGGCTCTGCCCACGGTGATGGGGTGGCGCGGGCCCAAGCGGAGGATCCGCGGTACGGACGTCGCCGGGCGGGTGGAGGCGGTCGGTGCGGGCGTGGATCGGTTCCGCCCTGGTGACGAGGTGTACGGAGACCTCGGCGATGCCCACGGCGCGTTCGCCGAGTACGTGTGCGCCCCCGCCGACCAGATCGAGTTCAAGCCGGACAACCTCAGCTTTGAGCAGGCGGCCACGATGCCGCTGGCCGGCAGCACCGCCCTGATCGGCCTGCGTGACCTGGGACAGGTACGGCCGGGACAGCACGTCCTGATCAACGGCGCGTCCGGGGGCGTGGGCACCTTCGCCGTACAGATCGGCAAGGCGCTCGGGGCCGAGGTGACGGCGGTGTGCAGCAGCAGGAATGCCGAGCTGGTTCGATCCCTCGGTGCCGACCACGTGATCGACTACACCACAGACGATTTCAGCCGCGATGGCCGGAACTACGACGTGGTCCTCGACCTCGTCGGCAACCGTTCGCTGGGCCGGCTGCGGCGGGTCCTGCTGCCGGGTGGGACGCTCGTGCTCTCCGGCGGCGGCACGTCCCGCGGTCGTCCCGGTCTGGTCGGGCCGATGGGGCTGGTGATCAAGGGGCAGGTGGTGGCCCGCTTCGCTCGCGAGCGGATCGTGCTGCTCACGGCGACGCCGCGACGCGAACTTCTGGCGATGCTGCGCGAGCTCGCCGAGGCCGGTGAGGTGGTCCCGGTCATCGACCGGACCTACACCTTGAGCGAGGTGCCCGAGGCCGTCCACTACCTGGAAGTCGAGCACGCACGGGCCAAGGTTGCTGTCAGCATCCTGAGCCGGACGTAGGTCGGACCTGAGCGCGCGGGGCCTGGTGTGAGCGGGCGCCGGGGATCTGTGGCGTCATCATCGCTGGAGGCGGGCCGGGTGCGGTGCGGTGCGGATGATGGTCAGCCGGTAGCGTTCGACAAGCTCGAAACCTCCGATGGAAGGCTTCACGATGACCGACCCCACGACCGCCGTCCCACGGCTGGAACTGCTGCCCGCCGTTGACGTCAGCGACGGTCAGGCGGTCCGGCTGGTACAGGGCGAGGCCGGCAGCGAAACCGGCTACGGTGATCCGCTGGAGGCGGCGCTCGCCTGGCAGCGGGCCGGAGCAGAGTGGATTCACCTCGTCGATCTTGACGCCGCCTTCGGGCGTGGCTCGAACCGGGAGTTGCTCGCCGATGTGGTCACACAGATCACTGAGCTCGGCGTCAGGGTCGAGATGTCCGGGGGAATTAGGGACGACGCCAGTCTGGACGCCGCGATGGCCACCGGCTGCGCCAGGGTGAACCTCGGGACCGCCGCGCTGGAGGACCCGGACTGGACCAGAGACGCGATCAAGCGCTTCGGTGACCGGATCGCGGTCGGGTTGGACGTGCGCGGCACCACGCTGGCCGGGCGCGGTTGGACCCGCGAGGGCGGCGACCTGTGGGAGACCCTGGCCCGGCTGGATGAGGATGGGTGCGCGCGGTACGTCGTCACCGACGTCACCAAGGACGGCACCCTGCGCGGGCCGAACCTCGAACTGCTGCGCGAGGTGGCTGCTCGGACCGACAAGCCGGTGGTGGCCAGTGGCGGCATCTCCAGCCTGGCCGACCTGATTGCCCTGCGCGCCCTGGTCTCTCTCGGCGTCGAAGGTGCGATCGTTGGAAAGGCTCTCTACTCGGGGGCTTTCACGCTGCCGGAGGCCTTGGATGTCGCCGGACGCTGACTCGGGCGGTAGTGGTCCGGTCGAACCGGGCGCTCCCGGTTCGGCGGCGGCCGGCTCGGCTGGTTCGGCGGGGGCGGCCGATTCGGCGGGGGTGCCGTGGGCCGGTCGGACGCTCACCGGACAGCCCTTCGCCGGGGACGATGGGACGGCGGCCGCCGGGTTGCTCGCCGCCCTCACCGGCTGGCGAAACCGTGGCGATCAGTCCGCCTTGATGGACGTCGTCCGGGCCTGGGCGCCGACCCGGGTGCTGGTTCCGATCGTCGCGGTGCTCGGCGAAGGCGAGGATCTGCGCTCTGCGGCCGAGCATGGCCAGGGTGACAAGAGCGCCGACATGGCCCTGGTCACGATCACCGGCCCGGACGGTCGGCGGATCCTGCCCACGTTCAGCAGCACGGCGGCACTCACCGCCTGGAGCCCGACCGCCCGACCGGTGCCGGTGGAAGCCGCGCGAGCCGCCCAGGCCGCCGTCGTGGAGGGGTGCGATGTGATCGCGATCGATCCGGCCGGCCCGATCGACTGCCTGCTGCCCCGTCCAGCGGTCTGGGCCGTGGCGCAGGGCCGGGGCTGGCTGCCGCCGGCCGACGACCCGGAGGTGCGCGGCGCCGTCGCCGCCATCGCGGCGTCCATCCCTCGCCTGGTGGCGCACCGGTGTGAGCCGGACGGGATGGCCGGGTTGAACGTCGTCCTCGGCCTGCCGATCGGCCTGGAGCCGGACCAGGTGCACCAGATCACCGGCCGGGCCTCGCAGTTGCTCGCCACCGCCGACGTGGTGGCCGAGCGTGCCGAGTCGCTGCGCCTCACCGTCCGCACGGCCTGACCAGCAGGTGCTGCCCGGCCTGGGGTGGCTGCCGGAGCGGGCCTCGAGGTGGGCCGCCTGATCAGGCTTACCGCCGATCATGCCGGGCGCGGACGACCGCAACGGCGCTGTTCTCGCGGACGCAGATCTCGCGATCCTGGCCGCGCCCGAGCCAGTACCGGGCCTACGCCCGAGCGTTCCCGCCGAAAACAACCTCCGCGCCGAGCCGGCCCGGCTACAAGAATGAAGGTCGGGGGCCACTCCAGACGCACAACCGCGCCGGTGACCGCCCGCTCCTGCAGGTATTCCGGTGACTGCGTGCCCGAGTGGCCCCCACGTCGACGCCCGGCGACACCGAACCAGGCGCTCGGATGCTGGGGCCAAAGGGAAATGAGAGGCAATTGTCGGTGGTCCCGGCAAGGATGCTGGTCATGTCCACCGTTGCCTATCGCGATGTCCTCGCCTTGCCGGGCGTCCTCCGATTGCTTGTCTTCGCCGTCCTCGCTCGAGTGCCGCACGCCGGGTCCACCGTGGCGATCACGCTGTACGTGGTGCTGGGAATGGACCGTGGCTACGCCGCGGCCGGGCTGGTGGCCGCGGTGTCGACGATCGGGGCCGGGATCGGCAGCCCCTGGCGCGGGCGAGCGGTTGATCGGTTCGGGCTGCGCCGGGCGCTGCTGCCGTCGGTGGTGGCCCAGGCCGGAATCTGGGCCGCCATCCCGTTCCTCGGGTTCCAGGCGTTGCTGCTGGCGGTCTTCGTCGGTGGGCTGCTGACGGTGCCGATCTTTACCGTCGTCCGGCAGTCCTTGGCCGCCCTCGTCCCGCTGCCGCAGCAGCACACGGCCTTCGCGCTGGACTCGATCGGCACTGAACTCACCTTCATGGCCGGACCGGCGCTCGCGGTGCTACTGGCCACCCAGTGGTCGACGACCGGTACGGTGTTCGCGATTGGTGCCGGACTCTCCTTGGCCGGGCTCGCGCTGATGATCTTCAATCCGCCCACCCGCAGCGTTGGAGAAACTGACAGCGCCGCGCGCTCCGTGCCTGGCGGGCAGCCGAACGAGCAGTCCGTGCCGGGTGCGCCATCAGACCAGCACGCCGGGCTCAGCGGCAGGTCGGCGATGCTGCGCGATCCTGCGCTGCTAGCGGTGCTGGCGATCACGGCGGGATCGCTTGTCGTCCTGGCGGGCACCGATGTCTCGATCGTGGCGCATGTCCGGGCCAACGGCGACGTCGGGCTGACCTGGGTGGTGTTCATCGTCTGGGCGCTGGCGTCGCTGGTCGGTGGGCTGGTGTACGGAGCGGCCCACCGAGCGGTGCCGCCTTCACTGTTGCTGCTGGGGCTCGGCCTGCTGACGATTCCGGTCGGTTTCGCTCCGAGCACCGGGTGGCTGGCGGCGGCGATGATCCCGGCCGCGTTCCTCTGTGCTCCGGCGATCAGCGCGACCGCGACGGCGATCAGCCGACTGGTGTCGGAGGAACGGCGAGGCGAGGCGATGGGCTGGTACGGCTCGGCGATGACGCTCGGGATCGCGGCCGGTACGCCCGCTGCCGGGACGGCGATCGACGCGGTCGGTCCATGGGCCGGGTTCGCTCTGATCGGCAGTGTCGGGGTAGCCGTCGCATTGGTCGGCCTGCTGCTGATACCCTGGGGAACTGACCGACCGGGTTCTGTTGAGCCCGGTGCGCCAAGTGGAGTCTCTCCCACCCGTCGTCTGACCGTACCGAGCTGATCGCACGTTGATCTGATCGATAAGGCTTGAGGACGTCGGGTCCGGTCCGTTCCACCCTTCGGGGTGGAACAGTTTCACCCCTTTGCCGGGGTGAGGCAGCGCGGCAGTAGTTTGCCGCGCGACCGTTTGAGGCTCCCGCGCGCCCGCGTTCGGGAGCCTTCTCCTGTGTGCCGGTGGTCTTCGTGACGGCATGAAGGAGCACCACATCAGCGAGCCCCGGATTAACGACCGTATCCGCGTCCCCGAGGTGCGGCTGGTCGGCCCGAACGGGGAGCAGGTCGGCATCGTCCGGGTTGAAGACGCGTTGCGTCTCGCCCAGGAGGCCGATCTCGACCTCGTCGAGGTCGCGCCGCAGGCCCGGCCGCCGGTCTGCAAGCTCATGGACTTCGGGAAATTCAAGTATGAGTCCGCGATCAAGGATCGTGAAGCGCGCAAGAACCAGGCGCACACCGTCCTCAAGGAGATCCGACTTCGGCTGAAGATCGACCCGCACGACTACGGGACGAAAAAAGGCCACGTCGAGCGCTTCTTGAACGCGGGCGACAAAGTCAAGGTCATGATCATGTTCCGTGGTCGCGAGCAGTCGCGCCCGGAAATGGGATACCGACTGCTTCAGCGGATGGCTGCAGACGTAGCTGAACTCGGCTATGTCGAGAGTTCGCCGAAGCAGGACGGCCGAAACATGATCATGGTCATTGGCCCGCACAAGAAGAAGGCGGAAGCCAAGGCGGAGCAGAAGGCCACCAGGCCGCCCCGCGTGCGGGACAACAGCGATGACGAGATGCGGGACGACTCGGAAGAGTTCGAGACCGAGGATGCCGCCCCGTCGGCACCCGTTCCGGTTCCGGTTGCCGCGGTCCAGACGCCGAACACGAATCCGGCCGATGGTCCGGTATCCGAGGACGGCGAGCCGATCTTCGTGAAGCGTGCGACCCCGCCGCAGTCGGCTGCACCTGCCGCCGGATCGTCGTCGTACTCGTCCCGGCCGCCGTCGTCCTCGTCCTCGAGTCGACCGCCGTCGTCCTCGTCGTCGAGTCGGCCGTCGTCGTCCGGGTCCCGGCCGCCGTCGACCGGACGCCCGTTCTCGCCGTCCGGCCCGCCGTCGTCGTCGAGTCGGCCGTCGCCGTCCGGCCCGTCCGGCCCGTCGTCGGCTCCGTCGTCCTCCGGCCCGTCCGGATCGTCGTCGGCTCCGTCCTCGACGCCGACCGCTGCTCCCGTGAGCAGGCCTGCTCCGGCTCCGGCCGCGCGTCCTGCCCCGGCTGCCCGGCCCGCGCCGGCTCCCGGTTCGGCAACGCCGGGTACGGCACCTCGTCCCGGTCCCCGGCCGATGCCGGGCCCGCCGCCGAAGCCCGGTCCGGCTCGTCCCGGCCCGAGCCCGGCCGCAAGTCCCACCCCCAGTCCGACTCCGAGCCCGGCCGCGAGTCCTGCGGCCAGCCCGGCTTCGAGTCCCAGGCCGAAGGACAAGGACGACGCCTCCAAGGCGTCCGAGTCCGAACAAGCCGCCGCCGACGCCTGACGGCAGCACTGAACGGGTGCTCCGGAGCCCCCCGGCCCCGGAGCACCATCTACCCGCGCATCCGCGCGGATCAACGAGGAGACAGACGTGCCGAAGATGAAGACGCACAGCGGTGCGAAGAAGCGCTTCAAGGTGACGGGCAGTGGCAAGCTCCGGCGCGAGCAGAGCAACGGCCGTCACTACCTGGAGGGCAAGTCCAGCGTGCGGACCCGCCGCCTGGCTGCCGACGTGGATGTGTCGCCGGCTGACGCCAAGAGGGTCAAGCGCATGCTCGGTATCTGATTCCTCGCCCCGCCCTAGCGCCGGCGATCAGATCGGCGCATTGAACCAAGGAGGCTCCACGTGGCACGCGTGAAGCGGGCAGTAAATGCCCAGAAGAAACGTCGCGAGATTCTCGAGCGCGCCAGCGGTTACCGCGGGCAGCGCTCGAGGCTGTACCGCAAGGCAAAAGAGCAGGTCACGCACTCGCTCGTGTACTCCTACCGTGACCGCCGGGCGCGCAAGGGAGATTTCCGCAAGCTGTGGATCCAGCGGATCAACGCTGCCGCGCGGCTCAACGGGATGACCTACAACCGGTTCATCCAGGGCCTCAAGGCTGCCGAGATCGAGGTCGACCGCAGGATGCTGGCCGAGCTCGCGGTGAACGACGCTGCTGCGTTCGCGACCCTCGTGGTGGCTGCGCGGGCGGCGCTGCCAGCACAGGACAGCAACGCAGCCTGATCTTGCTGGTGCCACACCAGGGAGACGCGGAAACGGTGACGCAGCGATGACGATGACGACGAAGACAGCGCTACTCGCAGCATGCAGCCGGTGATTTCGGAACGCCCGGAGCAGGTGCTGCTGTCCAATCCCCGATCCGATCGGGTGAAGGCAGTGGCCAGGCTCTCCGGGCGTTCCGCGCGTTTGCGGGCCGGTCGGTTCGTCGTCGAGGGACCGCAAGCGGTCCGCGAGGCGGTCGCGCTCTCCGTTGCGGAACCGGCTGCGCAGCCTCGCGAGTGGCGGTCAGCTCGCGCGGGCCGGGGTCCGACACCGGGGGCAGTGCGCGAGCTGTACGCCACTCACGAGGCGGCGCAGCGGTATCCAGAGATTGTGGACGCCGCCGCCTCGGCCGGGATTGTCGCTCGCCCGATCACCGACGAGGTCCTGACGGCGATGCTGGCCGAGGGCGGCACGCTCAGCCCGCAGGGCCTCGTCGCGGTCTGTGACCTGATCACGGTTGACCTCGAGCCGGTGCTCCGCCGCCGGCCGGCGATGGTGGCGGTGCTGTCCCAGGTTCGTGACCCCGGCAACGCCGGCACCGTGATCCGGGCCGCCGACGCAGCCGGGGCGGACGCAGTCGTACTGACCGACGCTAGTGTCGACGTCCACAATCCGAAGGCGGTCCGAGCTACCGCCGGCAGCCTGTTCCACCTTCCCGTGGTGGCCGGGGTGCCGCTGGCTGCCGCCGTCGCCGGCCTACGCGCCGCGGGCCTGCGCATTCTGGCGGCGGACGGCGCTGGCTCCATCGACCTGGACGATCTGTCCGACGCGGCGCACACCGACCCCACCGCGCTGTTGGCCGGGCCGGTGGCCTGGGTGTTCGGCAACGAGGCGTGGGGACTGCCGGACGCCGATGCGGCATTGGCCGATGCCGTCGTCCGGGTGCCGGTGCACGGCCGAGCCGAGAGCCTGAACCTGGCCACCGCGGCCACCGTCTGCCTGTACGCCACCGCCCGCGCCCACCGCCGCCCCACTTCTCGGTAGTACCGCCCGGCGGTGTACCAACGGGGAGGACTCATCGTCCGCCCTGGCGATTGGAAGCCCTCCCAGAGGCCTGAGTCCTCCCCGTTGGTACGGCGACCACGGTGGGAAAACCGGATGACTGAGTCTGAGAGGATTGACGGGTGCCTGGAACCAAGGATTACGACCCGGTAGAGGTTGCTGTGCTGTCCGAGAACGAGCTTGCCCGATTCGTCGAGGAGGCAGTCAAGGCGTTTGAGGTGGCTGGCGATCTCGACCAGTTGAAGCAAGCCCGCCTGGATCACACCGGTGACCGCAGCCCGCTGGCCCTGGCCAACCGCGAGATCGGTGCGCTGCCGCCGGCCGCGCGCGCGGACGCCGGGAAGCGGATCGGTGCCGCCCGCGGTCAGGTGAACCGCGCGCTGGTGGCCCGGCAGGCCGAGCTGGAGGCCGAGCGCGACGCCAGGGTCCTGGTCGACGAATCGGTCGACGTCACCCTGCCGGTCGACCGGCACCCGATGGGTGCCCGGCACCCGCTGGAAACCATCTCCGAGCGGATCGGCGACATCTTCGTCGCGATGGGCTGGGAGATCGCCGAAGGCCCCGAGGTCGAGGCCGAGTGGTTCAACTTCGATGCGCTGAACTTCGACCCGGACCACCCGGCCCGGCAGATGCAGGACACCTTCTTCGTCGACCCGCCGGAGAGCGGCCTGGTGCTGCGTACCCACACCTCGCCGGTGCAGGCCCGGACGATGCTGGAGCGCGGCGCGCCGATCTACGTGGTCTGCCCGGGCAAGGTGTTCCGCACCGATGAACTCGACGCCACCCATACCCCGGTCTTCCACCAGGTCGAAGGGCTCGCGATCGACAAGGGCCTGACCATGGCCCACCTCAGAGGCACCCTGGATCACCTCGCCCGGGAGTTGTTCGGTCCGGACGTGCGGACTCGGCTTCGCCCCTCGTTCTTCCCGTTCACCGAGCCGAGCGCCGAGCCGGATGTGCTCTGCGTGATCTGCAAGGGCGACGACCGGACCTGCCGGACCTGCAAGGGCACCGGCTGGATCGAGTGGGGCGGTTGCGGGATGGTCCACCCCGAACGTGCTGCGCGCCTGCGGTATTGATCCGGAGGTCTACAGCGGCTTCGCCTTCGGGATGGGCATCGAGCGCACCTTGATGTTCCGCAACGGGGTAGAGGACATGCGCGACATGGTCGAGGGCGATATTCGGTTCAGTCAGCACTACGGCATGGAGTCCTGATGCGCGCGCCACTGAGTTGGCTCGGCGAGTACGTCGAGCTGCCCGCCCAGGTTACGGCCGAGCAGGTCGCGGCCGACCTGGTCCGGGTCGGGTTGGAGGAGGAGGGCGTGCACGGCGGCGGTGACCTCACCGGCCCGCTGGTCGTCGGCGCGGTCCTGGAGTTCGTCGAGGAGCCGCAGAAGAACGGCAAGATCATCCGCTGGTGTCAGGTGGACGTCGGTGAGTACGGCGTACCGCTGCCGGACGGCACCTTCGGCCCGCGCGGAATCGTCTGCGGTGCAAGGAACTTCATTGTCGGCGACAAGGTCGTGGTGTGCCTACCGGGCGCGGTGCTGCCGGGCGGTTTCGCCATCGCGGCGCGCAAGACCTACGGTCACGTGTCGGACGGAATGATTTGCTCCGCGCGCGAACTCGGCCTCGGCGATGACCATGAGGGGATCATCCGGCTGGTCCAGTGGCAGATGGACGACGCACCGGCAGGTGCCGATGCGATCGCCCTGCTCGGCCTGGCCGAGGAAACCGTCGAGGTCAATGTGACGCCGGACCGCGGCTATGCGCTCAGCCTGCGCGGGATCGCCCGGGAGTACCGGCATGCCACCGGTGCGACATTCACCGACCCGGTTGATCCTGCCCTGGTCGAGGTTCCGGCTCCGGCCGGGGACGGCTTCGACGTCCGGCTGGAGGACGGCGCCCCGATCCGTGGGCACTTGGGCTGCGATCGGTACGTGGCCCGGATCGTCCGTGGCATCGATGCCACGGCGGCCTCTCCACGCTGGCTCCAGCGTCGGCTGGAACAAGCTGGGATGCGGCCGATTTCGCTGGTGGTCGACGTCACCAATTACGTCCTGCTCAGCGTCGGCCAGCCGTTGCACGCCTTCGATCTGGACCGGCTGAACGGGCCGATCGTCGTCCGCCGGGCCCGCCCGGGGGAGAAGCTGAAGACGCTTGATGCCGTGGATCGGGTGCTCGATCCGGAGGACCTGTTGATCACCGACGGCGGCGGGGACCGGGTGCTTGCCCTGGCCGGAGTGATGGGCGGGGCCAGCAGCGAGGTCCACGCCGGAACGACTGACGTGCTGATCGAGTCCGCGCACTTCGACCCGGTGACGGTGGCGCGAACCGCGCGTCGGCACAAGCTGTCCACCGAGGCGAGCAAGCGGTTCGAGCGCGGAGTCGACACCGACCTGGCGGACCGAGCGGCGGAACTTGCCGTCCGGCTGCTGGTGGAGTTCGGCGGCGGTGAGCAGACAGTGATCGGACCGGTGACGGACGTCGGCCGGGCACAGCCAGGTGCCTCGATCCGGATGTCCTGGGATCTGCCGAATCGGGTCACCGGGTGCGAGTGGTCCCGAGCGCAGGTGATCGAGAGCCTGACCGAGATCGGTTGCACGGTGTCCGCCGAGGGCGCCGAGGTGCTCGAATCGGAGCGTGGTGGGGCCGTTGTCGAGATCACCGAATCCGATGTGCTGCTGGTCCGCGCCCCCAGTTGGCGGCCGGATCTGCGGATCGGTGTCGACCTGGTGGAGGAGGTCGCCCGGTTGCGCGGATACGAGCACATCCCGTCGATCCTGCCGGTCGCACCGCCCGGGCGAGGGCTGACCCATGGCCAGCAGGTGCGCCGGTCGATCGCCCGGGCGCTGGCCGAGCACGGGTTGGTGCAGGTGCTCACCTATCCGTTCGTCGGCGCCGCGGTGCATGACGCCTTCGGCCTGGCCGCCGACGACCCGCGTCGGGTTGCGCTGAAGCTGGCGAACCCGCTGTCCGACGAGCAGCCGTTCCTGCGCACGTCGGTGCTGTCCACGCTGGTTGAGGCGGCGCGCCGGAATGTCGGGCGCGGGTTCACCGATCTAGGGCTGTTCGAGATCGGCTCGGTGACCCGGCCGGTTGCCGGTGCCCTGCCGGTGGCCGGTCGCCCCGACGTGACTGGTCGCCCCTCGGAGGCCGATTTGGCCGCCCTCGATGCCGCACTGCCGGCCCAGCCGCGCCGGGCCGCGATCGTGCTTACCGGGATGCGCGAATTGCCCGGCTGGAACGCCGCCGGTCGAGCGGCGGATTGGTCGGACGCGGTGGACGTCGCGCTGCTGGTCGCTCGGACCGTCGGGATCACCCCCACGGTGACTAAGGACACCGATCACGCGCCCTGGCATCCGGGTCGCTGTGCCCGGCTGGAGATCGCCGGTCAGCTCTTCGGGCACGCAGGTGAACTTCATCCGAAGGTGGTTGCTGCGCTTGGGCTTCCGGCGCGGACGGTGGCCGCTGAGGTGGACCTTGACGTGCTGATCGCGGCCTCCGGCGGGGTGATCGCCGCCGCGCCGATCTCCTCCTTCCCGATGGCGAAGGAGGACGTCGCGCTCGTCGTTGACGCCGACGTCCCGGCGGCCGAGGTACAGGCTGCCCTGGTCGCGGGTGCGGGGGAGTTGCTGGAGTCGGTGCGGTTGTTCGACGTCTATACCAAACCGCCGATCCAGCCCGGGCAGCGCTCGCTGGCCTTTGCCCTGCGATTCCGCGCTCCCGATCGGACGCTGACCGCCGAGGAGACCCTCGCCGCGCGGGACTCGGCGGTGGCAGCGGCGACCGCGGCGACTGGTGCCACGCTGCGCCGGTAGCCCATGCGTCGGGTCGGCTGTGCGTCGGGTCGGCTATGCGTCGGGTCGGCCGGAAACGGCCTGGAAGTGAGCAGGTGAACCGATGGCAGGTCCGACGACAGGTGTGACGATGCGGCCGGCCCGAACGGCGTTGGTGACTGGGGCAAATCGAGGTCTGGGTCGGGAGATTGCCCTTGGGCTGGCCCGATCCGGCCTTGCCGTCGGCCTGCTCGGTCGCTCGCGCCCCGCTCTGGAAGCGGTCGCCGAGGAGATCCGGAACGGTGGCGGTCGGTGCGGGATCGGGGTCGCCGACGTCCGGGATTTCGCCGCCGTGCAGGCCGCCGTGGTCGACGTCCAAAATCAGATAGGAGACGTCGACCACCAGGTGAACAGCGCCGGCGTGATCGAGTCGGTGGAAGTGCCGGTCTGGCAAGCCGATCCGGACAACTGGTGGGACGTCGTCGAGACCGATCTGCGCGGTCCGTTCCACCTGATCCGGGGCGTGGTGTCGGGGATGATCGAGCGCGGTGGCGGCCGGGTGATCAACCTGAATTCCGGTGCGGGAGCGGGCGATCGCGAGGTCTACTCGGCCTACTGCGCGGCCAAGGCCGGGCTGTTCCGGCTCACCGGAAACCTGCATCTGGCCGGATTTGCGTGCGGCATAAGGGCTTTCGAACTGTCACCGGGCAGGGTCCAGACCGACATGACTGCGGCCATGCCGATGCACGCCGGGCGGACCGATTGGAACACCCCGCAGCAGGTGCTCGACCTGGTGCTGGCGGTGGCCGAGGGGACGCTCGACGCCTGGTCCGGGTGCTTCCTGCGCTCGGGCGTCGACACCGTCGACTCGCTCCGAAAGGCCGCGCAGGAGTTGGCCGATGGCTCCGGAGCCGTCCCCGCGCCGAACCGACGGCTGGCCGTCGTCCCCTGGGGCCACACCGACCCCTCGCCTAGCGGTCCTGCGGGCCCGCCTAGCGGTACTGCGGGCCTGCCTAGCGGTACCACGGGCCTGAGGGCCAATCCGGTCACGGGCCCTGGTGGTGATGGGTATGTCCGCGCGGGTGGCCGCGAAGTCGATGCCGGTCTCGACCCAGTCACCGACCCTGCCGCCTAATTGGTTGAGCTTTGGTTGGGCTCAAACCCCTCGTGATCACGCAGAAGTGACACGTCCGCTGCACGTCAGCGCCGCGTGTCCGGTTTCATCGACTTCGTCGCGCACGATGACCCCCTAGCCGACCCTGCTGGTTAATCCCGAGGGCCCAAGACCGGACGGCGGCCAGCACCGGTCTGGACTCCAAGGAGGATGTCGAGCATCGCTGCTGTGCCCCTCAAAAACCGGTTCTCAGGGCAGATTCGTACCTCGGTCACCGGTTTTCCAGGGGCACAGCACCCCGCAACGGCGATGCTCAGGGTAGCCACCACGATGTGCTCGCTGATCATGATTTCGGGTGGCTCGCGGGAGTATCGGCTGACCATGACGGGAGCTTCGACAGCCGGCCAGCCAACCGCGCAGGTTACGGATAGTTCGGGACTGCCGAATTGGCCAGCAGGGTCCCTAGCCGGGTCAAAACGCGCGACCACTTCGACGCAGCACCCGAGCAACCGTGTCTGAGCACGGCAAAATGGAGGCCTCCTTCGCTACGGACGGGGAATTGGACAGCAGTATCGGATCGCTCTGGCGTGCGGCCCGTTCCGGGTCGAAACGGGCAGGCGCTTCGAGGGACCAACGCGCGAAATGACGGCCAAGGCATGACCCATGGGCCCCTTGCAAGGTCACATACGGATCAAACCCGCCCGATGCGCAACTTTCGGTAACCGCGACCCGACGGACAGCTATATAGTGACGGCTGGTCCCGTGGTTCCCATCGGGCTCAACGGCCGCAAGTCTGATCGTCCGGCAATGATGCATGGAATTGCATTCCAGTGTATAGTCATGCGTTATGGGAATCACCGTCGCGGTCGCAGGGGCCAGTGGATACGCAGGCGGTGAGCTGCTGCGGATCTTGCTCGCCCATCCCGAGGTCGAGATCGGCACGCTGACGGCTGCGTCAAACGCCGGCAGTTCACTCGGTGAGCACCAACCGCACCTGTATCCGCTCGCCGATCGCATCCTCGCCCCGACCACGGCAGAAGAGCTGAGCGGTCATGACGTGGTCTTCCTGGCCTTGCCGCACGGTGCCAGCGGGCAGATCGCTGCGGCTCTGTCGGCCAACACCGTGGTGATCGACTGCGGCGCCGATCACCGGTTGACCGATCCCGAGGCCTGGACCGAGTTCTACGGCGGCAAGCACGCTGGATCCTGGGCGTACGGCCTGCCCGAACTGCCTCGCGGGGATGGCACGAAGCAGCGCGAGGCGCTCTCCGGGGCCCGCCGGATCGCCGTCCCGGGGTGCTATCCGACCGCAGCCAGCCTGGCGCTGGCTCCGGGTTTCGCCGCAGGCCTGCTGGAACCGGACGATGTGGTGATCGTTGCCGCCAGCGGGACGTCGGGCGCGGGTAAGTCAGCCAAGGTGAACATGATCGGCAGCGAGGTGATGGGCTCAATGAGCCCGTACGGTGTCGGCGGCATGCACCGGCACACCCCGGAGATCGAGCAGTGCCTGGGGCTGAGCGGACTGGAACCGGTTCGGGTGTCCTTTACCCCGACCCTGGCGCCGATGTCCCGCGGGATCCTCGCCACCTGCACCGCCCGGATGAAGGCCGGGGTAGAAGCCGGAGACGTGTACGCGGCCTGGCGGCAAATGTATGCCGACGAGCCCTTCGTCCGCGTCCTGCCGGAGGGCCGCTGGCCTCGAACGGCGGATACGCTCGGCTCGAACGTCGCGCTCCTCCAGTTGGCCGTGGATGGGCGCATCGGCCGGGTCGTCGTCGTCAGTGCGATTGACAACCTCACCAAGGGCACGGCGGGCGGAGCGGTGCAGTCCACCAATCTCGCGCTCGACCTGCCGGAGACGCTCGGCCTGCCGGTCGCAGGGGTGGCCCCATGACGCACGATCAAACGCTGAAGATTTTCGAGGAGTCAACGTGCACCTGATCCAGTACCGGCAGGCGATGGCGGTAGTCCGGCTTGATCCGGACGCCCCCGAACCGGACTGGGCGGTGGGAGCGCCGCTCGCCAGCGTCTCCCGCACGGCGGACGAGACAAGCGTGATCTGCCCGACGAACAGTCTGCCGGAGCCCGTGCCGGGCCCGGTCGAAGGTCCGTTCACCGTGATCCGGGCGGCCGGGGCGGTGGAGTTCTCCCAGATCGGCATTCTGCTGCGGTTACTGAAACCGTTGGCGGACGCCGGAATTCCGGTCCTCACGGTGTCCACCTTCGATACCGATTGGATCCTCGTCCCGGCTGCTCAGTCGCTGGTAGCCACCTCGGTCTGGCGGCACGCCGGCTACACCGTCACTGAGGACGCCGAGTAGTCCAGCTGCAGGTCACCGGGCCAGCAAGTCACCGGGCCAGCAGTGCAACAGCAGCCCAGCAGGTCAACAGCGAGCAGTTCACACCAGACATAAGGGACCAAAGCAGATGAGTGTCACGGCAGCGAAAGGCTTCCGCGCCGCAGGCGTCGCGGCGGGGCTGAAGGGTAGCGGTGCTTTCGACGTCGCACTGGTCGTCAACGATGGCCCCCGCGACGCCGCGGCTGCGGTCTTCACCAGCAACCGGTGCAAGGCCAACCCGGTGCTGTGGAGCGAGCGAACGGCCGCTGACGGCCGGCTCCGTGCGGCGCTCCTCAACTCCGGCGGCGCCAACTGCTACACCGGCACCGAGGGCTTCGAACTCACCCACGCCACTGCCGAGGAGGTCGCCCGGCTGGCCGGGATCTCGGCCCTCGACGTGCTGGTCTGCTCCACCGGTCTGATCGGGCCGATGTTCGACCGGGAGCACATGCTCGCCGGGGTGGTAGCCGCGAATCAGGCGCTCAGTGCCGAGGGTGGCAACGACGCCGCGCACGCGATCATGACCACCGACACCGTCGCCAAGCAGGCCGTGCACACCGCACCGTCTGGCTGGACGATCGGCGGGATGGCGAAGGGCGCCGGAATGCTGGCCCCAGCGCTCGCCACCATGCTGGTCGTGATCACCACTGATGCGGACGTCGACGCCGCCGAATGTGACACCGCCCTGCGCGCCGCTACCGGGGTCAGCTTCGACCGGCTTGACTCCGATGGTTGTCAGTCCACTAACGACACCGTGGCGCTGCTCGCCTCCGGCGCGAGTGGAGTGGCGCCGGACCCGGAGGAGTTCAGGGCCGCCGTCCGGCAGGTCTGCCTGGACCTGACCCAGCAGTTGCTTGCCGATGCCGAGGGCGCCGATCACGAGATCAGCATCGAGGTGCGGAACGCGGCCAGCGAAGCGGACGCCGTGGAGGTCGGCCGCTCGGTGGCGCGCAGCAACCTCTTCAAAGCCGCGGTGTTCGGCCGTGATCCGAACTGGGGACGGATTCTCGCCAGCGTCGGCACCACCGCGGCGGCGTTCGACCCGGCCGATCTGGACGTGGCGATGAACGGGGTCTGGGTCTGCCGCAAGAGCGCCCCGGCGGAATCTGCAGCGGCAATCGACCTCAGCGCTCGGCAGGTCACGGTCACCATCGATCTGAAGGCCGGCAACGCCACCGCGACCGTCTGGACGAACGACCTGACCCACGCCTACGTGCACGAGAACAGCGCCTACTCGTCATGAGCGAGAAGCGGCGCGACGGCGCCTGGACGGAGGCCGCACGCAACGACGTAGTCGCTTGTGGGCGGCCGGAGGAAGGCGTCGTCACGAGCGCCGCGCCCGAGCGAATCGAAGGCATGAGCGAGAAGCGGCGCGAGTCAACGGCCGAATCGTCGATCGGCACGGCGATCGGGAACCCGCTGCTGGACGCCGAGCAGAAGGCCGCCGTGCTGGTCGAGGCGCTGCCCTGGCTGCAGCGCTTCCGGGGCGCGATCGCGGTGATCAAGTACGGCGGCAACGCGATGATCGACGACGACTTGAAGCGGGCGTTCGCCCAGGACGTCGTCTTTCTCCGGGCGGCCGGACTGAAGCCGGTCGTGGTGCACGGCGGCGGGCCGCAGATCTCGGCGATGCTGTCCCGGCTCGGCATTCCCAGCGAGTTCCGCGGCGGCCTGCGGGTGACCTCCCCGGAGACCATGGACGTCGTCCGGATGGTGCTCACCGGCCAGGTAGGCCGCGAACTCGTCGGTCTGATCAACCAGCACGGTCCACTCGGGATCGGCATGTCCGGTGAGGACGGCGGGCTGTTCCTGGCGGCTCGGCGCGGTGCGGTGGTCAACGGCAACCACGTGGATGTCGGGCTGGTCGGTGACGTGGTCGAGGTGGATCCCGCCGCCGTCCTCGACCTGATCGACGCCGGCCGGATCCCGGTGATCTCGACGGTCGCGCCGGACGACGACGGCCAGGTGCTGAACGTGAACGCGGACACCGCCGCGGCCGCGCTCGCGGTCGCCCTCGGGGCAGCGAAGTTCATCGTGCTGACCGACGTCGAAGGGCTGTACGCGAACTGGCCAGATCGCTCGTCCCTGCTCACCGAGCTGACCGACGACGAACTGGAAGCGATGCTGCCGTCCCTGCAGTCGGGCATGGTGCCGAAGATGGAGGCCTGCCTGCGTGCGGTCCGCGGCGGCGTGCCGAAGGCCACCGTGATCGATGGCCGGGTCAAGCACAGCCTGCTGCTGGAGGTCTTCACCTCCGACGGCATCGGCACCATGGTCGTCCCCACGAAGAAGGAGTTGCCGTGAGTGCCACCGATCTGATTGCCCCTCAGTCCGGTGGGAACGTGGCCTGGAGTGAGCGGTACGACCGTTCGCTGATGCGGGTTTTCGGTGCGCCGCAGCGAGTGCTGGTGCGTGGCGAGGGGTGTTACGTCTGGGACGCCGACGGCGTGCGTTACCTCGACTTGCTGGGCGGGATCGCGGTGAATGTCCTCGGGCATGCGCACCCGTTCCTGGTCTCAGCGGTCACTGCGCAACTGGCCACCCTCGGTCATGTCTCCAACTTCTTCACCACACCGAATCAGGTTGGCCTGGCCGAGCGGCTGCTCGAGCTGCTCAATGCGCCGCCCGGATCGGCGGTGTTTTTCGGCAACTCCGGCAGTGAAGCGAACGAAGCGGCGTTCAAGCTTTCCCGGCGTACCGGCCGGACTGGCCTGGTCGCGGCCGAGGGGGCCTTTCACGGCCGGACCATGGGTGCCTTGGCCCTGACGCACAAGCCGGCTTACCGGGAACCATTCGCCCCACTGCCTGGGGACGTCGTCCATGTTCCCTACGGTGATCTCGAGGCGCTGACCCGAGCCGTGGACGCCCAGACGGCAGCCGTCGTGCTGGAGCCGATTCAGGGTGAGGCCGGGGTCCGGGTCGCTCCGCCCGGATACCTGACCACCGCCCGGGACCTGACCCGGGCCGCCGGTGCGCTGCTGGTGCTGGATGAGGTTCAGACCGGGATCGGCCGGACCGGCAGCTGGTTCGCCCACCAGCTTCCGGCCGTGGTCGGTCCCGGCGAGCAGGCGCTGATTCCGGACGTCGTCACCCTGGCGAAGGGCCTGGGCAGCGGGATCCCGATCGGCGCGCTCGTCGCTTTCGGCCCGGAGGTGGCCGGTCTGCTGTCCGCCGGTCAACATGGGACGACGTTCGGTGGCAACCCGATCGCGACCGCGGCCGGCCTCGCCACCCTGCACGTCATCGAGCGGGACGGCCTGCTGGCGAACGCCACCGCCACCGGCGACCACCTGGCCACCGGGATCCAAAGCCTGGCTGATCCGCTGATTCACGGCGTCCGCGGGCACGGCCTGCTACGCGCCGTCCACTTTGCTGCACCGGTGGCTGCCGCGACCGCGCGGCACTTGCTGGAGGCGGGGTTCATCGTCAACGCGGTGGCCCCGGACGCGCTCCGGTTGGCACCGCCGCTCATCCTCACCGCCGAGCAGGCCGACACCTTCGTCGAGGCGCTCCCGGCCGCTCTCGCCGCAGCCGCCAAAGAGCAGCTATGACGCCTGCCCGAAGCCTCACCCCACCCCGAAGCCTCACCCCTGCCCGAAGCCTGACGCCGGCCTCAACCCCGACAGCGATCACTATCAGCGAGGACCAGGCATGAGCCCCAGGCACTTTCTCCGAGATGACGATCTGAGCCCGGACGAGCTGATCGAGGTGCTGGATCTGGCCGACCGGTTGAAGGCCGATCGGGCAGCCGGGATCTTCGCCGAGCGCCCGCTGGCCGGCCCGCGCGCGGTCGCCGTCCTGTTCGACAAGTCTTCCACCCGCACCCGGGTCTCGTTCAGCATCGGCGTCGCCGAGCTGGGCGGGTACCCACTGATCATCGATTCGGTCGGCAGCCACCTGGGCCGGGGGGAGCCGATCGAGGACACCGCCCGGGTACTGACCCGGCAGTGCGCGGCGATTGTCTGGCGGACCGGGGCCCAGAGCAGGATCGAGGCGATGGCCGCGGCCAGCACGGTGCCGGTCGTCAACGCGCTGACCGACGAGTTTCACCCCTGCCAGTTGCTCGCCGATCTGCAGACCATCCGGGAGCGGCACGGCAAGCTGGCCGGCCTGACCCTGAGCTATCTCGGCGACGGCTCGAACAACATGGCGCACTCGTACCTGCTGGCCGGGGCGAACGCGGGGATGCACGTCCGGATCGGCACCCCGGCCGGCTGGCTTCCGGACCCGGAGATCCTGGCCGCGGCCGGTCGCCGGGCCGCTGTCACTGGTGGTTCGGTCGCCGTTGAGCATGACCCGGCGCTGGCCGCAACGGGCGCCGACGTGCTGGCCACCGACACCTGGGTGTCGATGGGCCAGGAGGGTGAGGCCGATCAGCGGGCCGCGCCCTTCGTCCCCTTTGTTCTCGACGACTCCGCGCTGAAACTGGCTGCCCCACAGGCCATCGTCTTGCACTGCCTGCCCGCCTACCGGGGCAAGGAGATCACCGCGAGCGTGCTGGACGGACCGGCGTCCGTGGTCTGGGACGAGGCCGAGAACCGTCTGCACGCCCAGAAGGCGCTGCTGGTGTGGCTGCTGCAAAGGTCATGACGGCCGACCCGCGGGCGAACCCGCCGACCAAGATTGCGCGTCATCGCCGAATCGTCGAGATCCTGCGGCGGACGCCGGTGCGCTCGCAGGTCGAGCTCGCCCAGGAGCTGACCGCCGACGGAGTGGTGGTTACCCAGGCGACGTTGTCCCGTGACCTGGTCGAGCTCGGTGCGGTCAAGATCCGCCACCCCGAGGGCGGGCTGGTCTACGCCGCTCCAGGCGAGGGTGGCGACCGGACCCCGGCCGGCGGTGTGGACCAGGAGATGCTGGATGCCCGGCTCGGCCGGCTCTGCGAGGAACTGCTGGTCACCGCCGAGGCCTCGGCGAACCTGGTGGTGCTGCACACGCCGCCGGGGGCCGCCCAGTTCCTCGCCTCGGCGATCGACCACTCGGTGCTGCCGAACGTGCTCGGCAGCATCGCCGGCGACGACACCGTGCTCGTCGTCACCCGTGATCCACTGGGTGGCGAGGCGGTGGCGGCCCGCTTCCTGGCCCTCGCCGCCGGCCAAAATATCTCCCCGTGAACCCAAACTCTTCCCGTGATCATGCACGGTTGCCCGCCCACACTCCGAAGGAGACGTCCGTGAGTAGCAAGTCCACTGTGCTGTGGGGTTCCAGGTTCGCCGGCGGACCGGCCGAGGCGATGGCAGCGCTGTCGAAGTCGACCCAGTTCGACTGGCGGCTGGCCCGCTACGACCTGGCCGGGTCGAAGGCCCACGCCAGCGCCCTGCACCGGGCCGGCCTGCTCGGCGAGGCGGACCTGGCCGGATTGCTGGCAGGCATCGAGGCTCTGGACGCGGACGTCGCAGCCGGCACGGTGGTGGCCGCCGAGCAGGATGAGGACGTGCACTCGGCGCTGGAACGGGTGCTCGTGGAGCGACTCGGGCCGGAGCTCGGCGGCCGGCTGCGGGCCGGGCGTTCGCGCAACGACCAGATTGCCACTCTGCTGCGGATGTACCTGCGCGATCATGCCCGGCTGATCGCACAGGCGGTGCTCGATCTCGTCCAGGCACTCGCTGAGCAGGCCGGAGCGCATCCGGGTGCGGCCATGCCCGGTCGCACCCACCTGCAGCATGCCCAGCCAGTGCTGCTGGCCCACCACCTGCTGGCGCACGGCTGGCCGCTGCTTCGGGACGTCGAGCGGCTGGTCGACTGGGACAAGCGGGCCGCGGTCTCGCCGTACGGGTCTGGTGCGCTGGCCGGATCGTCGCTCGGTCTCGATCCGGAGGCGGTCGCCGCCGACCTCGGCTTCGACAGTTCGGTGCCGAACTCGATCGACGGGACGGCGGCTCGGGACCTGGCCGCGGAGTTCGCCTTCGTCACCGCGATGATCGGGGTAGACCTGTCCCGGTTGTCCGAGGAGATCATCCTCTGGGCGACCAAGGAGTTCTCCTTCGTCACGCTGGACGACGCCTGGTCGACCGGGTCGAGCATCATGCCGCAGAAGAAGAACCCGGACGTCGCGGAGCTGGCCCGGGGCAAGGCAGGGCGGCTGATCGGGGATCTGACCGGCCTGCTGGCCACCCTGAAGGGCCTCCCGCTGGCCTACAACCGGGATCTGCAGGAGGACAAGGAGCCGGTCTTCGACGCCGTCGACACGCTCGAGATCCTGCTGCCCGCCGTCACCGGGATGGTGTCCACACTGGTGTTCCACACCGACCGGATGGCCGGGCTCGCCCCGCAAGGCTTCGCGCTGGCCACCGACATCGCGGAGTGGCTGGTTCGGGACGGCGTCCCGTTCCGGGACGCGCACGAGATCGCCGGTGGCTGTGTCCGCCGGTGCGAGCAGCGCGCCGCCGCCGAGGGCTGCCCGGTGGAGCTGTGGGACCTGACCGACGAAGACCTGGCCGCAGTGTCGCCGTTGCTCACTCCCAAGGTCCGCGAGGTTCTGGACACCACCGGCAGCCTGGCCTCGCGCGACGGTCGCGGTGGCACGGCCCCACGCCGGGTTGCCGAACAGCACGCCGAGTTGCTCGCCGTCCTTACCGAGTTCCGCTCGTTCGCCCGCTGAGCCACACCGCTGGAGAATCCGGGGGAGCGACCGCTTGCTCCTGCCGGATGACCCCTGGCTGGGGTCATCTCGCGGGACCAAATCGCCCCACCTGAAGAGTGCTCCGGGGGAGTCGGTCACCTTCCGGGCCGGTTTCGGACCTTTGGCTGGAGTTGTTCTGGCGGTTCAGCTTTACCTATGGCAACGAACCCGCAAGACTGCCAGTGCGTGGGCCGCAATGTCGCGGTCCACGTCTTGAGGAGGATTTGAATGACGTCCGTGGCGGACCGACCGCAGCCTGCCGATGCGCCGACCGGCACCGGGGTATTCGCACCCGGTAGGGCACGCATCGTCCAGCGCACGCTGCGCACCGACAACTGGCGGCGACCGCCGCTGACGGTCGCCGCAATCCTCGGATTCTTCGTGGTGTACACGCTGATCCGGATCTTCATGAACAAGTGGTACTTCGTCGCGGACTACCACTACCTGACGCCGGTGTTCTCCCCGTGTCTGAGCGAGTCCTGTGTTCCGGGCTCCACCGACTTCGGCACCCCTCTGGGCCGGTTCCCGGCCGGCGTCCCGCTGGCGATCCTGGTCTTCCCGATCCTGGCCGGCTTCCGAACCACCTGCTACTACTACCGCAAGGCTGGCTACCGCAGTCTCTGGGCCTCTCCGCAGGCCTGCGCGGTCCCCGAG
>JANNPJ010000063.1:0-13409 GCA_031400005.1 Kineosporiaceae bacterium | reverse complement strand
CCCGCATCTACCCGGCGGGCTGCCGGTGCCCTCCGGCCGGGAGCGGGCGCTTGCTAGATCGGAGAGTGCTGCTTCGGGGGGTGCTAGATCGGAGGGTGCTGCTTCGGGGGGTGCTAGATCGGGGAGTGCTGCTTCGGAGGGTGTTGCTCGGGTGCGGGTGCTCGCGCTGGGCATGGTCCGGGACTACAAGGGGTACGACATCCTGCTGGAAGCGGCCCGCGACGTCCCCGGGGTGTCCGTGACGGTTGCCGGTGAGCAGTGGGGTGAGGCCGGCGAGCGAGTCCGCCGGCTGGCCGCCGATCCGGCGCTGGCCGGCCGGGTGCGGATTCGAGCAGGGTACGTCCCCGGGATGGAGGTGCCGGCCTTGCTGGCCGATCACGACGTTCTGGCGCTGCCTTACCGGCACGCCACCGCGTCGCAAAACGTCTTTCTGGCACATGCTCACGGATTGCCGGTGTTGGCCACCACTGTGGGAACGTTTCCCGGCGAGGTCCGGGACGGCATCGACGGATTGTTGGTGCCACCGGACGACGTGCCGGCGCTCACCTCGGCGCTGACTCGGCTGACCGTTCCAGGGATGATCCAGACGCTGCGAGCCGGTCTACCGGACCTGGACGTCGAAGCGCCCTGGGCCGAGTACGTCAAAGCCTTGACAACACAAGGAACCTCATCGTGATCATGGAACGAGCGGCTGGGTCGGGCGAGGCTGACGGAAAATCGGGCGAAGCCGGTGGAAAGTCCGGCGATGTGCTTGCACTGCTGGGCAAACTAGCTGGTCAGGCGATTGTGATCAGCCGGAGCCGGCTGTTCCGACTCGGCTTCGGCACCCTGCTGGTCGCGCTCGCGGTCTGGGCGGTGGCGTCGGAATGGCGTGATGTCCGGGCCGCCGTACGCGAACTCGATGCCCGTTGGCTGGTGCTGGCGGTGCTGGCGACGATGGTCAACGTCGCGCTCGCCGGGATGGTCTGGCGGACCATCCTGGCAGACCTCGGCTCCACGCTCCGGTTGCCCGTCGCGGCTCGGATCTTCTTCGTCGGCCAGCTCGGCAAGTACCTGCCCGGCAGTGTCTGGCCGGTGGTGATGCAGACCGAACTCGGGCGCGACCATCACGTTCCTCGGCGGCGAACGGCGACCGCAACGATGGTCTCGCTGCTGCTGTCGGTGGCCAGCGCGCTGCTCGTCGTCCTGCTTGCCCTGCCGCTTGCCCCGGCCGCCCTGCCGCGCGGATTCGGCTGGGCGGTACTGCTCGTCGTCCCGTTGGCGGTGGTGTTGCATCCGGCCGTGCTCGGCCGGTTGGTCGACCGCGCGCTCCGGTTGGCCGGTAGAGAAGGCCTGGACGAGCGGACCACGCTGGCCGGGACGCTGTTGGCCACGCTGTGGGCGCTCGGCTCCTGGACCGGCGCCGGCCTGCAGGTCTGGGCGCTCGCCGTGCCGCTCGGCGCGCCCGCCGACCTACGGACCGCCGTCCTGCTGATCGGCGGCTACGGGCTGGCCTGGGCGGTCGGGTTCATCGTGATCATCGCTCCGGCGGGGGCCGGGGCGCGCGAGGTGGCCCTGGCCGCGGTGCTCGCCCCGGTGTTGGACCGCAGCGGCGCGGTCGTTGTCGTCGTTCTGTTGTCCCGGGTGCTGTTCACCCTGGTCGACCTGGCGGCGGCCGGCGTGGGATTCCTCGTCGGCCACCGCCACCGCAGCCTGCCCCGAACCGAGGGGACCTCCTAGCCGGGCGTTACGCGGCGTTGGGTTCGGGGGAGTCGGTGTAGGGGAACTTCTTCGTGAAGCTCTGGATGGCTTCGCCGGAGACCGCGCCGCACAGCTGGCGATAGCCCGACTTCTTGCCCCAGTGCGAGATCGCGATGTGCTTGTCCTTGGGGAAGGCACCTCGTGACTGGTCCCAGGCGCTGACGATGAACTTCCCGGCCTTGTCGTCCTTCCGAGCCAGCGGGGCGAGCTTCTTCAGCTCGTCCTGCTGAGCCTTCGGCGTCGACTCGTCATACCAGACGACGGTGTAGCCGTGCTCCAGGTTGTGCACCAGAGTTTCCAGTGACGGTCGGTCGGACGCGTCGTAGAAGGCCCGGGAGGGGGCTTCCGGGACGGCGAGGTGCTTGCCGGACGACGGCGGGATGGTGGCGTACTTCACCGTCGTCTCGTTCGGCGTCGGGGTGCCCGGTCCGATGTGATCGCTCACCCCGGTCACCGGGTCGTTGATCACCTGATCGCAACTGGCGGCGGTCGCAGCAACGCCGATCTTGGTGATGTCACTGGCGGCGACCTGATTGCGGATCACCACCCCGACGGTGGCGACCAGGCCCAGCACGACAACTCCCGCGGCTGAGGCGACCAGCAGCGTCCGACGGCGTTCGGCTGCCTGCTGGGCTTTGCGAACCTCTTCCAGCTTGGCCTTGCGATCCACGGTCGCTGACTTCTTGCCCACGACGACTCCTTGTTTTTGACCCGGCGATTTTGACCCGGCGATCCGGCGACGCAGTCTACGAGTACCGGCCCAGTGCCGGATCGCGTCGTCGCTGGATGGAAGGCGAACATGCCACCACCGGAAGGAGTCAACGACCGAGGTCGCGCGCTGGTGCCCGCTGCGCTACCGAAATGCCGCGAGACCCCGCTCGGCTACCGAAATCCGGTATGGCGGATGCTTTCACGCTGTTGCTCTATGGTCACGGAATGGAGTCGGCGGGTCCGCGTGGCGTTGTCCACAGGTCGATGCATCCAGGGCAGGATGGGCTCGTGACGTTGATGCATGCTCTGAGCTCGCCCTCACCGGAGAAATCCGGTGGGCGTGGGCGAGGTGGTGCCGTGCGGCTCTGGCGCCCCGAAACCGAGATCTCGGTGGCGCAGACCCTGTCCGGGCTGCGTCGCGGTGGCTCGGACCCCTGCTTCCGGACACAACCCGGCCAACCGATCTGGCGGGCCACCCGAACCCCGGACGGACCCACCTTGCTGCGCCTACTTTCCCGACCGCAGCTCGGTGAGGTGGAGGCGACGGCCTGGGGGCCGGGTGCGGCCTGGGCGCTGGACGGCGTCCCGGACCTGCTCGGTGGTTCCGACGAGGCCGGGAGCTTCGTCCCACGCCCTCAGCACACGCGCCTGGTGGCTGCCTGGCGGGCCCGGCCGGGGTGGCGGGTCCCGCGCAGTCGGGCCGTCTTCGAAGCACTGGTACCGGCGGCGCTGGAGCAGCGGGTCACCGGGCTGGAGGCGCGCCGCGCCTGGAGCAGCCTGGTGGTGAAGTACGGCGAGCCGGCTCCGGGTCCGCGGGCCGAGGCAGCCGGGATGTACGTGCCGCCCGAGCCAGCGGTGTGGCGGCAGATCCCGTCCTGGGTCTGGCTCAAGGCCGGAGTGGACGAGGCCCGTCGGCGGGTCGTGATCGCGGCCTCGGCGGTGGCCGGTCGGCTGGAGGAGACGGTCGGGCTGCCGCACGAAGAGACCGCCCGCCGGTTGCGCACGCTTCCCGGAGTCGGGATCTGGACCGCGGCGGAGATCCGGCAGCGCGCCCACGGTGACCCGGATGCCTTCTCCTGGGGCGATTTCCACGTCGCTCGAAACGTCTCCTGGGCGCTCACCGGCAAGGTGATGGACGACGCCGGCTGTGCCGAGGTGATCGAGTGCTATCGAGGCAACCGCTACCGGGTGCAGCGGTTGCTGGAACTGGACGCCGTTACTCGTCCGCGCCGCGCTCCCCGGATGACCCTGCCCACCCACCTGCCTCGCTGACCTCGAGCGGCAGCCTTGCCCGGCCTCCCACGATCGTTAGTTCAGCCCGTTCAGCCCGTTCTGGACGGATTCGGGTGCCGATGGCGGGCGGAGCTGGCGATCTTCGGTCAGGCGAAAAGCGTCTCGGCGGCGGTGATCTGAAGGCCGGGCGGCGGACCAGGGGCGAGGACGATCTTTACCGTGAGGTCTTCGCTCCAGGCGGCGGCCTGCAGGCGGGCCGCCAATGCACCGAGCACCAGCCAGTCGTTCGGGCCGGGGTCGTCCGTGATCACGCTGAGCTGCGCCTGGTCACCCTTCTCCGAGCGCAGCACCATCCGGCTGGAGAAAGCCGACCCGGGATCAAGCACCGGCAGGTCGGCGACGGAGCTGGCGTACTCGGCGACGTCCAGGGCTCTGCTCAGCCGGGTCGGGACGTCGTCCGGCGGAATTGACGGCGGTTCCACGACGCCGGCCGCCACGCCCAGGCTGGCCCGGACCGCCTCGATGTGGCCGTAGCGGAACCAGTCGGTCCGGGCCGGACGCAGCAGCGCCGCCGCTCCCGGCCCGTCCTCCTCGGTGACCAGGTCGGGTGTGCCCCGGACGACGGCCGCAGGCACGCCACTGAGCTTGCCCTTGACCAGGTCGGCCGCGGCCGCCAGCTCATCGACCAGGGCCCGGACCGTGACCTCCAGCGATTGGCCATGAGTGTCGACAGCGCCGCGCAGGTCATCGGTCACTGTCACCCCGGCGGCGCCGAGCGCGAAGTCGATCTGGCCGTCGCGCCAGGCCCGGCCGGCGGTGTCGGAGACGATCACCCCGACCGTGGTTCCAGTCAGCTCCTGCAACCGAGCCCGCAGTGCCCGAGCCGAGGCATCCGAATCCTTGGGCAGCAACAGCACCGTGCCGGGGACGACGTTGGAGGCGTCCACCCCGGCGGCTGCCATCACCGGGCCCGCCGCGGCTTCGACAATGCGGGAGACACCGTGCGGCGTTCGCCGGGCGGCGACCGGTCGGACCGTCTCGGCGGTGATCTGCGCTTCTCGGGTGTGGGCGGCCACCGTCCGGCCCTCAGCTTTGGAGATCACCTTGCTGGAGATCACCAGGATGTCGCCTGGCCGCAGGTGCTCGTCGTTCGCGCCCAGGGCTTCAACGAGCCGGACCGCCAGGTCGTCACCGGGTCGAACCTCACCCATCCCGGTGACCCCGAACAGCTGCAGGCCACTGTTCATGGGCGCGGGTCGCGGGTCACGGGCACAGGTCGCGGGCGAGATCCAGGGCCGCCGCAGCGATCGCGGCAGAGGTCTCGACGTCCGTCATCAGCAGAGGCACAGTCCGCAGCGTCACGCCCTCCGGCACCACACAGTCGGCGTCGGTGGGTGCTACCAGCCAGCCGGAGAGGAAATCGCGGTACAGGTCGGCGACAGCACCGGCCGAGGTCTCCAGGCCGATCGCGGTCAGGCAGGCGTCGGCCATCCCGCGCACCGGAGCGCCCCCGATGATCGGCGAGATGCCCACGACCGGCGCCCGAGTGGCGCGGATCGCGTCCCGAACCCCGGGCACGGCGAGGATGGTGCCGATCGACACCACCGGGTTGCTCGGCGGCAGCAGGATGACGTCGGCGTCGGCGATCGCTTCCAGAACGCCGGGTGCCGGCTTCGCCTGGTCGATACCGACGGCAAGGATCTGCCGGGCGGGTACCGCAGCGTGCAGTCGGATCCACCACTCCTGGAAATGGATGGCCTTGCGGGCGCCCTCGTCACCCGGACCGGCGTCCGGATCGTCGATCACGACGTGCGTCTCGATCGGATCGTCGCTCATCGGCAGCAGCCGCAAGCCGGGCTGCCAACGTGCGCAGAGCGCCT
Organism: Kineosporiaceae bacterium; assembly: GCA_031400005.1. Classification (GTDB taxonomy): domain Bacteria; phylum Actinomycetota; class Actinomycetes; order Actinomycetales; family Kineosporiaceae; genus JANNPJ01. Next base: position 7,845 of record JANNPJ010000063.1, on the reverse strand, counting down.
CGGTGACCTGGGAAAGCGTGTAGCCGAGCCCCAGCATCCGGGTCCGCACCAGGTGGGTGGCGACGTCCCGGTCGCCCAGGGTGAACCACTGCGGCTCGGCGCCGTAGGCGGAGAGTTCCTCGGCGACGGTGAACGTCTCGTCAGCCCGCCCCCAGCCCTGTTTCTCATGGATGCCGCGACCCAGGGTGTACATCACGGTGTCGAGGTCGGGGCAGATCCGGAGCCCGTGCAGGGTGACGTCGTCGGCGGTGTTGCCGATGACCGTGACCTCGGTGGGTTCGGTGCTGTCAGTGCCGTCAGCGGGAGCGTGATCCAGGTGGTGCAGCAGGCCACGGAGAAAACGGGCGCCGCCGATGCCCCCGGCCAGTGCGGTGATGCGCATGCGGTGATCCTCCCAGACCCCGCGCCAAGCCACCCCCCGACCCTGCCCGGCGCTGCCAGACCCTCGGGCAAAGGCGCATCCGACCCTGCCCTCGGCGGTCTCGCAGCATCCTCGGAGGGTCCTCGGAGGGTCGTGGCATGCCCTCGGAGGCCTTCACTCTGAACCTTCGTTCTGGGCCTTCGTTCTGGGCCTTCGCTCGGTCTTTGTTCGGTCTTCGTTCAGTCCTGGTGGTCCGCCCGCAAGACGGTCGACGGTGGGTACGCGGCCGATTCTGTTCGAGCCGAACGGGCGAGCATGGCATCCGACGGGTGGACGACATTTGGGGGACACACGGTGAACTGTTGCCTGGAGTGAGTCGTTCCCAGCCCAGATCGGATTCATAAAGTCGTTTTTTAAAGCTGCCAGGATGTCCTGCATCCTCCCGATCACGGATGGACGAAATGGACCGTGTGCCGCGATCTTCGGATTGCAAAAAGCAGTTTGATACCAGACTTCCGCTTGACGACCTGGGTACGACACGCGTGTAATTCCATTGGTGTCGGTGCAGTGAAATCACCTAACGTAGCCGCGCCAACACGCTTAGTGGGGGGAAGTGCCCCTCCGGGGGCCCGGGTCGAGGGAGGCGCCAAGTGCAAGAGCTCATGGCGGCAAGTGACATCGTGATTACCGAGAGGGTCGACATCGAGGTCCGTAACGATGGAGTGCCGGACCTCGTCATCCAGCGGACCGTGGATCTCACGGCCGTACCGGCGCAGTCCGACGAGCGGTCTGCCCGACGTCATGAGACGGACGACCGGTCTGACTCATTGTCCGAGAGCCGATCTGAGGCATTGCCCGACAATCGGTCTGGCGCGCTGGTCGATGAACTCGAGGGGACAGACGGCGCCGCGCTACTGGCGGACGATTCCGACCTTGACGACGACGCAATCGACGAAACTGCCAGCAGGACAGTCGATCTCGTTCTCCTGGAGACCGATGGTCTGCCGCCCGAGTTGACCTGGCAGGAACGCGCGCTCTGTGCGCAGACCGACCCAGAGGCGTTCTTTCCGGAAAAGGGCGGTTCGACCCGAGAGGCCAAGCGGGTCTGCATGTCCTGCGAGGTTCGGGCAGAATGCTTGGATTACGCCTTGGCGAAAGACGAGCGGTTCGGTATCTGGGGTGGTCTGTCGGAGCGCGAACGGCGACGGGTCAAGAAGCAGGCCGTCTGATCGTTCGACGTCCCGACCTCTGTGAGTCTTCGCCTCGAACCGGATCTGCGCGCCCAGCCTGGGCTGCGAAGCGACCCCTCTTCGACCGCCCCAGCATCGACCAGCGAGTACAGCTATCACCTCGACCCCGACGTCGACCCGGCGGTGGCCGAGTGGCATGTACCTGACGACCCGACTGGAGCCATCCGGGTAACTGCGGTTCTGGTAGCCCATGACGGCGCCGCTTTCCTCCCTCGCACGCTCGACGCCATCGATGCTCAGACCCGGCGTCCCGACCATCTGGTTGCCGTCGACGCCGGGTCCCTGGACGGTGGTGGTGATCTACTCGCCCTGGCCACCGGCCGGGTGCTGCGGCTGAACCGCGACACCTGTTTCGGGGACGCGGTCCAGGCTGCCCTGATCGCCCTCGACGGGACCGCGCTAGAGCCGTCCGTCGATCCGCGACCAGCTGATGACCTGCGATCGGCGGACCTGCGATCGGCGGACCTGCGATCAGCTATCGACGTGCGATCGGCTGGCGACCTGGCAGTGGACGTGCGATCGTCCGTTGGCCAGCGCTCGTCGGTGGGCCAGCGCTCGTCTGCTGATCTGCGATTGGACTGGCTTTGGCTGCTGCATGACGACTCTGCGCCCGCTCCGGACGCGCTGGCGTACTTGATCGAGGCGGTGGACATCGGTCCGTCGATCGGGATCGCGGGCTGCAAGCAAGTCAGTTGGGACGACGGACGCCGACTGCTCGACGTCGGGTTCACCACGTCCCGATTCGGTGCGCGGGTGACCGGGGTGGACGTGGACGACGTCGACCAAGGGCAACTTGACCAGCGCAGTGATGTGCTCGCGGTCGGCACCGCCGGGATGTTGGTCCGTCGCGACGTCTGGGACCGGCTCGGCGGTCCCGACCCGGCGCTGGTCCATGCCCGCGACGACCTTGACCTCTGCCGCCGCGCACATCTGGCCGGGCTGCGCGTCGTCGTCGTCCCGAAAGCGGTGATCGCCCACGCCACCGCCACCGCGTCCGGCCGCCGGGGCACTCCCGGCGGAACCCCCGGTGGCACGTCCTGGGCATTGCGGGATCGCCGGGCCGCCATCCACCTGCGGCTGGCATCGGTCCCGTTGCTCCTGCTGCCGCTGCTGGTGCTCTGGTTGGCCGGTGCCGCCGTGCTCCGGGCACTCGGCCGGCTCACTCTCAAGCAGCCGGATCGGGCGGCGGCCGAACTGGTCGCGTTCGGGCTGGCGCTGAGCCGACCGCTGGCCTGGATGCGAGCCCGGCGCCGGGTCCGCTCTGGTCGGGAATTGCCGCGCCGAGACTTCCGTCGGCTGCTCGCCGGACCCGGGCCGGCCCTGCGCCAACGCCGGGACGCCATCTCGTCCTACCTGCGCACCCAGGAGGAGGCCTGGGCGGTTCCGGCGGCTTCTGGGCCCGAGTCGACCCGCCCGCAGATCACCGGGGATCGGTCACAGACTCACGCCGGGGATCGGTCGCACGTCGGGGATCAACCGGAGAGCACCGTCGGGGATCGGTTGGAGATCGCCGAGGACACCGTGTCGGTCGCCTTCGATGACGAGCGCGAACGCCCAAACCGCCGGCCGGACGCGCGGATCGGCCTAGCGGTCAGCGTGCTGACCGGGATCGCTGGGCTGGTCGGCCTGCGGTTACTGCTCGGTGGCACCGGCATCCCGATTGGTCCGGCTCTGCTGCCGGCGCCGGAAACGGCCAGCCGGTTGTGGGCCCAGGCGAGGTCCGGCTGGCGGCCGACCGGACTGGGTCAAGCCGGCGTTGCGGATCCCTTCGACGCGGTGCTTGCCCTGATCGCCTGGCCGCTGGGTGGATCCACCCGGGTCGGGACCGAACTGCTCCTGCTCGGGGCGCTTCCGCTGGCGGCGCTGCTGGCCTGGTGGGCGGCCGGCGGCGGGACCCGGTCGCGGGCGCTGCGGGTCTGGGCCGCGATCGGCTGGGTGGCCGCACCGTCGCTGCTGGCGGCGGTGGCCGCTGGTCGGCTCGGCGCGATCGTTGCGCACCTGGCTCTACCGCCGGCTGCGCTCGCTCTGGCCAGGGCGGTCGGCGTCCGACCCGACCCGATACCGGCTGACCGGCTGCCCGCCTCAGCGATTGCCATCCGGGCCCGGGGTTCGATCTCCGCGGCGTCCGGTGCTGGTCTGATCCTCACCGTGCTGATCGCGGCTGCACCGGCGCTGGCGGTGCCCTGCCTGATCGCCCTGCTGGCGATCGCCGTCGTCGCCCGGCACGGACGTGGACTGCTGCTCTGGGCGGCGACCGTCCCGGCCGTCCTGCTGTTGCCCTGGTGGCTGGCGGTCGGCCGGGATCCGGGGCTGCTGCTGGCCGAGCCGGGTGGGGCACGTGCCGACGACTCGGGCCCGGTGGGCTGGTCGGCAGTGCTCTGGCCGACCGATCCAGCGACCTTGGACCGAGGGCCGATACCTCAGGTGGCCCGGTTCGTCGCCGACCTGACGACATTCGCCGATACCTCGTTCTGGCTGCGCGCCGGCGCCGTCGCGCTGACCCTGCCACTGCTGGTGGTCGGCCTCTCGGCGCTGCTGCGCCGGGGGAGAGGCCGACCGGTGGCGGTGCTCTGGACCGTGGGGCTGGCCGGACTGGCGGTCGCGGTCCTGGTCCCGGTGCTGGACGTGCGAACCGGGCCGGATGGCGAGCTACATGGCTGGTCCGGAACGGGGGTCTCGCTGCTGACCTTCGGGGTGCTGGCTGCCGCGCTGATCCGGCTGGACGGCGCGGCTGGTCGGTTGCGGGCACGCAGCCTCGGTTCGCTGCATTGGCTGGCCGTCGGCTCCGGCGTGGTGTCGGTGATCGCCCCGCTGATCGTGCTGGTCGGCTGGTCCGTCGTGGGGTGGACGGCGGATCGGGACCACTGGGTGCACCGCGGATTGCCAGACGTCCTACCGGCCGTAGCCAAGGCCGAGGCCGAAGGACCGGCGGCGACTCGAACCCTGACCTTGAAGCTGACCGCCGAGGGAGTGCGCTGGTCGCTCAACCGCGCGGGAGGTCCGCGAATCGGTCAGGACTCCGCGGCAACCAGCTGGGCGCCGATCTCCGGTCCCGGATCAGTGGACGACCGCCCGGTGCTCGACGTGATCGCTGGCCTGCTCTCCGATTCCGGCCGGGACCAGACCGGCCAACTCGCCGACCTGGACGTCGGCTCGATCCTGCTGCTGCCTCCGGTCCGGGATACCGCGTTGGTTGCCCTGGACACCGCGCCCGGTCTGATCCGGGTGGCCACCACAGACGGCGGTGTCCTCTGGCGGGTGGAACTGGACAGCTCCGGTGGCGGCCCGACTCGGCCGGCTCGGGTGCGAGTGCTGTCGGCCACCGGGGAGATCACCCAGACCCTGCCGTCAATCGGTCTCGAGGTGCGGGCCGCAGTGGCCCCCGGTCCGCCCGGGCGGGTGCTGGTCCTGGCCGAGCGCGTCGATCCGGGCTGGCAGGCCAGGCTCGGTGGGTTGCGGTTGACGCCAGTCACGCACGCCGGCTGGGCACAGGCGTTCGCACTGCCTCCGTCGGGCGGCGTCGTCACCGTGCAGCACGTCGCTGACGGAAGCGGACTGGTCGGGATGGGCCAACTCGCGGTTGCTGGGCTGGCCCTGCTGGTGGCGGTTCCGCTGCCGCGTCGTCGTCCCCGATTCCGGCCACCGCCGTCGGCGTTCCGAGGCCGGCCAGAGCCTTTCCCGATCGAGACCCCCGGTCGGCGAAGCCGATTGCCTGCTGCGGATTCTGGCACTGGCCCTGGCTTTGAGCCTGGGTCTGGCCTTGAGCCTGGGGCTGGCTTTGCGGCTGATCTGGAAGCGCCGAGGTTTATTCATCCGCCGGCGGACGACGTCCTGTTCGAGCCGACGTTCGACGCGGCCGCGATCGAGAACCTCGACACCGACCCCGTCATCGCCCTCGACAGTGACACCGACGTCGCCCTCGACAGTGCCCCTGGCATCAACGTCGACGCTGGCTCTGAGGACAACCTGGGAAGCGGTGTCGACGACGCCGGCTCAGGCTACGACGTGGACTCCGATGACACTGGCGCTGCTGGAATCCCGATTGAGGAGAAAACGTGACGCCGCGTGCGCCCGGCTTCCTTGGCGTGTTTGGGGTGGTGGCGGTGGCCGCTGGTCTGGCTGCTGGGGCAACGGTGCTGCCACCGCAGTCGAGGGCGACCTCCGTCGTCGAACGGCTACCGATCTCGACGTCCACCCCGGCCCTGGTCTGCCCGGGGCCGGAGACCTTGCTGGTCCCGGACGGCGGTACCGCGGTCGAGCCCGGTGCTGCGGTGTTGATCAGTTCGCTGGTCGGGTCCGAGTCCGGGCCCTCGTCCGCTCGGCTGCAGCTGTCCGGGAAACGCTCCAGCGCGGCCAGCGTCGCCGGTCGGCCGCTGCCGTCCGGATTGACTGCCGCCGCCGTGCCGATCACTCAGGGGCACGGCCTGGACCTTTCGACGTCCTCGCCAGGTCCGGTGATCCGGACGCTGGCCGTCACCGCGCTCGGCCCAGCGCTGTTGCAGACGACAACCCAACCCGCAGCGGCTGAGTTGTCGGCTGAACTCTCGGCGGAGCCTTCTCCAGCGCTTGCTGCCGTTCAGTCGACTCTTGCTCGTTCCGGTGATCTTCGTGCGCTCACCGCTACCACCTGCACCGTTCCGGCGTCGGACAGCTGGCTGGTCGGCGGCTCGACCGGTGACGGTGCCCGGTTGCGACTGCTGCTGGCCAACCCGGCGGCGGCGGCCGCGGTGGCGGACATCGACGTGCGCGGGCCGAAGGGCCGGGTGCGGGCGGCGTCGGGGGAGGGCGTGGTGGTTCCGGCTCACGGCGAGGTATCGATCTTCGTCGATGCGCTGGCGCCCGGGCTGCAGCAAATCGCCCTGCACGTCACCACCCGATCCGGCCGGGTCCGGGCCACTTTGCACGACTCCCGGCTGCTCGGCCTGGATCCGGGCGGGGCGGATGACGTCCCGGTCAGTGCCGCTCCGGCCAAGAGACAGATGATTCCCGGGATCTCCCTGGTGAACGGATACGGCAGGACAGCCGCCGATCCGAGCGCCGCCGGATCGACCGCGGTTCGGATCGCGGTGCCGGGTGCGGAAGAGGCGATCGTCCGGGTCCGCCTGCTCGAATCCACCGGGGCGGTCGAGCTGCCGCAGGCTGCGGTGGTCAGCATCCCGGCCGGCGCGGTGGCCGACATCCCGATCTCCGGAATTCCGTCGGGCACGTACACGGCTGTCCTCGATTCCGACGTCCCGGTCGTGGCGGGAGCGAGGATCGGTCGAGGGGGCGTTCCGAGAACGGCGCCGGCGTCCGAGTTCGCCTGGGCCGGCGCGGCCCGCCCGCTGACCGGCAGCGGCTATCTGGTGCTGCCACCAGCCGTCCGCTCCACGCTGTCGCTGGTCGCACCTGCGGGCGCCGGGCGGCTGGTGATCACCGAGGTGCGTCGGGACGGCTCGATCGGGAAACCAATGGCCGTCGAGGTGCCCGGCGAATCCTCGGCCACCGTGCACCTGCCTGTCGAGGCTGTGGCGGTGAAGATCGGCGAAGTCAGCGGCGGCCCGATCGGAGCCGCCCTGGTCGGCTGGGTCACGGACCCGCGGGGCTCACTGATTAGTGTGATGTCGGTTGATCTTTCGGTCGCGTCCACTCCGCCGACCTCGGCCGTCCAGGATCGCACCCTCGGCCTGCGCTGAGTTGAGGCACGCCCTAACCAGTGGGTCGGTTCTTCGGGCAGTTTGGTCAGTCATCGCGGCCGTAGCGCGGGTCGACCTGCTCCGGGGGCAAGCCGAGCAGATGTGCTACCTGCTCCACGACGACGCTCTGGGTCAACTGCCCGACGTCACGCGGTTCACCGGCCCGGGTTTCGACCGGACGACGGTAGACGACGATCCGCGGCGGCAGTTCGCCCTGTGAGGGGAAGAACCGGCCCAGGGGTACCTCGCCGTGCTCCCAGGGGGACGGGTCGCTCGGCGGCACATCCTCGACCGCGAACTCGACCCCTTCCAGTTGGGTGGCCCACCGGCTCTCCAGGTTCTCAACGGCGTCCAATACCAGGTCATCGAACCGATCGGCACGGCTGCGCCAGGCCGGAACACCGCGCGGGATCAGCTGGCCACGAAGACCGCGGCCACGCCGATCACGACGCCGTCGGCGGCCCGGCGGGCGAGGGCTGCTCGAGTGCGGCTCGGGCCCGGAGTCTGGATTCAGGGTGGAACGGCCCATGCGTCGAGGGTACCTGTCGGGTCATTTCCA
>JANNPJ010000609.1:0-5726 GCA_031400005.1 Kineosporiaceae bacterium | reverse complement strand
GATCCTGCCAGGCCCTTTCCGAAGCGTTCGGAGCTGCGCCGGGCCGAGGCCCGTGCCGCAAACCATCGCGGTGCGAACCGACCACCGCGCGGCCGACCGCCTGGTGGGGCAACTGGTCGGCACAGCCTGCCGCAGCTCGCGGTGTCCGGACGCGGGGCCGAGCCCACTCGTCGGCACCGGGCCACGCCGGGGATGCGGATCGCGATCGCGCCCACCGCTGCCGCCTTACCAATCCGGCAGACCTCGACCCAGGCCCGCCCGGCCGGGATCGACGTGCGGGTTCCCGCCCTTTCCTCGACGGATGCGTTCCATCCGGCAGCTCCGGTCAGTGCCTCGTCAGATCCGGCAGAGTGGAGTCTGGACATCGAGGCGGGTCCGGGCACCGGACGTCGTCGCGGCGCCGACGACGTCACCCCCGTCACCCGCCGTCCACCGGCGGCCTCGACCGTTCCGCTGCCGGCCCGGCTCTTCGGCCGAGGCAAAGCCAGCGCCGCCCGGCTTTTGGTTCTCACCCTGGTCGTCGGGGCCGAGGGGGTAGCGGTCACTTCGCTGGCCGGGCGAGCCCGAACCGCCCCGGTCGACCCAAGGACGGCCGGCATCACTGGTGCAGACCAGCGCGCCGAGCCGTCCACGAACCCTCAGCCAGCCGCGGTGGCGCTGCGGGACCTGAGCGAGCGGCGGCGTTCGGCGACCGATGCGACGAATGGCGCACTCGGGGCGGCGCAAGACGAGTCGGCCAAGGCCAAGGTGACCGCGGCGCTGCAGCAGGCGAAAGCGGCGACGGATCTGGTCGAGAGCGAACGGTCGAAGGCGGCCGAGCGAGCGAAAGCGACCGAGCCGACGCAGGTGACCGAGCCGACCAAGGCGACCAAGGCAACCAAGCCGACCACGGCAACCAAGCCGACCAAGCCGATTAAGGCGACCAAGCCGACCAAGGCGACCAAGGCAACCAAGCCGACCAAGCCGACCAAGGCTGCGGACGACCGCCGGGCCCGGGCGATGCGGAAGGCCAAGCGCAATCCCCGCTCGGTGGGCCGAATCATGGCGGCTGAACGAGGCTGGGACGCCACCCAGTTCAATTGCCTGAACCGGCTCTGGAACCGCGAAAGCCAGTGGAATTATCGGGCCTCCAACCCCTCCTCGGGGGCCTACGGCATCCCGCAGGCGTTGCCCGGTGGAAAGATGATCTCAGCGGGCTCGGATTGGCGCACCAATCCGGTGACCCAGATCAAGTGGGGTCTGGACTACATCGCCGACCGCTACGCGACACCCTGCGCTGCCTGGGGGCACAGCGAGTCCATCGGCTGGTACTGACTTTTGGCTGACAGCGGCAAGACTCTCGTCCAGGAACCGCTGTCACCACGACGGATCTGGGTTCGGGCTCTTCAGGCCGGCGCAGCCCGGTGCTTGGAGAGCAGGCGCAGGACGGCGGCGCGAAGCTGGTTGGGATTGGCTCGGTTGGGGTCGAGAACCTCGGCCAGATCGGCTGTCTCGACGGCCGCGGCACCGGCGAACTGGTCTGTCGAGAACGGTAGAACCAGCAATGGTACGCCGAAGTGCAAGGCCTCGGTGATGCTGTTGTTCCCCCCGTGGCTGACCGCCATGGCCGCGTGTTCCAAGATCGCCACCTGGGGCAGGAACTCGCCGACCAACCAGTGCCCGGGCAGCTCACCCAGGCTCGCCCGGTCGGCGGAACCCGTCGCCAGAGCCACCGAGACCGGCAGCGGCCGGAGGGCGTCCACCACCCGGGCCAGCACGTCGGCCCGGGCCGACAGGAAACTGCCGAAGCTCACATAGACGATCGAGTGGCGATCGGCCAACCAGCCGGCGATCTCATCCGAGATGTGCTCGGAGCGTACCGAGGACTCCAGAAAGCGGTGCGGGGGCAGGGCGGCCGTGCGCCGCGAATCATGCAACCGTTCGGGGTAGTTGAACAGCACGGTTGGCCCGTGCGCGGCAAACGCGTCGTCCAGGGCCGGGGCGGACGGATCCAGGACGGCCAGCGCGGCGTTCGCCTCGGCGCTGAACTCGTCCCGGACCGAGCAGCAGAGAGCATGCAGCGCAGCCAGTTCCACCGGATCCGGGGAAAAGCTGCGGGGCCACCCAGCAGGAAAGCCGTAGACCTCGTCACCGATCGGCAACGCCGTTGGGTGGCCGAGGACGACGTCCTGATACGCGACGCCGGCCGCCCGCAGGGCCAGCGTGGCGGTGAAGGCCAGGTGATCGACGATCACCCGGTCCGGACGCACCTCGTCCAGGATCTGCAGGACGGCTCGGGCGGTCGCCACCGGCTCCCAAAGCAGGTCGTTGCGCCGAGCCTCGGCCTGGTAACTGAGGGTCGCGACCATGCCATGGCTGGTGGCTTCGAAGAAGCCGCGCAGCGCGTCGTCCTCACCGGCAGGCTGTTCCTCGACCCGGATCACCCCCGGGTTCGAGCCGCGCCCCAACCGCAGTTCGGTGCACTCGAAACCGAACTCGGCCACCACCGCAGCGGTCGCCGGGCCGGTCGCCACCACCACCCGTTCGCCGGGCTGCCGCTGGGCGTTCGCGATACTGGCCAGGGGCAGCAGATGCGAGGCGTAGTCCGGGCTGATCACCAGCAGCGTCATCGATGCGCCGGTGCGCTCACGCCGATGTACACCCCCGCCAGCGTCCGCGCCATCTCCTGCACGGTGAACCGCTCTCGGACCATGTCCCTGGCCGCCTCGGCCCGGCGCTCGGACGTCGGATCGGCGGCCAAGCCCAGCGCGGCCAGCAACCCGGCGGCCAACTCGGCCGACGACTGGGTATCCACCAGCAAGCCAGTGGCCCCCTGCTCGACATACGTCGCCGGTCCACCCCCAGCCGGGGCGACCACCACTAGACCGGCGGCCAGCGCCTCCAGGATGGCCAGCCCGAACTCTTCCTTGAGACTGCCGCAGACATACACCCCGCCCGGCCCGACGTTCGGCAGCAGGCCACGATGAGCGGCCGCGAGCCACTGCGCGACGATGCCGTTCGGTCGGTGCCCGGCCAGCACCAGACCCTGCGCGGCGGTCGGATCGGCCGCCAGCACGGCCTGAATCCGTTCCAGCTGGGCTTGCTCGTCCGGTGACGGTTCACTCAGGTCACCGCCGACGATCACCAGGTTGCAGCGCTCACGCACGTCGGGACGTCCGGCCCAGGCCTCCACCACGGCTGCCATCCCCTTGGCCCGGTGCAGGCGTCCGACGCTGATCGCCAGGGGCAGGCCACGCCGGTGTTCGGGCAATCGGCCGATCAGCCGGTCCAGCTCGACCAGCCCTTCGGTGCGGGCCCCGCCTGCCACCGCCAACACGTCAACCTCAGACGACTCGGTCACTGCGAGGTCGATGCCCTCGGGAACGACGGTGTAGCGCTGCGGTTCGGCCGTCCGCTCGATCCCCAGCAGCTCACGTAGATCGTGATCCAGTTCCGGACGGGGAAACAGCACGTTGTGCGCGGCGTTCGCGGCCAACCGCTGGACCAGCCGAGCCCGAAACCAGTAATGCTCCTGCTCGTCGGCGGTACCGAAGTTGCTGCGGGCCAGCGCTCCGGACATGTCCAGCGCGTGAATCACCGCGTGCGGGTCAGGGGCCAGGGTGAAAACCACCGGGATATTCAGGCTCCGGGCCACGGCATCGGCGGCCAGACTGCCGACGTCGGCCATCCGCAGATGCAGGACGTCGACCGGGCCGTAGGCGGTGAGCGCGCGGCGGATCGCCCGCTCGGCGGCGACCCGGGTCGGCCAGGCCTGCGCGGCGCTACCCGGATCTTGCAGCAGCGGCACCGGGGACAGCAGATGCTCGGACCGGGCGAGGTCGGACCGAGTTGGCTCAGCCAGCGCGGCGAGCGAGGCCGATACGGTTCCCCGAGAGAGCGTCAGTACTCGACTGACCTGTGGATCTTCGGCCAGCGCGGCCCCGAGCCGGAGCAGCAAGGTGGCCACGCCGCCGTTGTCACCAACCCCCGAGCGAGTCAGTTCGGGGTCGATGTCCGCGTGCAGAAAGAGCTGAGCCACAGTAAGTCCCGAGGCCGGCACCGGTGTGGTCCGGATGATTCCGAGGTCGATCGCGGCGAGCCGGGCCACCGCCTGCAACTGTGGATCCAGGTCCAACCCGGGCCTGCCTGCTTCCGACCAGCGGCGGATCAACTCCATCGCCTCCGGTTGCCGGTCACGATCACCCAGAGCCGAGATCGCGGCCACCCGGACGGGGTGCGGCTCAGCCGCGTCGGCGGCGATCCGGACCACGGTGCGACCGGCCAGTTGCCCGGGTACCAGGCCGAGGGTCTCCACCAAGCGAGCTCGAACCGCTGCGGTGGGCTCGGTGGTCAGCGCACCTTCCAGAGCCAGTGCTACGTGGTCGGAGGCGGAACGGGCCCATTTGATCAGTGTCCGTTGGGCCAGCATGCCGGAGAAGCCGCCGGTGGTAACCACCGCAACCAACCGGCCGATCGCATCCAACCGGGGCAGCCGGGCACCGAGCGTCCAGGCCGCCTGCTCGCGCAGAAAGGCCCGCTGATGGGAGAGCAGGTCCGAAAGCACGGCATCGGCCTCGTCGTCGAAGACCCGGCCCAAGGCGTGCACGGCGGCGATTGCCGTCAGCTCGTCCTCCGGATCGTGCGCCGCCCGGGTCAACACCTCGGTCGCGCGGTGACCGCCGTTGCGGGCCGCAGCCAGCGCCAGATCGTCTGCCGCGCGCAGAACATCCACGATGAACGGCGCTTCCTGCACCGTTGCGAGAGCTTGATCGACACCCATGTCATTGGTTTACTTGCGGGTTCGATGCCCCGCCAGTTGTGCTCGGCGACTAGCGGGGATCCGCCCAGCGGCTGCCCCGGCCCGGGCCGGGCAAAGACCCAGCACGCACCACGTGGGCGTGTTCTGGATGCACCTCGGATCCGTGTTCTTGTTCACTTCGCCAGACCCCCTGCTTCTCCATCCAGGTGTCGGAGATCGATCTGGAGGTCTCGGTCTCGGTGACCCGCGACGCGAGCGCCGAATCGAGAATCCGCTTCTGGGTGGTGGACGCCAGTGTGGAGGGCGGACTTTCCCGGGAGAGCGTGCAGGCGCTGAAGCTACGTCTTGCTCCCGCGGACACGGGCCCTCCGAATCCCACGTTGAGGGGTACGCCACAACGCTCGCCTGAGAAAGCCACCCAATTCATGGCTGCCTTGGTGGTCGGTTTCATAAGTTCGTCGGGGTCAGGTCCAGGCCGGTGGGGTCGCCCAGGTAGAGGCCGCTCAGGGTGTTGAGGGCTTCTTCGCACGTGCTGGCCGGTTGGCCGGTGGGGTAGAGGGAATCTTGGTAGTCGTGGCTGGCCCATAAGTCGGCCCGGTTGGGTGCTGGCCAATTCGGAGCCCTGGACACCGGCATCCAAAACTAGGCCGCGATCATGCACGGTTGCCCGCAGTCGACCCGCAAAGCGAACAACCGTGCATGATCAGACCCTGCTGGCTAATCCCGAGAGTCCAAGACCGGGCGGCGGCCAGCACCAGTGTGGACTCAAACGGAGACGTCGAGAATCGCTGCTGTGCCCCTCAAAAACCGGTGATCCGGGCAGATTCGAGCCTCGAGCACCGGTTCTTGAGGGGCACAGCAACCAGCAAACGCCCTTGGGAGTCAAGGCGGCAACCGTTGCTGGCCTGCCAACCCGCGCAGGTTACGGATAGTTAAGGACTGCCGAATTGGCCAGCAGGGTCCCTAAAGAGTCCTGTTCAGAAGAGGG
>JANNPJ010000580.1:0-1749 GCA_031400005.1 Kineosporiaceae bacterium | reverse complement strand
CGATCGCGGTTTTCGACGCGATGTGCCGTCAGGCGGGCGCGGTGCGGGTGAACAGCGTGGAGGAGATGGCGGACCTAGCGGTGGCGTTCCGGTTCATGGGCGTGCCGAAGGGACCGGGGGTGGCGCTGATTACGCCCGGGGGCGGGATGTCGGTCTTTTCGGCCGACCAGATCGATGAGGCGGGCCTGTAATGTCCTGTTTTGCCTCAGGCGACCCAGGACGTGCTGCGGGCGACTGTGGTGCCGCGTCCCGGATTGACGGCTGCACCCGGCGACTTCGCCAGGATGAGGCCCACCGACGGAGGCGGTCCGGGCAGGTCCCGCCCTTCCAGTGTGTAGCCTGGATCGGAGCGCCAGATGCGGACATACCCCCGGCCCTGCCCACGCATCGAGTTCAGCAGCGACACCACCTGAGCGGCCGGACGCGACTGCGTGACGTTGTAGGCGCGGCCCTCGCCGACGTTTGTGGTCGGCCCGTCGGCCACCGTGATGTTCCATGTGCCGGCGGGTGCGCCGACGGGCACGGCATATTGCAGCACCTTCGAAACCTCTCGTGCGCCGTCGCCTGACATCAGCACGTGAATCGAGACGTTCTCGCCTGGACGTACTTCCTTCTGCTCCGTCCACACCTGCTCAATGGTGAACTGCTTCTTTTCCGGCGTCGCCTCCAGCGTGAGGTCGACGTTCTGGATGCGAAGCGGCTCCAGCGTGTTCTGCAGCGCGAAGGCGACGGGCAGTGCCGCGCCGAGCGAAGCCACCATCGGTGTGTTGAAGTCGCCCGAGTATACGTTGTCGATGGCGACAGGCTCGGCCACGCCTTCAAAGCGGATGCTGCCTGAAAGCCGCACGCTCGACGAGCCGAGGGTGCGCTCGCTTCCGTCGATCACCGAGTAGCACATCATCTGCAGGAGCAGCGGGCTCAGGATACGATCCTGCACCATTTCCATCCGGTACTGGCTGGTCTTGCCGGAGCCCTTCAGGCCGATGCGCACCTGGGCCATCTTCGCGGGGCGGCCGAGCTCACCCGATACCGCGGCGTTGAAATCGCCGGTGATGGTGCCGAGGAATGCGCCCGAGGCTGAGATCTTGGACGAGGTATTCAGGTTCGCCAACAGCGTGATCACCGAAGCATTCGTGAAGGGAAGCTCGGTATTGCCCACCGACAGAAAGCGGTGGCCGAATGCCCATATTCGGTTGCCGTCGACCATGGTGACGGTGCCGTCGGCGCCTACGGCCATATCGCCATTCACCAGCTGCAGGCTGATCATCGAGCCCGGCTCAGGCGTCTTCGCAGGCAGTGGCCTGGCGGCCCGGCCCGCCGAGATTCCCTGGCGAGGTTCCAGCCCGACGGCGCGGAGCGCGGGCGCAAACTCCTCCACCGTGCCGCGACTGAATCCGGCCATCGACAGAGGGGTGCCGATTTCCACGGGGCGGTCGGCAGGACGGTCGATGCGGGGCAGGCGGTCGGTGAGCGATTTGTCGGAGAGGCTGGCGCGGACTTCGGGGCGGCGCACCGGGCTGGACGCGAGCATCTCTTCTATGGGCCGGATGCCGGCGATCGGCTCTTTGGCGAACTGAAACGCCATCGCGACCGCGCCGATCAGCTTGCCGTCGATGTAGACCGGGCTGCCGCTCATGCCCTGCATCACGCCGGTCTTTTCCAGCGGTCCGCCGCTCAGCCGGGCCAGAATCAGCGACTGCTTCGGACCCATATTTTCGAGGATACCGAGCACTTCCACGTCGAAGTTCT
>JANNPJ010000572.1:0-9897 GCA_031400005.1 Kineosporiaceae bacterium | reverse complement strand
GCAGCGGCTTTCGGTCTGACCCAGGCCGGTCTGGTCGACCAGTCACTGTTCAGTCTCAACTACCGGAACATCGAATCCTGGGACGAGAGCCTACGCGGCACCTTCGTGGCTCCACTGGGCCTGAGCGCCTACAACGTCCTGAACTTCGTCGGTGGGCACATCATTTTCAGCATTTGCGCCCCCATCGCCCTGGTCGAGGCCTACCGTCCAAGCCGGGCCCGGGAGCCCTGGATCGGCGTCCGAGGATTGGTCATCGTTACCGTGCTGTATGTCGCGGCCTCGATGCTGATCCTCCAGGAGCACCTCACGACCGAGACGTCGCACGCCTCGGTCGGGCAAATCATCGGTTCGGCCGTGGTGGTAAGCCTTCTCGTGCTGGCGGCGGTCATCCTCGGCCGACCCCGACCCAACCCCAGCCCGGCCGCCACCGCTGACCCGGACACCACCCCTGACCCGGCCACCAACTCCGCCCCAGCCGTTGGCGTCCGTCCGGCACCACGTGTCCGGACCACCTTCCTGCTGGCCCTCCCGGTCGCCCTGATCTACACCATGGCCCTGCCCACCTGGACGGGGGTCGGTCTCGCCGTCTCTGCCTTGGTCGTGGGTGGCATGGTGGTACGGCGCGCCTCAAGATCGGCTGGGTGGGGCATTGGTCACGTCGTGGCGGTAGCCGCACCCTTCCTGCTGGCCCGGGCGGTCCTCGCCTTCATGTACTTCCCCGTGATTGGGGAGGTCTCGGCGGCGGCGAAGTACGGCCATAACGTCGTGCTGCTGGCAGCCGTTCTGGTGATCAGCGTGTCGGCCGGGCGAGCGGCCTCGACCCGGCATACCCTCCCGCTGTCCTGAGGCCGTGGCAGTTGCGTCCGCGAAAAGACCAGCTACCGGGAGATACCCGACAGAACGGTCTCGATCTTGGCGAACATCATGATCCATGACTGCCGACCAAGGTCGGCGCTGCCCTCCGGGAATTCTGATGAGGGTGAGCGATATTCAGCCCGGCCGAGTGATCTGGTCGGCGAGATCGACAACGGCGTCGATCAGCCGGGAACCGTCCAGTAGCGTGCGGTCGTTGTGATCGGCTCCGGTGATCTCGACGCGTTGCCTCAGGATTGGCGCTGAGTCGGCCACGGCCCGACTCTGATCCGTCGGCACGATCGAGTCATCACTGCCGTACACCACTACGACCGGCACCCTGACCGTGGCGATCTGGTCGGCCAGCGGGAACCTATCCCGCAGCAGGGCCTTGACCGGTAGAAACGGATAGTGAACCTGACCCACCGAGGCGAGATCCACGAACGGCGAGCGCAGCACCAACCCAGCCGGCGGGAGTTCGCTGGCCAGATGGGTAACCACCGCCGCGCCAAGGCTTTCGCCGTAGTACAAAAGACGATCAGGCCGGACGCCGGTCTCCTCGACCAGGAACCGCTGCGCCGCGCGGGCATCACGGGCGAGGCCGCGCTCACTGGGCCGGCCAGGATTGCGCCCGTAGCCCCGGTAATCGAAGAGCAGCACCGCAAGCCCTCGCGCTGCCAGCGCCGTGGCCAGCGGTGCCCGGGCGGATCGGTCACCGGCGTTGCCGTTGGCCACCAGCACCGTGACACCGCGGTCGGGCTGTCTGGCCGGGACGAACCACCCGCCCAGCGCCAACCCGTCGCTGGTGCGGAGCACGACGTCCCGGGCGCCTGGAATGACGGTGCTGGCCAGCGCCACAGGCGTTGCAGCAGGCAGGTAGATCAGGCGCCGCTGAAACGTCCACACCAAGACCAACAGCACGACTACAACGGCGACCACGACACCTACGGCACGACCCACGAGGCAAGTGTGCCTCGATCGACGCCGGCTGACACTTCTGTCTCGCAGTAGCGATGGCCGGAGGCTTCGGGCAGCTCGCGACTTTGCGCCCAGCATCGTCCGCAGGTGAACCCCGAATGGTGCTCAGGATGAGGCTTTTTGGTCCATTCGCTCGTGGACTGCATGGGGCCGATTGGTTGATTCGGTGGGTGGGACGGATCGGAGCCGCAAGGTGAAGCGGGAGCCGTTGGGTTGATTGGCCTGGTAGCTGATGTGGGCGTGGTTGGCCTGGGCAAGCTGCTCGACGATGTAGAGCCCGAGACCGGTGCCCTTCTTTGCCATGGCGGCGCCGGTGGTGGCACGGGCGAAGCGTTCGAAGAGGTGGGGGATGAAGTTGTCGGGTACTCCTTCACCGTGGTCGGCCACGGTGACGTCGATGCCCTCTTCGCTGGTGGCGATGGTGACGTTGATTGGTGCGCTGCCGTATTTGGCGGCGTTGCCGAGCAGGTTGAGCAGGATCTGCTGGAGGTGGCCGGGGTCAACGACCGCCTGCGTCAGGTCCGGCGGAAGCTCCACACTGATGAGGCTGGCCTGGTCATTGGGTAGTTGAGTGACGGCATCGGTGACGGCCTGGGCGACATCGACGGTTGCGCGACGCGGTTCGATGGTTCCGGCGTCCAGCTGGGTCAGCGCGAGGATGTCCTCGACCAGGATCGTCATCCGCCGGGCAGCGGCCGCTACCCGGGTGAGGAAGTCGCGACGGAGGGTGTCGGTCAGGGTGTCCCAGTCACTGATCACGGTATCGGTGTAGCCGGTGATCACCCCCAAGGGCTGGCGGACGTCGTGCGAGAGCATGGCCACGAGATCCTCCACTCGGGCATGTGCTTCGCGCAGTTTCGCGTGGGTGGCTTCCTGGACGGCCTGGAAGGTCGTGCGTTCGGTGACGTCAACGATCTGCGTCGCGAAATGCACTGGCGCGCCGGCAGCGTCGCGCAGTAGGGAGGTGGTCAGTGAGGCGTGCACGGTGTGCCCGTCGGCATGCAGATACCGCTTTTCGGCGCTGAACCCGCGGGTCACGCCGGTGACGGCGGCGGTCAGTCCAGCCGTGCTCAGCTCCACGTCATCGGGATGCGTGATGTCAGTGAAAGTTCTTTCCAGAAGCTGAGTCTCGGTGTAACCGGCTGGGCGCGGTAGAACCAGTTCAGCCCGCTGCCATCACGGTATTCACCCGAGGCCCTGCGGGCCACTGCGGCGGCCAGAGACTGCTTGCCAGCGCCCAGCGGCTGAGCACTGGCAACCACCGTGCCGTCCGGATCGATCAGCTGAACCTGACTCGAAGGCAGCGCGATGGCGTGCCTCAAGTACGAACCGAGCGGGCTGTCCTGCACCGGCAGCGCCCCGGAGAACACCCGCCGTCCCTGCGTGGTCTGGAACGGGACAGCGAAGGCCACCACCGGCACGCCCTCAGCGGCGGAGGGCACCACGTGCGACACCGCGGGCACATCATCCTGCACCGCTGTGTGCAGATGCGCGTACCGGGCACTCAGATCGGTGCCGAGGATCGCAGGTTTGGCCGGGAAGACCTGCATCAGTCGACCGCGATCATCCAGCAGGACCGCTGCGGTGTACCCGAACGGCGCGACTACTTCTCGCAGCCGCTGCTCACCGACACTGGCGCCGGCGAGGAACGCCTCACCCTGACGGCGCGCCCGCACCAGTTGGTCATCGACATAGTTCGCCGCGAAATCAGCGCCGATTGCCGCGCGCATCTCGAAGCGACGGTGGAAGTCCTGCTCGCTCCTGTGCTGTACCCACGCCAACCCACCCGCCAGCGCAGCCATCATCGCCAGCCACACGACCATCGGCACCACCGCGTATGTACTCGCACGCAAGCGGCCCCCAGCACGGTCTCGTGTGTCCACGTGCATCCCCCAAAGGTCATCCTTTGCACGCCACCTCAAGGCGGCAGTGGGTGCGCAGGAAACCTGCTCCACCAAGAACACTCCCACCACCCGGGGCATCTGAACGGCGCTCCACGCACAGGATCATCAACTAGTGTCCCGGGCGCGGGACACCGGTAATGCATGTTCATGCAATGCCGCGCATGGATGTGCTCGGCGTTTGCGAACGATGCGCCGGTCAACGCTGCGACCGGGCGGTCAGCGGAAAACGACCGTCCGTGGATCTTCCCTTTGCGGCACAATCGGACTGTGGATAGCCAGCGGGTACCATCCGAGGCGGGTGTTTCAGCCCGGGAGACCGAGGTACTGGCGGCGCTCGGTGAACATCTCACCAATGCCGAGATCGGTGCCCGGCTATTCATCTCCATCCGCACGGTCGAGAGTCATGTTTCCGCTCTGCTGCGAAAGCTTCAGGTGGCCGATCGTCGTGGCTTGGCTGCTTTCGCAGCGGCTCCGCGGTCCGCGCCCGTGCCTCGACCGGACGCGGCCGTCGCCACGCCGTTACCGTCGCCGCTGACACCGTTTGTCGGCCGGGTGGCCGAACGGGTCGCATTGATCGATGCGCTCCAGGAACGCCGTCTGGTCACAGCCGTTGGTCCGGGCGGGGTGGGCAAGACTCGCTTGGCCCTGAATGTCGCTGCCGCCGTAAGTGATCGGTTCGCCGACGGCGTCTGGTACGTCGATCTGGTGCCAGTGACCGACCCATTGATGATCGCGCCGGCGATTGCGGACGCGCTCGGTCTCGGGGAGAGCCAGGGTCGCTCGGCGGCGGACCACATCCTCGGCTGGCTGGCAGAGCGAGAAGCATTGCTCGTACTGGACAACTGCGAGCACCTGCTGGACGGCGTGGTGGTCTTGCTGGAACGGCTGCTCATCGGCAGCCCAGGGTTGACGGTTCTCGCTACCAGTCGGGCCAGACTGCTGGTGCCCTTCGAATGGGTGTTCCTGGTGCCCGGGCTCTCCGTCGAAGCGGACGACGGTGGTCCAGGCGACGCCGTCCACCTATTCCTGGAGCGGTCAGCGGCCGATCCACATCCGCTGACCCCCGATGACACGAAGCGAATTTCCGCTGTCTGTATGGGCCTCGATGGCATGGCGCTAGCCATCGAGCTGGCTGCCGCCCGTTTCCCGTCGCTCGGGCTCGACGGGCTCGAAGCCGGGTTGGCCGACCGGCTTCGGCTGCTTACCGGCGGCTCGCGGATCAATGACCGGCATCGTTCGTTGCGCTCGACACTCGACTGGAGTTATGCGCTGCTGGATGAGCCCGATCAGGCGGTGCTGCGTCGAGTCTCGGTTTTCGCCAGTCCGTTCACCGCTACCGCCGCGGCCGCGGTGATGACCGACTGGCCGCCGGTACCGGCCGGCGCCATTCCCAGTATCCTGGCTGGGCTTGCCGACCAGAGCCTGGTGACCGCGATCACCGGACTGGGTGGAACTCGTTACCGGGCCTTGGAAACCGTCCGTCAGTACGGCGTGGATCGACTCGATGCCGCGGGCGAATCGGTCGAGGCGCTCTCACGGCACCTGAGGTGGTGTCTGGATCAAAGCGCTGCTCTCTCCTTCGCAGCTCACGAAGTCAACGGTGACTGGCGGGCAGCCTTCGATCAGGTCGCCGACGAATTGCGGAGTGCACTGACTTGGGCAGTGACAACCCCTCAGTTCCGCAACGAATCATACCGTCTGGCAATTCATTTAGCCGATCTGAGCTTCATCCGCGGCATTCCTGGTGAATCGCAGCGGCGCTACGAGCAGGCAGCCGAGCTTGCCACTGATGACCAAACCGCCGCAGCCGCCTACCGCAGCGCCGCGGGCGCCGCCGAGTCACGGCATTTCGGCACCGAGGCATTGCGCCTGCGCCAGCATGCGGCCGATGCGGCCCTACTCGCCGGTGATCGGGCCGGCGCCGCCGGTGACCTCGCCCGCAACGCTGAGCTGATCGCCAGGGGCCCAGGCCTGATGACGACCGAACCCGCGGTCGGCGAGGCGCAGCGGCTGATCACCCAGGGCTGGGCACTGGCCGGCGACGACCTGAGCGCGCAGGCGCGGCTGCTCAGCGCCGAGGCCTGCAACGGTGCCATCGCCGATCCGGTCAGCCTCGAACTCGTCGAGCGTGCTCTCACCCTGGCCCGCCGCATCGGCGACCCGCTGATCGAAAGTGCTGCACTCGACCAGCTGACAGCGATCCAGCTGGCTCAAGGCGATGTCCATGCCGCGGCGGCCAGCGCGTTGCGGCGCACCGAACTGCTGGCACCGATGCCGGTGACGGCCACCACCGGGCTGGAGTTCTTCGACGGGTTCGTGATGGCCAGCGAGTGCGCGATCGCGGCCGGAGACCTGCCGGCTGCTCGTCGTCTGGCCGAAGGTCTCCGGGACCTGCCCTTCTATCGAGAGGAGGGGCACCTGGCCACCTCTCGGCTCCTCCTGGTCACGATGCTGGCTGGGGACTGGCCTGAGGCTGTCGGCTTGGCCGAGCGCTTCCGCGAGGGCTGGGAGCGGGCCGGACGCCCCCGCGCGGGCAATCTCAGCCGCGGTGCGTACGCGGCTGCGACGATGCACGGCCTGCGAGGGGACGACGACGCCCGGACCGCCTGGCTGGACATCGTCGCCGCCCTCGAGACACCCGGGCATCCCCTCTCTCAGGCGCGCTTCGGTGAGTTCTTCGACGCCCTGCTCCTGCTGCACCGGGGTCGGCCTCAGGAGGCGGTGCAGGTGCTGCTCACCCCGCCGGAGCAGTTCCAGGAGTGGCACAACGGCCTGTGGCGGCCCTGGAATGCGGCGCTATGGGCCGAGGCGGCGACGCTCAGCGGGCACAAGGACGCCGCCCCGCGGATTCAGCGGGCCCGGCTGGCCGCGGTGGGCAACCCGATCGCCGCCGCCATCGTCGAGCGAGCGGCGGCCATGAAGGGGCGGGACCGCGACGGGTTGACCGCCGCGGCCGCCGCCCTGGACGTCGCCGGCTGCCGCTACCAGTGGGCCCGCACCCTCGTGTTCCTCGGCGGAGAGCACCGAGCACACGGCGAGTCCCTGCTGACGACGATGGGCGCGACGGCTATGGTCTGGCCTCCAGAATGAGGTTGAACGGGGTCTCGGTGGCCCGGCGCACGTGGGTGAATCCGGCTTCGCGCAGCACCATTGACAATTGACGTTCACCGGCTTGGGCTCCGAGTCCCAGCCCGACGTCCTGTGCCAGCGACCCTGGCGTGCAGATGACCGTGGACAGGCCGTAAAAGGTCCGCCCGACCGGGTTCAGGTTGTCCTCGAGGGCGTCCCCCGCGTTCGGCTCAACCAGCAGCAGGGTGCCGTCCGGCGCCAGCGCCTGCCGGATCCGGCGGGCTGCCCCGACCGGGTCGCCCATGTCATGCAGGGCGTCGAACAGGCACACGAGGTCGTAACCCTTGCCGGGAAAGTCCGTCGCGGCCACGACGTCAAACCTGGCCCGTTGGTTCACACCGGCCTGCACCGCTGCCTCGCGGGCGGCCTCAATCGACGGCTCATGGATGTCGAAACCCACGAACGTCGAGCGCTCGAACGCATGCGCCATGATGACCGTGGACGCTCCCAGCCCGCACCCCACGTCGGCCACGCTTGCCCCCTCCCGCAGCTTCCCCACCACCCCGTCCAGGGCCGGTAGCCATTCGCTGACCAGATGGGCGGCGTAGCCGGGACGGAAGAGACGGACGATGCCAGAGAACAGCCGGTGGTCGTGGTCGCGCCAGGCGACTCCGGCACCCGTGCGGAAGGCCTCCACGAACACGTCGTGGTCGGCGTAGCACGAGGCGATGGCCTCGAAGGCACCGGCGAGGAATACCGGGCTGTCCTGGTTCGCGACCACCATGGCCTGCTCAGCCGGCAGTTCGTAGGTGCCCTCCGCCGGGTGGTAGACGACATAGCCGCCAGCTGCCTGGTTACCGAGCCATTCGCGGACGTATCGCTCGGTGGTGCCGGTCCGCTGCGCCAGCACGGACGAGGTGATCGGCCCGGCGCCGGCCATCGCTTGGTAAAGGCCCAGCCGATCGCCGATGTGCAGCATCAACCCAGAGATGGCCGCGCCCATGTCGACCACTGCCTGTCCGACGAATGCATCGAGTTTCGCATCGTCGATGGTTGGGATATCTGTTGTGGTCATTCGCTTTTCTCCCGCCCTACGCGCAAATCCCCTGATGGATCTACCTACCAAGAGCGTGCTCGCAGACCTCAGGGAGAGCATCCGTGCCCAGCACAGATGGACCACGGAATCCTCGGGTCCGTAGTGGGCACGGATGCTCGCCGGCCCGCCCTGACTCACAGTTGTCACCAGCGGGCAACGACACCGTGATCCTTGGTTACGACCATGACGAGTTGAACCAGCATGTACTTGCTATGCAACGAGTTGCATAGGAGAATGTCCGGATGGCTCTGGAGCACGCGATTCTGGTCTCGCTACTGGAGCAGCCCGGGTCCGGGTACGAGCTGGCCAGGCGTTTCGAGCGCTCCATCGGTCGGTTCTGGACCGCTACCCATCAGCAGATCTACCGCGTCCTGAAGCGGATGGACCTCGACGGCTGGGTCATCGGTGAGGAGATCGGTCAGGGCGGGCGCCCGGACAAGCGGTCCTACCGCGTGACCGCCGCCGGTCGAACAGTGCTGACCACCTGGCTGCGGGCCCCGGTGCAGCCGGAAGCGGTCCGGCACGAGTTAGCCGTGAAGATTCGGGGGGTTGCCTTCGACGACACCGACGGGCGGGTCGCGCTGATCGCAGAGGTCGAGCGCTACCGCACCTCCCGCGAGGCAACCCTGGAGAGGTACCTGAACGGTGAGCGCCGAGATTTTCCCGACCCCGAACTCCTGGACCGCCAACAACGTCTGCAACACGTGGTGCTGCGCGGTGGCATCGCGTACGAGCAGATGGTCCTCGACTGGCTGGACGACGTCCTCACCACGCTGGCCGACCTCGACCACTGACCTCACCCACCGTCACCTGCCTGAAGGGAAACGCCATCGTGGCGAACTCGCTGCTGTTCAACCCGCACACGTACGACCCGTCCCACCTCGACGCCGAAACCCGCACCCTGTTGCGCGCCACCATCGACTTCTTCGAAAACCGTGGTAAGAAAGCACTTGTCGACGACTACAACGATCGCACCTGGTATGCCGACTTCCTGGACTTCACTGCGAAGCAGGGCCTGTTCGCCGCATTCCTGACCCCAACAGCCGACGGCGGTGGCGATCCGGCCAAACGGTGGGACACCGCGCGCAACGCCGCCCTCAGCGAGATCCTCGGCTTCTACGGCCTGGGCTACTGGTACACCTGGCAGGTGACCGTCCTCGGCCTCGGACCGGTGTGGCAGAGCGCCAACCAGACCGTCCGGGCGCACACGGCGCAGTTGCTCAGCGAGGGCCACGTGATGGCGTTCGCCCTGTCCGAGCGTGGTCACGGCGCCGACATCTACGCCACCGACATGGTCCTGACCCCGGACGACGCGGGTGGGTTCCGGGCAAACGGCACCAAGTACTACATCGGCAACGGCAACGTCGCAGGCCTGGTGTCGGTCTTCGGCCGCCGCGCCGACATCGATGGGCCCGACGGTTACGTCTTCTTCGCCGCGGACAGCCGCCACCCGGCGTACCACCTGGTCAAGAACGTCGTGAACGCGCAGATGTACGTCAGCGAGTTCCGGCTCGAGGACTACCCGGTCCGCGAGCAGGACGTGCTGCACACCGGCCGAGCCGCGTTCGACGCTGCACTCAACACCGTCAACGTCGGCAAGTTCAACCTGTGTACCGCCTCCATCGGTATTTGCGAGCACGCGATGTACGAGGCCGTCACCCATGCGCACCGGCGGGTGCTCTACGGCAAGCAGGTCACCGATTTCCCGCACGTTCGCCGCGAACTCATCGACGCGTACGCCCGGTTGGTCGCGATGAAGGCGTTCAGCGACCGCGCGGTCGACTACTTCCGATCCGCCGGCCCTGACGACCGCCGGTACCTGCTGTTCAACCCGATGACCAAGATGAAGGTCACTACCGAGGGCGAGAAGGTCATCGACCTGCTCTGGGACGTGATCGCGGCGAAGGGTTTCGAGGCGGACACCTACTTCGACAAGGCGGCCAAGGACATCCGTGGCCTGCCGAAGCTCGAGGGCACCGTGCACGTCAACCTCGCTCT
>JANNPJ010000525.1:0-1997 GCA_031400005.1 Kineosporiaceae bacterium | reverse complement strand
GCAGCGGGCGGTCGAACGGGTCGGGTTAGCAGATCGAGCCGAATCGAAGCTGCGGTCGCTGTCCGGAGGGATGCTGCGCCGCGCCGGAATTGCCCAGGCGATCGTGCACGACCCCCGGATCCTGCTCCTGGACGAGCCGACGGTGGGGCTGGATCCATCCCAGCGCATGGGTTTTCGTGAGCTTTTGCGCGACATCGGGCTGGACGCCTGCGTTCTGGTCTCCACTCACCTGGTCGAGGATGTGAGTGCGGCCTGCAGCAACGTGGTGATCATGGCGGCCGGCCAGCAGGTCTGGCACGGCACTCCGGACGAACTGATCGCTGCCGGTGGCATCTCGGACGCCGGGGACAGTGCGAGCGAACGTGGCTACAGCGCGATCTTGACCAAGCGCCCGGGCGCCACGACCGGTGGAGGATGGGACTGATGCGCGCGCTGCGGATCGAAATGCGCCGTTCGGGCGCCATCGGCATTGCCCTCCTGCTCATCGGGCTCGGGATCGTCGGCCTGGTCTGGGGGGCGGACTCGGCGCCGGGAGGATGGGCGACGATGGCCTTCAGCCAACGGGTTGATCTCTTGGTCATGTGGCCGCTCGCCATTGGAGCGGGTGCCTGGCAGGCCCGCCGAGAGCGGCTCGGCGGGGTGCGTGAGCTGTTCGCGACCAGTCCCCGCACGCCGGCGAAGCGGCTGGCCCCCGTCGCCGCGGCCTTGGCGATCGCCGTCGTGTTCGCCTACCTCTTGATGCTCCTGGTGGGCACCGTACGGGTGTGGCGCTCCCCCGCGGATATGTACTTCACCCTCGAAGGTGCTGCCGCGGCCACCATCGGCGCCCTCTCACTCGTCCCCGCAGCCTGGCTGGGACTGTCGCTGGGCCGGCTGATCCCCTCCGCGTTCACCGCACCCGTCATCACCCTGCTGGGACTGGCCGCTGTGGTGCTCATGGACGAGCTGGACATGCGGATGTCCGGTCCGGCCTTCAGCCTGCTGGTGCCCGCCCTGGAGGCCCCGTACCAGCGCGATCACGTCCAGCTCCCGCTCGCGGTGAGCGGGCAGCAGGGGCTGTGGCTGGCCGCGCTCGCAATCAGCGCCTTTGCGATCATGGCCGCCGCGAGCCGCCGCGGGCGACTGCTCGCCCTGGTACCGGTGACCGTGGCCGCCTTGATCGTGATCCCCACTTTGCCGCCCGGAGACACCGATTTCGTCTACGCGGACGACAAGGACGCGATGCGCCCGGTCTGTACCCAGGACCTGCCGAAAGTCTGCGTCCTGCGGGTCCACTCCGGACTCCTCGACGAGGTCACCGGCCCGGCCCGAAAAGCACTGCGCGCCCTGGCGTTCCTGCCTGACGCACCGACCTCGGTGATCGAAGCACCGGAACCGCCCCCGGGCTCCTTGTTCGTCGATCCGGCGCTGAAGGTAAACCCCGTCCTGCCGGTGGACCCCCAGACCTTGCCGCTCACGGTCTCGCTGAACCGGGGCGGGCACATCGATGAGCCGCAGCAGCTGACCACGAATCTGCTCCAGGAGGGCGTCGCCCCACGTTGCCCGGAATTGGAGCAGAGCGCCGGAATGGCTAGCAGCGATCATGGGGACTGGACAGCACGCAACCTGGCCTGGGCCTGGATGGCACAGCAGGTGGGGGCGCCGGCCCCCGAGCTCCCGGCGGACTCGCTGTTCGATGAGGCCTGGAAGACGTTTACCGCGCTGCCGGCCGCAACGCAGCAGAAACGGATCACCGCGCTCCGGGCAAGCGCCCTGCGTTGCAGCGGTGACCTGTTCGCGGACCTCACGAAGGAGAAGGCATGAAGTACCTGACCCTGCACCTGCGGGCTCGGCGAGTTCCTGCCGCTGCTGCTGCTGTGGCGGTGACCTCGGCCTGCGCGTGGCTGGCCTGGATCCTCTTCTCCAACACCCGACAGGTCGGTCTGCCGCTGGTTGCGGTTGCTGTCATGCTCGCTTGTGTCGCCGTGTCGGTGACTCTCGGCGGTGACGACGAGGCG
>JANNPJ010000524.1:0-1863 GCA_031400005.1 Kineosporiaceae bacterium | reverse complement strand
GTTGGCGGCTCTGGCCCGCTCGGACGCCCTGACCGGTGCACCCAACCGACGTACCTGGGATCATGAGCTCTCGCGGGCCTGCCAGTTCAGCCTGGAGAATCAGACCAGCCTGTGCGTCGCGATCCTGGACCTGGACCGCTTCAAGAACTACAACGACACCCAAGGCCACCAGGCCGGCGATCGGCTGCTTCGCGAAGCCGTCGCCGCCTGGACCGAAGTTCTTCCCGAGGAAGCGATGCTGGCCCGCTACGGCGGTGAGGAATTCGCCATCCTGTTTCCCGGATTCAGCGGGCAGGCCGCCGCGGATGCGTTGGGATTCCTGCGTGCGGTGACACCGGACAACCAGACGTTCTCCGCTGGGATTGCGCTCTGGGATCCCTCGAGCGATCCATCGACCGCGATCGCCGCCGCCGACGAGGCGCTGTACGCCGCCAAGCGGGCAGGGCGAGACCGGATCATCGTCCACGGTGCCAGTGCAGTGCCCGTGCAGGCGGCCAGTGCGCTGCCCCACTTCACCATGGTCATCCAGCCCATCGTCGACATCACGACCTTCGTCGTCACCGGCCACGAGGCATTGGCCCGCTTCAGCGGCCCCGACGGGGTACGCGAAGTTCAGGAGGTGTTCCGTCGGACGCACACGGACGGCGACGGAGATTTGCTCGAACTTGCCGCCGTCCGTGCGGGTCTCGCTCTCGAAGGGCGACCGGATGGGCAGGACCTCTACGTCAACGTGACAGCCAGAGCGCTGATCTCCGGACGTTTCTTGGCCGGGCTGCCAACCCGCTTGAACGGGATCGTGTTCGAGCTCAGCGAGAACTCCGACGACATCGATCTGGCGACTGTTGCCCAGGTGATCGGGCGGCTGCGGGCCAGTGGAGCGCGAATCGCCCTCGACGACGTCGGTGCCGGTGCCGGTAGTCAGGAGTTCGCCCGGCTGGCCGCCTTACGACCAGACGTCATCAAGATCGACCGCTCGTTGGTCCACGGTTGCGCGGAGGACGCAGGACGTACCGCAGTCATCCGCGCCCTCGTCAGCTATGCCCGAGACCTTGGGGTGGCTACCTGCGCCGAAGGGGTCGAGGACCTCGCCGATCTGCGGCATCTGGCTACCCTCGGCGTGACCCATGCCCAGGGATACCTGTTGGCCAAAGGCAGCAGCAATTGGCACCGGCACCTGACCCCAGCGGCCGTCGTCCACAGCTCGTGAACCTCGATCGTCACGCTGGGCAGCTCAGGTGACGAGGCGCTGCTGACGGTTCGGTAGACGGATGATGAAGGTGGTGCCGACTCCGACATCGGCCCGATCGCGCTTAGACGCGCGCTCGCCCGTCCTTGCGACGGACCTGGATGACCGACGGCCGGGGCTGGCCGGTGCCGTCATAGGGGAAGGTGGACGCCGGTTTCTGCGCGCTCGCGCCGGCCACGTCGCCGGGGTGCTGGACGGCGACGAGCACGGTGTACCCGTCGTCACTGATCACCGGGCCGCAGGTCTCGGCACCGGTTGGCACGCTGAGGAACTGCTGGACGTGGCCGCGTTCCGAGCCGCTGATCGGGACAGCGTGCAGGGCGTCGTTGAACCCGATCGCGTACTGGCCGTCGGTGGCGATCCACAGGTTTCCGGCGCGGTCGAAGGCGACGTTGTCCGGGCTGGAGATCGGCGAGACCTTCGTCTTGTCGTAGCCGGAGAAGTAGGTGCTGGGGTCGTCGGGGTTGCAGCAGACAAGCACGATGGCCCAGTCGAAGGTCAGTGCCGCCGCATCGTTGCCCTTTTCGGTGATCTCGATGACGTGCCCGGACTTGTTCGAGGCCCGGGGGTTGGCGGCGTCGATCTGGGCGGCTGTGCGGTTGCTGTTGTTGGTGCAC
>JANNPJ010000484.1:0-12628 GCA_031400005.1 Kineosporiaceae bacterium | reverse complement strand
CCAGCGGTCACCGATCTCTCGGAAGCCCGCCATCGCCAACGGCAATCGGTACTGCAGGGTTTCGACATCACCATTGTTTTCCGCCTGCACGGCGCTCATCAGGTTCAGCATCGCCCGAGCCCAGGGATCGGGATGGGCGGGATTGCGGTCAAGGGTCAGCTTTGCCGTCTCACCGTCGTCGACAAGCATCCCAATTCCGGGCTCGACCAAGGCCAGAAACGGGTGTAGGTGTTCCAGAACGAAGGCGCTCACCAGTGTGCGCAATCCCTCGATGCGAGCACTGTCCGGCGGCTCAAATCCGGAGGTGGCCCGGGTCATAGCGTGAACCACCTGCGCTATCCCGTGGGCCTGAGCCGGCCGCTCGCCGGGCACTTTGAGCGCCAGGTCCAACCAGGTTGCGGCCTCGTCGTGCCGACCGAGCAGGACCCAGTACCAGCTCAATGCCGCACCGAGTCGAATGGCGGTGTCTGCGTCCGAGGTTTCACTGGCGAACCGGAGCACCGCCTGCAGGTTGTCGCGTTCCGTGGTCAGTCGATCGAGCCAAGGCAACTGTTGCGCGCTGCGCAGTTTTGGTTCGGCGGTCTCGGCGAGGGCCAGGAAGTACCGGGCATGTGCAGCTCTCAGAGCCGTTGTCGCCTCCTGCTCGCTGAGCCGTTCGACGGCGAACTCTCTGATCGTCTCCAGCATCCGGTACCGCGGTTCGGCCCCGTCGTCGTGATCGGTTGGTTCGACCACCACCAGCAAGGACTTGTCCGCCAGCGACATCAGCAGTTCCGGGACGACGTCTTCGGGCAGTACCGAACCGGAATCGGGGACGTCGTGCGCACACACCGCCGCGGCGCTCTCCGCAGTCGCTTCGCCGGGAAATACCGAGAGCCGTTCGGCCAGGATGCGCTCGCTGCCGGTGAGTAACTCCCAGCTCCACGCGACCACCGCGCGCAGGGTCTGATGCCGTGGCAGCGCCGTCCGGTTGCCGCCGGTGAGCAGGCGGAAACGCTTGCTGAGCCGAGCCGCCATCGCCTCCACCGGCAGGTTCCGCAATCGGGCCGCGGCCAGCTCGATCGCCAACGGCAGTCCGTCGAGGCGCTGACAGATCTCCACCACGGCGCCGGCGTTGTCGGCAGTCACCGCGAATTCGGGCCGGACCAGGCAGGCCCGATCGATGAACAGCTGCACGGCCGGAGTATCCAGTGCTGCCTGCCCGGTGACGCCGGGCCCCGGCGTCGACAGCGGCTGAACCTGGCAGAGCGTCTCGCCGACGATGCCCAACGGTTCGCGACTGGTCGCCAGCACGGTGAGTCGCGGGCACAGGCTGAGCAGGTACTCGGCCAGCTTGGCGGCAGCGTCCAGCACGTGCTCGCAGTTGTCCAAGATCAGGACGACGTCATTATCAGCCAGGCTGTCCACCAGGCGGCTGAGGGTGTCCCGATGCGTCGTCGGGCGTTCCAGGATCTGCAGATCTTGCGGGTCAATGCTGCCAAGCACGGTGGAGGCAACATCTTCCGGATTGGTGACGGGCGCCAATTCGGCCATCCAGACGCCGTCCGGGCCGAGGATGTGCATCGTTGTGACCGCCTCAGCGGCCAGCCGGGTCTTACCCGCCCCGCCGGTACCGATCAGCGTGACCAGCCGAGATCGATGGCCTAGCAGGCGGGAAAGCTGTGCCAGTTCGTCGCTTCGGCCAACGAAACTGGTCAGCGCGGAACGCAGGTTCGTTCGGCGCGGGCGTGGTGGTGGCGGCGGTGGTTGTGGTGCTGGCGCGAAAATCGAAGCTGGCACCCGCCGGTCCGCGGCGAGCAACTCTTCCGGGTTGTTGCTCAGCACCGCCGTCTGCAGGTGTTGAATGTGCACCGGCGGGTCCAGGCCGAGTTCCTCGGCCAAGCGGCGACTGAGCTGATCGTAGACGGCGAGCGCTTCGGCTTGCCGGCCGCTGCCGGCCAGCGCCCGGATCAGCAGCTCATGGCTGCGCTCACGCAACGGATGCTGCTCAACCACCTCTTCCAGTTCGCCGATCAGCTCCGGATGCTGACCCAGCTGCAGGCCCGCTGCTGCCCAGTTCTCGATCGCGGCCAACCGCAATTTCTCCAGCCGCCGGGCCCAGATCGTGGCGTACGCGGCATCAGCCACCTCGGTGAGTGGCGTTCCGCGCCACAGTTTGAGTGCCGCACTCAGCAGCGCGGCGGCCTCTTGCGGTTGGCCGTCGCGCAACCGACGTCGGCCCTGGACGGCGAGCCGTTCGAAGTGGATCCCGTCCACCGCCGTGGGCTCCACGGCCAACCGGTATCCGGCCGGCCCGGACTCGATCAACTGCGGAGTCGGGAGCGCTCGCCGCAGCCGGGAGACCAGCGACTGCAACGCGTTCACCTCGTCGCTCGGTGGATCGCTCTCCTCCCAGAGGGCCTCGACAAGTTCGCTCACCGAGACCCAGCCGCCGGCGCTTGACGCCAACCGGATCAGCAGTGCACGCAGCCGGGCACCGCCCAACTCGATCGGCCGTGCGTCGTCCATCACCCTCAACGGACCAAGGATCCCCACCTCCATGCGTCAATTCTGACAGCCGGCACCGACAAGCCGGCTCCCTCAATTGTTTGCTCCGCCCCGAGCCCTAGGCAGTTATGTTCAATCAGTGACCATTCGCGCGAAGGCCCGGATGTCGCCGATCGTGCTGGTCCTGCTGGCTCTGCTGGCCGCGTGTAGCGGGGAGCCGACGTCCTCGCCGACGTCCTCGCCGACCTCCTCACCAGGGCTCCTGTCGGCCGCGGGCCGCTCGGGGGGACCTGCGGGCATTCGATCAACCGACGTCCTCCCGAATCAGGTCCCCGCCGACTATGTCTTTCCGGTGCGCTCGAAATCGGCCCGGTTCGGACGCACTCATCATGACTACCCGGCGACCGACATCTTCGCTCCGTGCGGTAGCGCGGCACTCGCCGTAACCGCCGGAGTGGTAGCCGAGGTCACCCGTAAGGACCTTTGGGACGCCCGGGAGAACGGCGGGGTGACCCGCGGTGGGCTGTCGGTCACGATCATCGGAACAGACGGCGTCCGCTACTACGGTTCACACCTGCAGTCGATAGTCGACGGCATCGTCCCAGGCCATCGGGTGCACGCGGGTGAGTTACTGGGCCGGGTCGGCGACACCGGTTCTGCCCGCCAGACGCCGTGCCACCTGCACTTCGGGATCAGTCCGCCGTGCGCGACCGGGGATTGGTGGAACCGGCGCGGTGTGCTGTCGCCGTACCAGTTCCTCACCTCCTGGCAGGGTGGAGGTCAGCGCTCGCCAGCGCGCGCGGTGGCCGAATGGAAAGCCGATCACGGGTGCTCGACGAAGCCGCCGAAGTGAAGAAGGGTCAGGTCAGGAGGGACGGGTTCGGTCGCAGGAGCGGCGGGTTCAGGGTGTTGATCGGGCCGCGTCGGAAGACCTGAGCCGGGCGCCCACCGTTGCGCGACGTCATCTCCTCGGTCGGTTCCAGGAAGCCCAGCGTGCCGGTGATCTTGCGATGGAAGTTACGCGCGTCCAGTTCGACGCCCCAGACGATTTCGTAGACCCGCCGGAGTTCACCGACGGTGAACTCTGGCGGGCAGAAAGCGGTCGCCAGCCCGGTGTACTCGAGTTTCGCTCGAGCCCGCTCCACGCCGTCCCGGAGGATCTGCTGGTGGTCGAACGCGAGCAGGCTCGGATTGTCCGGCAGGCTGGTGTCGAGGAAGGTGGCCGCTGGAACCCATTCCGCGGCGGCCGCGTCGCTGCCGGCGGTGACCGGGGGTGGGTCTGGGATGAGCGCCAGGTAGGCGACGCTTACTACACGCATCCGCGGATCCCGGTCTGGTGCTCCGTAGCTGCAAAGTTGTTCCAGGTGAACGTCTTTCGCACCGGTTTCCTCCTCCAGCTCCCGGGCTGCAGCCTGGGCGAGGTCCTCGGAGGGGCGGATGAATCCGCCGGGTAGGGCGTAGCCGCC
This sequence comes from Kineosporiaceae bacterium, assembly GCA_031400005.1. Lineage (GTDB taxonomy): Bacteria > Actinomycetota > Actinomycetes > Actinomycetales > Kineosporiaceae > JANNPJ01. The sequence continues at coordinate 8,675 of JANNPJ010000484.1, read as the reverse complement.
TTTGAATGGTTCGCCGCCTCGACGGATCAGCAGGACGGCTAGTGCGTCCGCGTGAATCGTCAACAACACGACGTCCACGGTGACGGCGACCGGTGGGTAGTCGCTGGGATCGTAGCGCTCCACGGCTGGCTCCTCTCGTCGGCATGACGATAACAGCGGCGAGGCGCATTGGCGCTTTCACTTGATGCGACGAAAGACTCGCTGGCGAAGTTTGGTGCTGTTTCAGCCGAGGGACAGCCAGCGGAGGCCGCACTGCTGGACGGCACGAGTCTCTGCCGGTGTGAGCTCAGCGCGGCCGGTCGCCTTGCGGAGGAAAGTGAGCTCGTCCCAGCCGAGTTCATTCAGCTTGTCCCGTTCGGTGTTTCCGAGCAGCAGGTCGGTCAACACCAGTGCTGCGCTAGGGGTCAACCAGGGCTGGCGGTCCAGGGCAGCGGCCAGATCCAGGCCATGGATGCCGAGTTCGACGATGCGGGTGGTGAGAAAGTCGGTGAGCAGCATGGCGTCGCCGTGGCGGGTGCGGACGACGCGGTCCGGTGGTTCCTGCTGGCATAGATCGAGTACGTGCCGCCAGGTACGGTCGAATTCCCTGGCCAAGGCGTGACCGTCGCCGGCGCTCGCCGCTTGTTGCTGGGCCAGGTTGATGCGCCGATCGTTGGTGAGGGCAGAGAACCGCTCATCGGGCCGGTAGTAGTCGATCGCGCAGACCTCCGCACGATCCGGGGCCGGGGCGGCCAGCATGTCGGGGATCCAGGCAATGACGACGAGAACGTGGCCCAGCAGGTCGGCCGTGGTCCACGGTGGGCACGGGCTGGGGCGTGCCCACCCCGGAGCTGCCACCGCGAGCATCACCGACGACAGTCGGCTCGCCTCCGCGCCGAAGGCGGCCATCGACTCCGCGCCGACGGCGGCCATCACCTCTGCGTTGGCGGCGGCCGTGGCCTCGTTGGACGTCATCGCACCCGGATTATCGCGAATCCGTCCCACCCCTTCGAGCCGACGGTCTGCAGGGCCGTCGCTTCCAGCCGAGGATCAGCACCGACCATCTCGAGAAAACGACGCACCCCTTGCACGCGCTCGTCCGTACTGGCCGGGTCGATCACGGCGCCGTCGCGCACGACGTTGTCGGCCACGATCACGCTGCCTGGACGGGTCAGGCGCAGCGACGCCTCGAGGTAACGCGGATTGTTGGGCTTATCGGCGTCGATGAACACCAGGTCGTACGGCTCGACCTGGGCGTCAATCAGGGTGGCCAGCCCATCCAGCGCAGTGCCGATCATGATCTCCACGCGCTCGGCGACGCCGGCGCGTTCCAGATTCCGCTGAGCGAGTTTGGCGTACTCCGGGTCAACTTCAAGCGTGGTCACGTGCTCGACGGCGCGAGCTAACCAGATCGTCGAATAGCCGCCCAGAGTGCCGATTTCCAGAACTCGGCGAGCCCCACTTACGCGGGCCAGCAGAGCCAGCAGCGCGCCCTGATTGGCGGCAACCTCATGATCGGGCAAGGCAGCCGCCCGGCAGTCCCGCCGTGCAGCCACGAGCGCGTCGTCCTCATCGACAAGTGTCTCGACGAAGTACCTGTCGACGTCCCGCCACTGCTCTTGCGACTCGTACACCGAATCCCCCTCCTGCAGCCCTGCGATTACCGGCGGATGCGATGACCATCCACGGTGGGCAGAACAAGTGTGCATGATCGCGGCAATCAGGGCCCTTTTTCGACGGCGAGGGCACAGGCGCCAGATCGGGTGAATCCCGTGCGCCCCAAAAGGCCTGCGCGTAATTCCTGTGACTGTATTGTCAAGTTCTTTATGTCTTGTTAGTGATGATTAGATATGATTTGGTGTGGGTAGAATATGGATTGATGGTGAGCAGGTCAATCAGCCGGCGTTGCTGGCGCGAGATCCGCGGAGCCTGCTGCCGGAAGATCATCTGGTGTGGCGGGTGCTGGCCCAGGTGAAGAGCCTGGATCTGTCGCGGTTCGAGGCGGCGCATCGTGGTGATGGGGTGGGCCATCCGGCGTATGAGCCGAAACGGGTACTGGCGTTGCTGTTTTACTGTGCGAATAAGCGGATGACGTCGGGACCGGAGATCGAGCAGGCCTGCCGGGATGATCTCGGGGCCCGGCTGATCATGGGTGGGAAGGTGATGCATCGCAGCACGGTGGACCGGTTCCGCGACCGCCATCATGAGGCGATCCGGGGTCTGTTGCCCCAGACGCTGGCGCGCGGCGATCGCGTGGGTCTGCTGGATCCGCATCTGGTGGCCGGGGACGGCACAAAGATGACCGCGAACGCCGCGATGGGCGCCACCGTGGATGAGGCGACCCTGCTGCAGCAGATCGCCGACCTGCAGGCGCGCATCGAGCAGGCCAGCGCACTGTGGGCGGACAAGCTCAGCGCAAGCGTCGCGGACCGGGAGGCCACCGCGGTGATGTTCGAGGTGTTCGAGGTCGAGTGCCCGCCGGCCGATACCCCTGAGCCACCGGCCGATGTGGTGAATTCTGCTGAGAGGGAGCAGGGTTCGTGGCGGAAACTGCAGGATCTGAACCGGATGCTGACCGCGCGGCAGGCAGCGTTGCAGCAGCTACGCACCCGCCCCAGCACCGCGGACACCAAGTGGGACACCAAAGTCGAACGCGACGCGATCCGGGTCCACACCTGCCAGGAACGGCTGGACGCCACCCGGGCCAGGTTGCACGCCGCGGCCGATCGGCGCGCGAACAGGCTCGCCGCGGGAGAGAAGATCGGCGGGACACCACCGGTGCCGGTCGAGGAGCACCTGCGGGTGCGCCAGGCCAGAGCGGCCCTGGCCACCGCGACCGCCCGCGCGCACGCCTCCGCCGGCAAAGACCGCCCCACCACCACGAAAATCAACACCACCGACCCGGACAGCCGGATCATGCCCGGCAAGCAAAACAGCGGATTCGACCAGCGCTACAACGTGCAGGCCCTGGCCTGCACCAGCCAGCTCATCATCGCGATCGGGCTGCACAACTCCTCCAACGACAAACAAGCCCTGATCGGGCTGCTGCTGGCCGCGCGCGCCAACCTCGACGCCGCCGGGATCCCCGATCCCCTCGGAAAAGCCTTATTCGACGCCGGATACGCCTCCGAAGACAACTTCAACACCGACCTGCCAGTCCAGCAACTCCTCGTCGCCGTCGAGAAAGAAGCCCGCCAGACCCAGCGCCTGCGCGACGACACCAGCACCGCCGCCGCCGGCTGGACCCAGATGAGCGTCACCATGGCCGAACCCGACAACATCGCCCTATACAAACGCCGCGCCGCGATCATCGAACCCGTCTTCGCCCAGCTCTTCGCCCGCACCGGCCGCGACCTGCCCCGCCGCGGCACCGAGACCGTCCTGACCGACCTGCACCTACGCGCCGTCGTCCACAACCTCAACAAAATCGACAAAGCCACAACCCGCACACCACCACCCCAACCCGGTTAACACCCCGCCACTTTCCGCCCTCACCCCCGCGGCCCACCGCCAGGGGCCCCACCACCCTGCCCCGACACCACCACCCATCACATACCGTCACCCAAAAGCCAAAAACATTACACACCGCCATCAGCAAAAATCTTGAAACTCGCAGACCTCCGCCAGCCAGAACAATTACGCGCAGGCCTCTAGAGCCGTCCGATTCACCACAATGACCGCCCGTACGACTAATCAGGACGTGACTTGCCGGGCCGCCTCGGCGTTCTTCCGGGCCATGTCGGCCAGGGCTTCGCGCTCAGCGGCGCCGTCCGCATACCGGGCCGCGCGGTCCCGGATCGACCGCCCGGGCACGCCGACGATGACCGACAGATCCGGATAGATACCGCGGGCCACCGCGTGGGCCGCCAGCACGCTGCCCTCGCCGATCACGGTGCCTCGAAGCACGCTGGACTTGACTCCGAGCCAGCACCCGGGCCCAATCCGGACCGGGGTCTTGACGATTCCCTGGTCTTTGATCGGCACCGTGATGTCGCCCATCGCATGGTCGAAGTCGCAGATGTAGACCCAGTCCGAGATCAGCGCGGCAGCACCGATCTCCAGGTCGAGGTAGCAGTTCACGGTGCTGTCGCTGCCGATCACCACCTTGTCCCCGACTCGCAGGGTGCCTTCGTGCGCGCGCAGCCGGGACAGGTCCCCGAGATGCACCCAGCGCCCGATGAACAGCCGGCCGTAGCCGGGCCGAGCATGCAGCGTCACCTTCCGGCCGAGGAACACCATTCCTTCCAGGACGACGTCCGGCCGGCGCAGTCGCAGCATCAGCAACCGCCAGTAGCGGATCAGATACCAAGGGGTGTACGCCCGGTGCCGCAGCATCCAGCGCAGGCTGGCCAACGTGAGAAAACGGGCCTGCCGAGGGTCACGTCCCGAGCGCCAGCGGTATCTCCAGGCCTGCCACATCGGGCCAGCCTAATGCGCGATTCGGAGGTCCCGGCGGCACCGAAGCCGCACCTGTACCCCCCGGTAGGTCCCGGGAGTGGGATCAAGCAGGCAACATGATCCCCAGGCTGACCCCCATCCCGGGGGTCGGTCGGGCATCCGGGTCGGCGAACGGTTCCGCCGACGTCGTTCGGACATCGGCGCTCAGGTTCGAGACCACTGGCAGAGTCAGCTGGCGTTCGCCGAAGTCCAGGAAGGTCAGTTTGGTTGCCCGGCAGCGGATCAGCCGAGCCGGCAAACCGGCAACCGGGGCCGGTAGCACCTCGGTCAGGTGCCGGGAGACGTAGAACATCCGGTCCTCGCCGATCCAACCGGTGGAGCCATAACACCGACAGGTCAGGTCGGAGAGCGACGCCTGATAACGGCGCTGCTCGGTTTGCTCGCGATGCCGGGTCACGAGGCTGCCGGCTGCGGTCATCGACCGGCGCCAGAGCTGCTTGTGCCCGGCGCCGATCTGGCGGGCGGCGGCCCGCCAGGCAGCCCGAGCGGGCGGTGGCAGCGAGACATCGCTGGCCGCCCGAGCGGCCAATCGCTGCGCGACGTCCTTCAATCCCGCTTTGTCCAGCAAATCAACCACCAGCCCGGCCGGGTCCTCGTCCGGCAGAGCGACCCGCTGCGCACCGCGGATCAGCTCGATCGCTGCCCAGTCATCACCGGTTGAGGCTCGATCGGCGGCTGAGATCGCCACGATCCGCAGATCCCGGCACCCACCGGCGCGGGCGGTGATCGCGGCCGGGGCGGCCTGCTCCAGATCACCAGCTCGCACTGCGGCCAGTGCCACCACCCAGGCCACTCCGGCCGAGGTCTGCATCCGCCGGGCAGCGGCCAGGACGTCAGGCAGCAACCCGGGCTCCCCGGCCAGTACCCGCGCACAGTAGGTGAGGAGCGCCAGCCAGGGGCTACCGGACTCCGCTTCGGAACGGCGAGCCTGACCGTCCGGGTTCAGCTGAGCCGTCCGCGGTGTCTGTGCGTCCCGCAGTTCGGCCAGCAGCGACAGGGCGACGACATGGTCGCCGGCCAGGACGGCGATTTCGGCCCGACGGACGACGTCCGCACGCTCTAAGGCCGGATGCGCCTGCAATGCCTCGGGGAACATCCCGGCCGCAGCCAGTGCATCGCTCCACTGGCGCAGGACCGATGCCGGAATCCGCCCGTCCACGAGATCGTCTAGCGGATGCCCGGAGTCTGGGTCGGCCGCCGACAGGAGTTTGTCGAACGAGGCAAGAGTGGCAGGCGGCTCGAGGTCCGGCTTCGGCTCGATGCTGGGAGTCGGGTCGTCCCGCGAGCCACCGGGATCGAAGGCGGGTCGCTGGTTCATTCCCCGCAGATCGGCAGGACCGGCGCGCTGCTGAACGACGGATCAGCAAGGCCACCCGGTCGGCGCACCGATTCGATATCGGTCCGCCGACCATCCGGCCCTGCTCATCGCATCTGCGTTGAGCGTCCGGCACGAGGACCTTTGTCTCTGATCCGACGCCCTACGGCTACGGTCGGACGCGCTTAGTTCCGGTGATCCCGACGTTGTAGAACAGCGACTGCGGCAGCGCACGAGCCAGCACTCGATCCAGCGCGGACAGCCGTCGCCAGGAGTTATAGGCGAACGACGCCCAACCCCAACCGAGCGCCTTGGGGTTCACCGCCGCCTCGAAGGTGCGCACCGGCCAGCCCACGAGCGCGGCCAGCAGTTCTTCGGTCTGGGTATGGACGTCGACCGCACCGGCCCGCTCGGCCATCGCCGCCAACTCCTGCGGGACGAACGTGTGCAGGTCGACGATGGCCTCCAGGGCGGCAGCACGCGACGATGCGTCCAGTTCCTCCTGGCTCTTGGCCCACTTCTCCCGAAACCTCGGTAGCTGGGTGACCGCGGTGGTCAGTTTCCAGGTCACCCGACCGAGCCGGCGCGCGTACCAGTCACCGATCCGGGTCGGCTCTCCCGCGATCACGAACCGGCCGCCCGGGCGCAGGACCCGCAGCACCTCTCGCAGGGCGGATTCGACGTCCGGAATGTGATGGATGACGGCATGCCCGATCACCAAATCGAAGCTCGCGTCCTCGTACGGCAGCCGCTCCGCGCCGGCGACCGCACCCTCCACCTCGAAGCCGAGCTCCCGGGCGTTGCGCTGGGCACTCTCCACCATCCCGGCCGAGACATCGCTGACGTGCACCTCGTCGATGACCCCGGCCTGCTTCAGGTTCAGCGAGAAGAAGCCGGTCCCAGCGCCGATCTCCAGGCTGCGACGGTAGGGCCACTGCTCGGTCCGCAGCACCTCGGAGCCGACGAGCGAGCTGAACCGATCCCGGGCATAGGTGATGCACCGGTCATCGAACGAGATCGACCACTTCTCGTCATAGGTGCCGGCTTCCCAGTCGTGATACAGCACCTGGGCGAGCGCGTTGTCCTTCCAGGCCCGCTGCACGTCCGCCGCGGACGCCGCTGCAACCACCACCGGCTCAGCCACCCTCGCAGTGGCCGCAACCACGTCGGCCTCGGCCACCGGCTCGGCGACCACGGCCGGCTCGACGTCCACCACCGGTTCCGGCATCACTGCGACCGGTTGAACATCCACCACCGGTTCAACCACCACCACTGGCTCGACGTCCGCCACCCGTTCGACGTCCACCACCGACTCAACCACCGCTGGCTCGGCGACCACCGCTGGCTCGGCGACCACCGCTGGCTCGACGTCCACCGCTGGCTCGACGACCACCGCTGGCTCCGGGATCACCGCCACCGACTCGGCGACCACGGCCGACTCGGCGACCATCACAGGCTCCGCTGGCTTGGCAGGCTCCGCTGGTTTGGCCGCCGCCGCTGGTTTGCGAGCCGCTGATTTGCGCGCCAACCCGGGCATCTGGATCGGCTTCGTCTCCGGCGCGGCCGATCGGATTTCGACCGACTCCGCCGGGTCGGCCCCGGCCGCCGTGACCGGAGAGACCGCCCGCCGCCGGGCCGGAGCTCGGGGAGTGGTCTTCTTCGCAGCAGCTTTGCCGGTCGTCGCGGCAGCCTTCTTCGGTGCAGCCGCACCGGCGGCCTTCTTCGCCGGAACTGCCGGGATCGCCGGGTTCGCCTCGTCGGCGAACGGCGGCGGTCCGGCCGGGGCACCGGCCCGGCGAGCAGTCTTCTTCGCTGCTGCCTTCTTCGCCGGCGCCTTCTTCGCGCCCGGTTCCGCCTGCTCGCTCTCGCTCATCAACGCCCCTCGAACCGGGCCTTACCTGGCCCCTTATCCACGAACGACGACATTCCGATCTCCCGGTCACGGGTGGCAAAGAGACCGGCGAACAGCATCCGCTCGATCTCCAGGCCCGTGGTCAGGTCCGTCTCCAGCCCGCGGTCGATGGCCTCTTTGGCCGCACGCAAAGCGTAGGCCGGGCCACCGACATAACGCTCGACCCGGCGCTGGGCCGCGGCAAGCACCTCATCGGCCGGGACGACCTCGTCGACCAGACCGATCGCGAGCGCCTCGGCGCTGCCGACGAACCGGCCGGTGTAGATCAGGTCCTTGGCCCGGGCCGGGCCGATCAGCCGCGCCAGCCGCTGCGTACCACCCGCGCCGGGGATGACGCCGAGCAGGATCTCCGGTTGGCCCAGCTTCGCGTTGTCACCGACAACCCGGAAGTCGCAGCACAGCGCCAGTTCGCAGCCACCACCAAGGGCATACCCGGTGATCGCGGCGACCGTCGGCTTCGGAATCCTGGCAACGGCGGTCAGGGCGGACTGCAGGGCCGCCGAGCGGTCGACCATGTCGGTGTACGACATCGTCTGCATCTGCTTGATATCGGCACCGGCGGCGAACACCTTCTCACCGCCGTAGACGATCACGGCGGCGATGTCGCGCCGGTCCGCGGCTTCCTCAGCCGCGGCCCGGATACCTTCCTGGATCTCGATATCCAGGGCGTTCATCGGTGGCCGGTCCAGGCGGATGGTCCCGATCCCAGCTTCTACGTTTAACCGGACAGACTCGCTCACGCGGTGCTCCCCTTCGCTCGCGCAGTCACCAGGACCGGCCCTAGGCAGTACGTGCTCACTCGGTATCGTCCTGGCCTTCCAGCAACTGGGTGACCGTCTCATGCCAGGTTCGGACGGAACCGAGCACCGCCTCCAGGGTGGCCTTCAGCAGCGGGCGCAGGTCCATGCCCTCGCCAACGACCAGGTCGACGGCTACCGCCAGGCGATCGGCGTGCACCGTGACCTTCACCAGGTTCAGCGCTCCGGTGACGGCGTTCGCGGCGCGCAGCCG
>JANNPJ010000450.1:0-3721 GCA_031400005.1 Kineosporiaceae bacterium | reverse complement strand
GCGATGAACCCGGGCGACGCAGCGCACCCAGGCAGCGCAACGAACCCGGAGAGTGCACCGAATCCGGAGAGCGCAGTAAACCCGGTTGATTCGAGGAAACACGATAGTGGATACCCGTTTTGGCGCCTGCTGCAGGCGGAGTGGACCAAGTTCAGGTCGGTGCGTGGCTGGCTGCTCGGAACCGCCGTCGCAGCCACGATGATCGTGATGTTCGCCGCGTTCATCGGTGCCAGCGCCACCGGCGACATTTCCCGGCCGGTGCCGGTCGGGCCGAACGGTGAACCGGTCAGCGACAGCTTCTACTTCCTGCATCAACCGCTGGTCGGCGACGGCCGCATCACCGTCGCCATGACGTCCCTGACCGCCGTGATCCATGGAGATCAGGGCGGTCACAACGCCGCCGTCGTCCCCTGGGCGAAAGCCGGGTTGATCATCAAGGCCAGCACCGGACCAGGAACCAGTTACGCGGCGGTCATGGTCACCGGCGGGCACGGGGTCCGGATGCAGCACAACTTCCTCCACGACCGCGCCGGCCCACCCGGTCAGATCTTGGCGGCCGACCCACGCTGGCTGCGCCTGACCCGCTCCGGCGACACGATCATCGGGGAATCGTCCGTTGACGGCACCCATTGGAGCCGGCTAGGCACCGCCCGCCTGGCCGGGCTGCGCGCCACCGTGCAGGCTGGAATGTTCGTCGCCTGCCCGTCCTACGTCCAGGGCCGGGGCAGCCAGCCCGCCGCCGCCACCGCCGTCTTCGGCCAGCCTGATCTGAAAGGACAATGGCCACAAGGAATGTGGGACGGCGAACAGATCGGCGCCGGCACCGCCACCTTCGGCGGCTACCCACTGCAAGCTGGTCCTGCGACCAGCTCTGCGACCGGCCCAGCGACCAGTTCTGCGATCGGCCCGACGACCGCCTCTGCGACCGGTCCTGCCGCCGGCCCTGACCAGCAGCCAATGTCCGGCGGGTTCGCCCCATCCGGGCGCGGCTTCACCGTGACCGGAGCCGGTGACATCGCACCGGCGACGCGCGGCGAACTCCCCGGCAGCGGCGTCATCGCTGACCTGCTGTTCGGTACGTTCGTCGCCCTGATTGTGGGGTGCGTGGTGGGTGCGCTGTTCATCACCACCGAGTACCGGTACGGATTGATCGGCACCACCCTGACCGCCAGCCCACACCGAGCCCGGGTACTCGCCGCCAAGGCGATCGTGCTCGGTGGCGTCACCTTCCTCGGTGTCTTGGCAGCCACCGCGCTCGCGCTACCGATCGGTGAGCGGATCGCCCGTGCCCACGGCATTTACCTGTTTCCCGTCACCACAGCCACCGCCGTGCGCATCGGGGTTGGCACCGCCGCGCTGTTGGCCCTGACCGCGGTGTTCGCGCTCGGTGTCGGCACAGTGATGCGGCGCAGCGCACCTGCCGTGACCACGGTCGTCGTGGTGCTCATCCTGCCGCACCTGCTGGTCCTCACCCCGATTCTGCCGGCCTCCGCCCAACGGTGGCTGACTCTCGTCACACCCGGCGCGGCCTTCGCCATCCAACAGACGATCACTTCCTTCCCGCAGGTCGACAGCGTCTACACGCCCGCCAACGGCTACTACCCGCTCGGACCGTGGACCGGCCTCGCCGTGCTCGGCGGGTACACCGCGGTCGCCCTGATCGTGGCCGCAATCCTGTTGCGCCGCAGGGACGCATGAAACCCGCCCTGCTCGTGAAACCCGCCCTGCACGCCGAGTGGACGAAACTGCGCACCACAGCCGGACCCGCTTGGCTGCTACTGGCCAGCGTCGCGCTCACCGTGGCGCTCGGTGCCGCGGTGATGGCGGCGATCACCTGCCCACATCGCGGCTGCGACCTGGACGCCACGCGACTCAGCCTGACTGGCATCTACCTCAGCCAAGCCCCGGTGGCGATCCTGGCCGTCCTCGCCTTCAGCAGCGAATACAGCACCGGCCTGATCAGCACCACCTTGATCGCCGTCCCCCACCGCGCCGTCGTCCTCACCACCAAGGCGATCATCCTCACCCTGACGATGGCCGTCGCCGGTGGCATCGCACTCCTCGCCACCTTTCTTGTCGCCCGAGTTTTGCTGCCTGCCAATGGGTTTACTTCGGCCCACGGCTACCCGCCGCCGTCTCTGGCCAACGGACCAACCCTGCGCGCCTACGCCGGTTCCGTGCTCTACCTCGTCCTCATCGCGCTACTGAGCCTCGGAATCGCTGCCCTTGTTCGGGATTCGGCCGCGGCTATCGGAACCGCGCTCGGCCTGCTCTACCTTCCCCCGATCCTCGCCCTGTCCCTAGCCCCAGATTGGCAACGGCTCCTCCACCAGACCGCGCCGATGAGCGCCGGACTCACCATCCAGACCACCGCCCTCCCGAGCACGGCTCCCCTCGGCCCATGGGCCGGCCTCGGGGTACTGGCCGCCTGGGCGGCCTGCGCACTCCTCGCCGGGTCGTTCCTGCTCCAGCGCCGCGACACCTGAGCCCGCACGAGCCCTCTCAACTCTGTCCGCCGCGCACGTTGACTCATTGCCGCAAGGGGATCCTCGCGCCGGCCCGTACGCATGATCAGTACCTCACGGCTTTTCGAGGGCACAGTGGTGATCCCGCACCCAACTGCGGGCACTCACAGGCCGGAACCGCGCAGCACATGTCATCCTGTACCTGTCACGATTCGCGCTGTGAACCCGCGTAGATCCTGAACGGTGCGGGCCGTGGGGGCTGCGAAACGCAAACCTGAGGAGGACGACACAAATGTCACCGCCCAGATCTGAGCACCACCTCGGACACGAACAGGAACGAGGGCAACCCTCGTTTGGATACTCCAGCGCTGGTGTTCCGGCGCAGGACGTAGCTCATTTGATGGCCAGTATCGCCCGGCAGCTGGATACCGAGCAGGGGGAGGACGCCACACTTCATGCGCTGGTCGCCGCGGCCGTGGACGCGATCCCCGGTGCCGACTCCGCCGGGATCACGTTTGTCCACAAGCATGGCCAGCAACTGGATGTTCGTTACGCCAGTGACCGCTTCGTCGTCGACCTGGACACCGCCCAGTACGAGGTGGCGGAAGGTCCGTGCTTGCATTCGGCCTATCAGCACCGCACCGTGCGGATCGAGGACTTCGCCACCGAGCAGCGGTGGCCGGCGTTCGCCGCTCGTGCCCGCGACCTGGGCGCCGGCAGCGAACTGGCGCTACAGCTGTACGTCCACAACGACGACATGGCTGCCCTGAACGTGTACTCCCGTCAGGCGCGGGCCTTCAGCGACGAGTCCGAGCAGATCGGGTTGCTGTTCGCCTCTCACGCCGCGATCGCGATGGCCGCCGCCCGACGCGAGCATCAGTTGCGGATCGCGATCGACAGTAGAGACGTCATCGGGCAGGCCAAAGGCATCCTGATGGAACGCTTCAAGCTCACCGCCGATCAGGCATTCCAGGTCCTGATTAAGGCCAGCTCCGAAGCCAACCTCAAACTCCGTGACGTCGCGGAGATCTTCTCCGGCACTGGCGACTTCCCGGACCGGCACCGCTGACCCCCTGAACCGTTCCGCTGTGGTGGACACCGGCCCAGGACTGCCCGGATCGTCGTGAGCTTCAGAAATGGGTTCGACACGCCGCACAAATGTCGGGCCCACCAGCAGTCAGGCCCGGACGTGGCCGGCCACTGCTTCCGCCGCCCGGTCGGCGTCCTCAGGGGTGTTGTACAGGTGGAACGCCAAC
>JANNPJ010000406.1:0-27514 GCA_031400005.1 Kineosporiaceae bacterium | reverse complement strand
CAACGCACCAGCGGTTCGATTCGCTAATGCGCCAGGGAATGACCGCCTCCGCTCCTTCAAGAATGACTGCTGAGGCGCCCTGCCTGGACAATCCGGGGTCAATGGTCCGCGAGTGGCGAGTCCACGGAAACGGGAACGCTATCGGCGTGTCGCGGACGCCCGTTTGGAGGTTGTCGCCTGCCCGCCGGCGGTGAGGAATATGCTCCGGCCATGGCAGATGACACTTACACCGTGCAGCGCTCAACGCTGATCGCGGCCGGACCAGACCGGATTTATGAACAGATCGCCGACTTCCACGGCTGGCGGAACTGGTCGCCGTGGGAGGACATCGACCCGGATCTGCGGCGCACCTACTCCGGCCCGGACTCCGGCGCCGGTGCTGTCTACACCTGGTCCGGCAACCGCAAGGCGGGTCGAGGGCGGATGGAGATCACCGAGGCGATCAAGCCCGCGAAGGTCGCGATCGAGATTTTCTTCGAAAAGCCGTTCAAGGCACGCAATGAAACCGTGTTCCGGATCGAGCCGGAAGGCGGGGGATCTGTCGTGACCTGGAGGATGACCGGCAAGAAGACCTTGATGACTAGAGTCATGGGACTTTTCGTCTCGATGGAGAAATTCCTCGGCCCCGACTTCGAAAAGGGCCTGGCCCGGTTGAAGGCCAGCTCCGAGCGTGCTGGCGACTAGTCGCGCGTTGGATCCACCGCGCACCGTTCCGAGTCAGGCGACCACTGATAGCGACCGGTTTACGGTCCGTGCTGATTCCCTCAATACTGATCAGTTTCTCGAAGGCGCGGTACTCGTCGTCGGAGGGCTCAGCTGGGACCGGTGACCAGGGCTTGGAGCGCGGGGGAGGGGGCGAGGCCGAGTTCAGCTCGGAGCAGATCGGCGAGCTGGCGGTACTGGCGCTGGGCCTCGTGGGCGTTGCGCTCGCCGAGGTGGGCTCGGATCACCAGGCGGTGGGCGCTCTCGCGGAGCGGTTCGAGGGCGACCGCGCGCAGCCCCAAGTCGATCGCGTCACCGTAGCTCTCGGCGCGGAGGGCGCATTCGCAGGCCGTCTCCAGCGTATGCAAGAGCTGCTGCCGCAACCGTTCCCGCTCGACGACAAGCCAGTCGTCGTACCAGTCCGGCAGCAGTTCGCCGGTGAGCCCGAGATCGTCGAGGATACTCACCGGCCCCTCGACGAAACCATGCCGTGCGTCCACCCAGACATTGCGGCAGAGCTTGAGGTGCGTGCTGGTGGCCTCGACCAGGATGACCGGCAGCGGCCGCAGCCGCCACAAGGCCGAGCGAAGGTTGGCCATCGCACGGTCTTCGCCCTTGTCCGGCCAGAGCCGGAATGCGACGTAACGTCGCTCGACCGCTCGCTCGAGCAGGGCCAAGAAGGCGATCAGGCGTTCCGTTCCCGGTTTGAGGGCCACAACCTCTGTATCGTGCCTGATTTCGAAGCCGCCCAGCAGGCGCACCTCGGTATGGGGGGCGTCAGATCGGTGCCGAGCCGTTTGCCGCGGTAGGGCAGGTGCCATGCCGTCGCCTCCTCTTCCGATTTGAGCGGGCTCGGCTTGCTTATCCAGAGCGACGTCGGCGGCCGTAGATACCTTCGAACCGGGGCCATCCGACCGGCGATCGATCATGTCAATGCGATTGCAGCTCCGGAGCCTGTGGGCATTGCCGTGCCGGCCACTGCAGATCTCCCACAATGCTGGATAATCCACACAATGATGCCATTTCGTGCCGACAAACCCCGGCGACAGATCACCGCGCGGTAATCAGCCGGCGGCTGATCATCGAATGGGAAGTTACCTGCGGGTGGTTCTCATTGACGTTCATAAAGCGCCGGCGGCAACGGCCTTAAAATCGGATGCTAACCGCTGGACTGGCGGAAAGCGCGCAGTGCCCGCGCCACCAACCCGAGCAGTTGCTCGTCACCACTGCCGGTCGTGGGGGCAGGGAGCTGAGGGGAGACGAGACGGCCGTGCACCGTCGTCCGGTCCGGGGTCCGCCAAACTCGTAACACGATCATCCCGAGCGAAGGTGGGGCTGGATCCGCATCGGGTTCATCGGGGCTCGCCATGACCTGATCCCATCTGATGGCCGTCACCGCGTCGTCATCGCACGCCGTTGGCGGCTACCGAGCAGTGAAATAGCTGATCCGGGAACCATTGAGCGACAGGCCTCCTTGCGGCGGGCGCCGCGGCGCGTCGTCGTCCCGACTGATGGCGTGATCCGTGCGGGTCACCGAGCCGAAGGCGAGGTCCGTCAGCCGAGTGACGCCGGCGGGCGGCAACCCGTCCACGGCGAGCTCCAGGCCGGCGGGGGATCGGGCGATCGTCGCGGTCACCCGGCGCGCGATCGGCACCGTACGCGGCGTCGGCAACGCATCTTCCGCGGCAGCCCGCAGCCGGTGAACCAGCTCCAAGGTCAGGGCCGGCGGCCGGCGCCCACCCACGGAGACCACCACCACAACGGCGAGAACGACCACAGGAGCGGCTGCCTGGAGCGGGTCGACGCGGTTGTCGGACCACTGCTCAGCCACCACCAGCAGGCCCACCAGTTGCACCAGGGCCATCCAGCGGGCGCCCGAGACGGGCAACCGGGACTCCGGCCGGTCACCCCGCAGCAGTTCAGTGCCCGAGCGCAGGAGGGCGTACGCCAGCCCCAATCCGATCGCCGTGCCTCCCGCGCGCAGCACGAACAGGCCGGCGAAACCGGCCACGGCGAACAAGCCAAGACCTGCTGCCTCGACGAGTTGCACCGGGAACAGCCGGATCGCCGGCCACGTACCGTCGCCGGGTCTCGCTTGCGCGCGCGGGCCGATGGTCGACGGGTAGCCGTGGCAGCAGCCGCTCAGCAGGCACCCGACCCGACCGGCGGCCAAGAACACGACCAGCCCCACGGCGAGGACATCGAGCCAGGCGCTCACCGGCTCGCCCAGAGCCGTGAGGTAGCCTGCGGCCACGACCATGGTCACCCAGACGTGTTCCAGCAGCACCAGCGACTCCCGGCCGGTGATCAGCCGGCGTAGCAGCGCCTGCGCGCAGAAGCCGGTCACGCTCACTGCGATCACACCAGCCCCGATCATCGGTGCGAGACCGCGCGCCAGCAGGCCGGCCAGGAAAGTGAACATGGCTGCCAGCAGACCGATTTCACCCGCCACCCGGAAAGTAGGCCGTTCCCGGCCGGTGATCCAGACGACGGGACCCGGTAGCCCGTCGAACCAGTGGTTGATCCGATCCACGTAGACCAGGGTCGGCGCCAGCCGTCACCGTGACGTCACCGGTGCCAGCCGGAGCACCGGAGCTGGTGCAGGCGACAGCGCAGTGACGCGGCGGTGACGTCTGACCTGATTCGGTAGCCACCATGGGCGCATTCACCGCGATCGCCGCCATCGGGCTCAGCATCGAGAACCTGCTGAACCGCGGCTTCGACGCGACGTTCGCGGCCGATCCGAACCTGTTCAACCGAAAGCCCAAGGCCCGCCTGGTGAAGACCGAGAACTTCGACCGCAGCACACCGGCGGCTGAGGGCTCGATCGACGACGGCACTGTGTCGATCTTCTGCTACCACATCGCGGTCGACCCGGCGACGCGACCGGGCTGGGCGGCGGTGAGCGCGCACGAGGGCGGCGCCGTGCGACTGCCGCTGGACGTGCACTTCCTGATCACAGCCTTCGAGAGCGATGCCGAGGCCGAGTTGGGTCTGCTGGGGCACGTGATGCTGACCCTGGAGCAGTCGCCCACCCTGACCGGGACCGCGCTGCATCCGATCGGTCGCTGGTCGCTGGGGGAGTCCGTGCAACTGGCCGCCGAGGACATGACCACTGAGGACGTGCTGCGCACCTTCGACACCCTGCCGGGGGACTTTCGCCCATCGCTGTCCTACGTGGCGCGGGTGGTTCGGATCGAGGCCGAGCCGGACGGCGGCGGGTACCCGCCGGTGCTGACCTCGGTCCGCGGCCTGGTTCCCACGGCGGTGCGCCCATGAACCTCTACGCACCCCCGCCGTACTCGGAGCGGATCGTGCGGCTGGCCCTCGGCGTCGAGCCACGCGACGTGGCTCGCGGTGGCCGGGCCCTGTCGCCCCTGCGGGTCACGGTGGAGGAGCATCCTGAGCCACTGGGCAGCTGGCGCCGGTGGGCGCCCGGCGATCGACTCGACGACGTCCTGCCATCGTTCGAGCGTCATGGGTCCGGCCGGTTCGCGCGCCTCCTGGACGACACGGTCCGGACCAGCCAGCGGATCCGGATCAGTGATCCGCGGCGGCGGTACGTGCCGCGCCGGTTCGCGGTCACGATCAGCGACGAGGACGCCGTGGTGACGGCCGAGACCGATCCGGCCATCCCCGATATCGGTCCGACCGCCCGGATCTTCGTGCCCAGCCTGTACCCCGGATCGGCCGCCGAGGTGGGCGGGCTGCACGTGCGTGGCCGGATCACTCGCGGCGGGAGATCCGTTCGCTGGGCGCGAGTCCGGGCCACCCTCGCCAGCACCGGGGAAGTGGCGGGCTGGGCGCACGCCGACGACCGCGGCGAGTACCTACTGGCGATCGGGAATCCGCTGCACCAGATCGGTTTCGCCGCAGACCCGATGCCGCTCACACTCACCGCCGGCTACCAGGACCCGGCCCCGGTGCCACCGGTCGACGACCCGCTGCGGGTGGTGGTCGATCCGCTCTGGGACCTGCCGGAGGAGCCGGTCCGCACCCTCCCGGTGCCCGTCGACCCGGCCGGGACGGTGGCCGACGGCCGCACCTTCCCGGCTGGTTTCGCCACCCACACGTTCGCCTCGATTCCGCTGGCGCAGGGTCGGCAGCACGTCGTCGACCTCGACCTGCCCTGAAGGAGCACGCATGCCCGAGTACCTCGCCCCCGGCGTCTACATCGAAGAGGTCAGCTTCCGCGCGAAGTCGATCGAGGGGGTGGCCACCAGCACGACCGGGTACGCGGGCCTGACCCGCTCCGGTCCCGTGCAGTACGTCGACGGCGCCCGACGCGGCCCGCGCTCGACCGAACCACGGCTGATCACCAGCTTCACCGAGTTCGAGCGCGTGTACGGCGGGCTGGAGCCGCTGGCTGTCGACCGGGGTGACGGCATCCCGATCAGCGAGAACTACCTGGCCCACGCCGCTCGCGCGTTCTTCCTCAACGGCGGCACCCGGCTGTACGTCTCGCGCGTGTTCACCGCTGGGGCGGACAGTGGGATCGCATCGGCGGTACTGAACCTTCCCGCCGACAGCGCGGTCTGGCGAGCCCGCTGGCCTGGGGCCTACGGCAACGTGCTGATCACCGTGCGCGCGGTGCGGAAGCGGAACGTCGCGGTGACGGACGCCCGCTTCGGCGGGATCGTGCAGGCGCGCTCGCTGGCCCGCGGCGCCGTGGTCGAGATCACCGCAGGCGGGTCCACCCCACCGGCCGACGGCTCCGACCTGGTGGCCGGGTCACTGGCTGTGGTCGACACCGACGTGGCCGGACAGCAGACCTTCCGGCAGGCCGGTGGCGGGACCGTGGTGCCGGATGCGGCCGCCGTGATCAAGGAGGTCGTGCTCCAGGTCACCGTCGATCCCGACGGCGACCGCTTCGACGTCTACACCGACCTGGCCGCACATCCGGGCCAGCGGCGCTGGATCGGCAAGATTCTGCAGGCTGACGATCCCGAAGACGAGAATGCCATCGTCTACCTGGACACGGCTGCGCCGGATGAGGTGGCCGTCCCGGCCACGTTGGAGCGAGCGATCGGGTTGATGCTCGCACTGGAGACGCCGCTGTCGGGAGCCCCGATCCCGGCGAGCATCCGACTGGACGGCGGCAACGACGGCCTGATGCCCCCGCCGGACTCCCCGGAGGGCCTGCTCGGGCACGAGGCGGACCCGGACGTCGCGACCGTGAAAGCCACCGGCCTGGAAGCACTGGGGGAGATCGACGACATCGCGATCGTCGCCCTGCCAGACGGCGGAACCTATCTCGACGACGACAACGTGCGCGCGCTGGCCGCGGCCGGTGCGGTAATCGGCCATGCTGAGCGGGCGCGCTACCGGATTGCCGTGGTTGACGCACCACAGGGCTCGTCGCTGACCGAGATCCGAAACTTCCGGGGTCAGTTCGACTCGACCTATGCCGCGCTGTACCACCCGTGGGTGGAGGTGTTGGACCCGTTGGAGCGCCCCTCTCAGGGTGCGCCGCCGCGACGAATCCTGCTCCCGCCGTCGGGTTTCGTCACCGGCATCTACGCCCGCAGCGACATCGCGCGGGGGGTCTACAAGGCGCCGGCGAACGAGATCGTCCGCGGGCTGACCCGGTTCGAGGCCAACATCAACAAGGCTCGGCAAGACGTGCTCAACCCCGAGGGCATCAACGCGCTGCGGTTCTTCGAGGGCCGAGGCAACCGGGTCTGGGGTGCGCGGACCGTCACGTCTGACCCGGAATGGATGTATGTCAACGTGCGCCGCTTCTTCATCTTCCTCGAGCACTCGATCGACAAGGCGATGCAGTGGGCCGTCTTCGAGCCGAACAACGCTCGCCTGTGGGGAAACATCCGGCGCACGGTGGAGGACTTCCTGTTCGTCCAGTGGCAGGCCGGGGCCCTGCTGGGCGCCAAGCCCTCCGAGGCGTTCTTCGTGCGCTGCGACCGCACCACGATGACCCAGAACGACCTCGACAACGGCCGGCTGATCTGCCTGATCGGGGTCGCTCCCACCAAGCCGGCCGAGTTCGTGGTGTTCCGGATCGGACAGTGGACTGGCGACGCCCGCCCCTGAACCGCTCACCCACTCGTGAAAAGGAGGCACGACGGTGCCTGAAATGCGCGATAACCCCTACTCGAACTTCAATTTCATCGTCTCCATGGGCGGCGACCAGGGGACGGGCGACCTCGGCAGCACCGTGGGGGGCTTCTCCGACGTCAGCGGTCTCGGCATGGAGGTTAAGTACGCCGAGTACCGCAACGGGAACGAGAAGGTCAGCACGGTACGGAAGATCCCCGGCACGCACACCAACGACGACGTCACCTTCAAGCGCGGCCTGATCGGCTCGGACGACCTCAAGGCATGGCTGAACACCGTGCGCGACGGCACTGCCGACGCCCGCACGGTCACGGTCAGCCTGCTCGACGAGGCCCGCGAGACGGTGGCCACCTGGACCCTGCGCCGCGCCCAGCCGAAGAAGTGGACCGGCCCGACTCTGGGCGGCAAGGGGGGCGGCGACGTCGCGATGGAGGAGCTCGTTCTGGTCCACGAGGGCATCGAATACACCTGATAATCGGCTCATTTCATCATCCCGCGCGACTCGCCAGCTGGGGAGAATCATGTCAGTCACCGCCCTGGGATCTCCAGGGATCCGCTTCGCGACGACGGTCACCTCGATGCTGCTGCACGGCGTGCACCGGGACGTCGCGGCGTTCGTCGGGGTGGCGCCGCGCGGGCCGGCTCGGCTGCCGGTGATGCCGCCGGCCGCGGACGACGATCTAGTGGCCTACCTTGGCGCCGCCCCCCGGCAGCGCAGCGTGGCCGTGCCGGTGGACGCCTGGCAGGACTACCGGAGCAGCTTCGGCGGGTTCGAGGGGGCCGGGCGGCTGCCCTACGCCGTCTCGGCCTTCTTCGCCCAGGGCGGGCGGCGGGCCTACGTGGTCCGGATCGTGCACGATTACGCCGATCCCACTCAGGACCTCGCCGGGTGCGCGACCGGCTGGCTGGGCCGACCCGCGTCCGCGGTGGCGCTCGCCGCGCCGCTGCTCACCACGGCCGGGAAGCCGGTCACGGTCGTGGCCCGCAACGAGGGCAGCTGGGGGAACCGGTTGCGGGGCAACCTGTCCTGGCGGTTCCGCCCGGTGCCAGTAGCCGTGGCGACACCACGAACGCTGACCGTTCCGGTGGACGAGTGGCTGCCGGTCGGCACGCTGCTACGGCTCACCCTGCCCGGCGGAGCGCAGGCGCTCAGATTCGTCGACGACAGCCGGCGGGTGCCTCGCCCGGACCGCAGTGGCGCCGACCGGGTGGTGACGTTCGACATGGCCCTGACGACGGCCCCGGTGACGGTCGAGGCGGTCACCGCGGACCTCAGCGTGGTGGACGACGACCCACTGCTGCGCCGCCGCGAGCAACTGCTCGACCTAGGCCTGCGGGCCGACCATCCGCGCTGGCTGGCCCGGGTGCTGATCACCGAGAGCACCTTGCTGTGGCCCGCGATCGAATGGGCCTCTGCCACGATCGCACTGCTCGACCCGGGGTTACCACCCCTGACCCTGCTCGGGGACAACGGCACGGCACCTCAGCTGCGCGGCGGTACCGACCGTTCCGCTCAGATCATCCCGGCCGACTTCTTCGACCCGTCTTGGCTGCCCGGTGACGAGTTGCCCGGTTCGGGCATCCAGTGTCTGGCGGAGGTGGAGGAGGTCGGGCTGCTGGTCGCGCCGGACGTGTACGCGCCGTCCTCGATCGTGCCGGTCGAGGCGCCCGCAGACCCGCCCAGCCTGGCCGGCCCTTCCTTCGCCGTCTGCGTGGACGCAGTGCTGCCACCACCACCCGTGCCGGTGGTACCCGAACTCGCCGGGCTGCGGCTCGACCCGGCGATGCCGGTCGATCTGGCGGCCATCACGGCAGCCCAGACCGGTCTGATCGCCTTCGCCGAGCAGCGGGGCGACCTCGTCGTCCTGCTCGACGTGCCGCCCGGGCTGGGTCTGCAACGCACCCTTGCCTGGCGTGGATCGCTCGGGATGCTCGGTTCGGACAGCGCCTTCGCCGCCTGTTACCACCCTTGGCTAGACGTCTCTCGGCCCGACGACGACCGGGAGGGACTGATCTCGGTCAACCCGTCGGCCTTCGCCGCCGGCATCATCGCGGCGCGTGAGCTGCGCGACGGCGTTCACGTCGGGCCGGCGAACGTGCTGGCAGCTGGGGCGGTCCGGCTGGGCGAGGCGGTGAGCCCGGATGCCGCCGGTCGCCTGCACCCCGTCGGCATCAACGTCTTCCGGGCCGAGCGGGACGGGATCCGCCTGACCGCGGCCCGCACTCTCAGCCGTGACCTGGAGCTGCGGCAGCTGAGCGTGGTCCGGCTGCTCACCACCATCCGGCTCGCGCTGCAGCAGCAGCTGGCGTGGCTGGTGTTCGAACCCAACGGCGAGAACACCTGGCGGGCGGTGCGCCGGGCCGTGGGCACCTACCTCGAAAGCGTGCACCGGGCGGGTGCCCTTGCCGGCGCCACACCCGGGCAGTCCTACTTCGTGCGCTGCGGCCGCGACACGATGACGCAGAACGACCTGGATCACGGCCGGCTGATCGCCGAGATCGGTGTCGCGCCCAGCCAGCCGCTCGAATACCTGGTGCTGCAACTGAGCGTCGAATCCGAAGTCCTGGTCCAGCTGGAGGGCAGCCATGGCTGAGCCCGTGCTGCTGCAGACCTTCAACTTCGCGGTCACGCTCACTGAGGTCGGTGGCGCTGGCACGTTCACCGACGGAGCCTTCGCCGAAGTAACCGGGTTGCAGGTCGAGGTGGACCTCAAGGAGTTCTATGAGGGTGGCAGCAACGACCGGGTCGTGCAGCGCATCGGCCGGGGCAAGTACTCGCAGAAGCTGGTGCTCAAGCGCGGCATGTTCAGCCCCGGCTCGGGCGCGGACACCGACCTGTGGCAGTGGCTGCAGGACGTCGTGGCCGGCGTCCGCCCGGTGCGGCGCTACGACGGCACTGTCGACGTCCTCGACGGCGCCCGCAACGTGGTGGCCACCTGGAGCTTCCGCCGCGGCCTGCCTGCCCGGATCGTCGGGCCGACGCTGAACGCCAAGTCCGGTGAGGTCGCCCTCGAAGAACTGCACATCGCCCACGAGGGCCTTTTCCTGGAGGGAACGCAGTGACCGCGTTGCAGAAAGCCAAGCTGGCCGAGGTCGACGGCTCGGGCAAGGCCAGCAAGGAGGTCGCCGTCCAGTTCAACCCGGCGACGCTGAAGCTCAACCGCAGCAACAGCATTGACGCAGGGAAGTCTCGTGGACGGCAGGTGCAGCAGTACAACGGGACCAGTTCGACCACCCTCACCCTGGAACTCGAGTTCGACACCGCCGACCAGGACCAGAACGGCGAGGCGGTAGACGTCCGCAGCCTGACCGCCGATGTCACCCGGTTCATCCTGCCCGGCGGCAAGGGTTCGAAACAGGCACCGCCGCGGGTGCGGTTCAGCTGGGGCAAGTTCGTGCTGATCGGCGTGATGGGCAGCGCCAACGAGGATCTCGACCTGTTCTCGGCCGAGGGTGTGCCGTTGCGGGCCAAGGTCAGCGTCTCGATCAAGGAGCAGGACCCGAAGTTCGAGGCGTTGGAGAAGGGATCGGGAGCCAACCCGTCCACCGGCGCGCCACCGTCCGGCACGCCCGCACCGGCGGGGCCGGGGACGTCCGGCGGCGGGTCCGGTCCAGCCGACCGGGTCGCCGAGGCGATGGACGGCGAGAGTGCCGCCGACTTCCTCTCCCGGCAAGGGCTACTTCCCGAGGCGTGGCGTTCGATCGCGGACGGCGTGTCCGACGTGCTGAATCTGCTGCCGGGAGAACCGATCGGCTTCAACCTGGACCTGCCGTTTGGCGGGTTCGCGATCGGCGGCGGCGAGCTCTCGCTCGGCGGCGGGTTGGAGGCCTCGCTCGGGTTGGAGGCCTCGGCGGGTGGCGACCTGGCGGGCGCGAACGGTGACGCCGGTCGACCCGGAGCCGGAAGTGGACCGGAGCCAGCAGGTTTCGCGCTGTCGGCGGCGGGTGGGCTGACCGCAGCGGTGCAGTCGGCGGCCGCCACCACGGCTGGCCTGGCCGCCGACGCGAACCGGCAGAAGTTCGCCCTGCCCACCCGTCCGGCCGGGCCGGCGAGCGGAGCCCAGCGGCCTCGGCTGCGGGACACCGCCGGTGCCCGGACCCAGCCGACGACGCCCGCCGCGGCGCAGCCCGCCCCTCCCGCGGCCGACCGGCGGGCCAGCACGTACGGCTCGGGGCTGCCACTGCGAGACCGGATCACTCCCGAGGAGATCCGGATCGCCGGCAGCCCATGGGTAGTGATCGGCGCCCGCCAGCCGGCACCGCCGACCGCTCGCCCGGCCACCGGTTCTCAGCATCGAAGGAGTGGGTGCGAATGTCTGTGAGCATTGGCGAGCTCGACAGCGAGATCGCGGTCGAGAACCCGGCCCCGGCCGAGACCGCCGCGGCGGCAGCCGAATCGTCCGGCTGGGCAGAGCAGGAGAAGCGCGACGCCCAAGAACACCGGGCCCACCAGTTGCGCGCCCGCACCGCCGCCTGGGGTTTCCATGACTGAGCCGCACCCCTACGCGGGCACCGCACCGGTCTTCGACGTGGACGGCACGCACCGCGGCGAGCTGGGCCGGGACCTGCTGCGGATGGACGTCGCCGAGGACACGGCCGGGCTGCGCACCTTCGTCGGGCATTTCCACGCGGTCGGGCCGCACTCGGACGGCAGCACCGGGCAGCTGTCCTATCTCGACAGCAAGGTCGTCACCTTCGGCCAGACCCTGAAGGTCACCATCGGCCCACCCGAGGCGCAGCGCCAGATCTTCGACGGCCAGATCTCCGCCCTGGAGGTCAGCTTCACCGAGGGTGGCACGCCGTACGTGACCGTCTACGCCGAGGACGTGCTGATGAAACTGCGGATGACCCGACGCAGCCACACCTACGAGAACACGACCGACGCGGGCCTCGCCAAGGAGATCGCCACGGAGCACAGCCTGACCGCAACGGTGGATGCCGACGGCCCCACATATTCGCTGGTGCAACAGTGGAACCAGAGCGACCTGGCCTTCCTGCGCGAACGCGCTGCCTTGGTGAACGCCGAGGTCTGGGCGCTGGGGACGACGCTGTACTTCCAGAGCCGGACCAAGCGGACCGCCACACAGATCACCTTGGTACAGGGAAACACCCTGCTGGACGCCCAGCTTCGCGCTGACCTGGCGCACCAGCGGGACACCATCACGGTCACCGGCTGGGACCACGACGGCGCCGACGCGATCGAGTCGAAGGCCGAGGCAGGGGTGATTCAGCGCGAAATCACCGGCGGGCGCACCGGCGTCTCCATCCTGCGGCCTGCGCTCGGCCCGAGGAAAGGTGCCTGGGCCCGGCGAACACCGGTGAACGCCACAGAGGCGACCGCCTGGGCCGAGGCCGACTACCTGCGCCGGGCACGCCAGTTCGTGCGGGTGGACGGCGTCACCAGCGGGACGCCGGACCTCACCGTCGGATCGCGGCTCACGCTGGAACGGGTCGGCCCCATCTTCGAGGGCGCGCCCTACTACGCGACCTCGGTGCACCACTCTTACGACCTGAACGTTGGCTTCCGCACCCGGTTCTGCGCCGAACGTGCGACGGTGTCGGCATGAGCGCCGACATCACGGACGGCCGCACCGACGGCGGCCCTCGTCACTACGGGCTGTACCCGGCCGTGGTCACCCAGCTCACCGGTGATCCGCTGCACCTGCAACGGATCCAGGTCCGATTCCCATGGCTGGGGCAGGCTGGCTCGACGGTGCGCGCCTGGGCCACGGTGTTGTCGCCCTACGCGGACAAGGACCAAGGATTCCAGGCACTGCCGGAGAAGGATTCCGCCGTCGTGGTTGGGTTCGAGGCGGGCGACATCCAGCGGCCCTACCTGGTCGGTGCGATGTGGACCGGCCAGGCGACGATGCCGGTCGCGCCGTCCGACGACAACAACCAGCGGGTGCTGCGCACCCGGTCGGGTAGCAGACTCGTCTTCGATGACACCAAGGGCGCTGCCACCGTGAGTCTTTCGGTCGCCGGAGCCGCAAGCGAAGCGGTCCACAAGATCGTCATCGACGACGCTGCCGACACCATCGAGATCACCTCCAAGGGCAAGGCCACGGTCAAGCTCACTCCGGGCGGCGGGGTCAGCATCACCGCACTGACCAGCCTCAGCATCACGGCGCCGACCGTGAAGATTGACAGCCCGATGGTGAAGTGCTCGGGCGTGGTCAAGTGTGAGAGCGTCATCACCAATGCCACGGTGTCGACGCTCTACACCACCGGCGCTGGGAACATCCTGTGACCGCAGCGACGTGGCGGGCCGTCGCCCCCTGGTACCGGTGGGATCTGCGGGACCACCCGGACCCCCAGCGCGCGAAGCTGGCCGGTCGCCCGGCGCTGCACAAGTTCAGCAACGAGGACTTCATCGACGACTTCCAGGCCGACGCGCAGTCGGCCCAGCCGTTCACCGAGGAGGACTTCTACTACCGGGTCGATGCCCTGGACACGCTGCCGCCGATCGTGGGCGGCCCGAACGGTGGCAAGGTCCGCCGACTGATCACGCGCACCCGGGTGCAGACCGAGACCCGCAAACTGTTCCTGCCCGTGCACAGCCGGTTCTACCTCGTGGCCTTCGAACTGCATTGTGACCGGCCGGGTTTTCCGGTGGTGCGGCCGGGAGCCGTTGCCGAGGCCGGGTTCGTGATCCGCCGCCGGGTGACCCCGCTGGCGCCGGACCAGCTCAAGGCAGGCAACTCCCACCTCTCCCGTCTGGCGGTGGCCCGCGCCACCGCGGCGCAGGCCCAGCGGGTGGCGCTCACATCGATGCAGGCTGAGGCACGGGCCACTATCGACGTCGCCCGGGACCGCACCCGGCGGCTGGTGCCGATCGGCAGCCGCGCCCGCCGCCAGGTCGCGCATCCGGGGCAGGCTCTGGTCGCCGCCCGGCGCGAGGTTGTGCTGGCGCAGCGCAAGCTCGCGCTCTGGTCGGCACAGTCACAGCTCGAGACCGCCGTCCAGGGGTGGGTACGCAGCCCGAACGGCGTGATCGGCACCTGGCAGCCGATGCCGGATGCGCCGGAGGTGATCGTCGAGCAGACCTACCCGATGTTCCCGCTGGTCCCGAACCCGGCCGACCCCGACTCGGCCGCCCGCTCGGGCACCATCTTCTACGGCTACGTGCCGACCTGCGGCGCCGAGCTCGCTCCCGACGGGTCGCCCCGGTTCGGGGACACCGATCTCTACGAGATCCGTTGCTATGCAGTGCCTGTGGACGACGGAGACTGCCCGAGCGGGCCAATCTGGAGCGAGCCGACCGAGCCGTTCCGGCTGGCATCGTTCTACGACCCGGCCGGCCTGGCACAGCGCCCGATCAACGTCCGGATGCCGGATTTCGCCGATCTGGAAGCCTCGGTCGCGCTGCCCAGCGTGCGGGTGAGCACACCGCCCGGCTCGGGGCTGGTTTTCGGCACCGACACGGTGCCGCCGACCAGCGGTTCGGTCAGCGGGGCCGCCGAGCAGATCTGCTTCTTCGCGATCCCGTTGATCACGATCGTGGCCATGTTCCTGCTCAACCTTTTCCTGCCGATCATCATGTTGCTGTTCGGGCTCTGGTGGATGCTCAAGCTCAAACTCTGCATCCCGCCCAGCCTGGAGGTAGGGGCACAGGTCTCGGCCGAGCTCGCGGTGATCCCCGGTGGCATTCAGGTGGCGGCCTCGCTGGAGATCGACGTCGACCTGCACCTGGGGGTGGACCAGCAGAAGCTCCGGGACGCGCTCGTCGACGGGTTCAACACGATCGACCCTAGCGGCACCCTCGGCACCACCCTGGGGGCCACCTACAGCAACGACGCGATGGTGACCGCGCTGGCCGGTCAGGGCTTCGGGCGGGCGAACAACGCCACGCCCGCCTACCCGACGACAGTGCCACAGAGTCCGCGCGTGACCCGGGACCAGGTGGTGCACCCATGACCATCGACCTGCGGCTGTCCGAATGGCTGGGCACCGGCTGGAACCATCCGGTCGCGCCGGATGTCGCCCGCGGCGCCCTCAGCTACAGCGACGGTGCGGAGAAGGTGCGCCAGTCGATCCGCCTGATCCTGCAGACCGAGCCCGGCGAGCGGGTGATGCGCCCGTCCTTCGGCTGCGGGCTGACCCAGTTCCTGATGCTGCCCAACAGCGTCGCCACCCGAGCGCTGATCCAGGCCGAGGTGAGCCGGGCGATCGACGTCTGGGAGCCACGGGTGGAGGTCCGGGCGGTCACGGTCGACACCGGGGACGACCCCTCCCTGGTGATCATCACCATCGGCTACGAGCACAAGACCACCGGCCGCACCGACGCCGTCGTCCTCCCCTTCGCGTTGCAGGTGACCCGATGACCCTGCGCACCCCCATCCTCGACGACCGCTCCTACGCGCAACTGCGGGACGAACTGGTCGCCCGCATCCCGATCTACGCCCCGGAGTGGACCGACCACAGTCCTTCCGACCCGGGCATCACCCTGATCGAGTTGTTCGCGTTCCTGGGGGAGAACCTGCTCTACCGGTTCAACCAGATCCCGGACGCGACCCGGCTCGCTTTCCTCAACCTGCTGCAGATCCCGTTGCGTCCGGCCGTCGCCGCAACCGGGCTCGTCAGTTTCGACACACCGCGACTGGACGCACCGCTGGCCGAACTGAACCTGTCCCTTCCGGTCGGGCCGGTCAGCTTCCAGATCCTGGACGAGACCGTCGTGCTGCCGGTCACCGGCCGGGCCGCTCTCCGTGCGGCAAGCGAACTGCCGGAGGACGAGGAGTCGTTCGAATACCTCGCCCGGGCCAGCGCCGCCCTCGGTGTCTCGGTCGACGACATCACGCCCTACCTCACCCGCCTGGCCACCGGCGATCCCAGCCGGCCGGGCGGGGACCTGCTCGACCCGGCCACCAGCATCGACGGCACCCTGTTCGTAGCGCTGCTGGCCGTCGACGAGGAATCCCGCCTGCCGGTTCTCGGGGCACTTGCCGGCCGGGAGCTCAGCGTGGGGTTCGTGCCCGACCAGACCGCCCCCGGGTTGCGAGACATCACTGCCTGCCCGGGTGGGGCGGGTGCCCCGGCAACCCCACCAATGGAGTGGCAGATCTCGACGACGGCGGGCACCACCGGCCCGGACGGCGTAACCGAGCCGGTGTGGCAGCGCCTCACCGTCACCGGGGACACCACCAGTGGCCTGACCAGCAGCGGCGTCGTGCGCCTGCGCCTGCCCGCCGACACCCACGGCCTCGGCGTGTTCGTACCGGACGACCCGGACGAGACCGGCAGCGGCGACCAGCCACCGCTGGTCGAGGATGACGACATCGGACCGCGGATCGCCTGCTGGCTGAGGGTGTTCCGGCCCGGCGGTGGCCGGCTGCCGGCCACCGAGTGGGTCGGTGTCAACGCCGCGCGCGTCGAGAACGCCGTCACTGCTCCGGCCGAGTTGCTCGGCACCGGCACCGGGCAACCCGATCAGCAGTACCCGCTGGTGCACGCCTCGGTCCTCACCGACGGGTTCGTGCTCGAAGTCGAGGAACAATCCGCCGTCCCCCGGTGGGTGCCCTGGCAGCTGGTCGACGATTTCCGCGGCAGCGGGATCGACGACCCGCACGCGATCCTCGAGCCGCGCGCGGGCGTGATCCGGTTCGGAGACGGGCTGCGCGGCCGGGCCCCGCAGCTGGGGGAGCGGATCCGAGTGCGGTCCTACCGCTTTGGCGGCGGCGTGGAGGGGTTGGTCGCGCCCGGGGCGATCAGCAAGTGCGAGCTCAGCGGTGTCACCGTCACCAATCCGCTGCCGACTCGCGGCGGTGCCGCTGCCGAGACGACGGCGGAGGGCGTGGCCCGGATCCCCGACGAGATCCGGCGGCACGACCGGGCCGTGACCGCGTCCGACTTCGCCGAGCTCGCGAAGGCCACCCCCGGCGGTGACATCGCCCGGGCAGAAAGCCTTCCGCTGTTCCACCCGGCGGCGCCGGACCAGCCGGTGCCCGGGGCGGTCACCGTGATCGTGTGGCCTCGGCACGATCGCGAGCACCCGTCGGCGCCGGTGCCCGACCGGGTCCAGCTGGGCGCGGTCTGCCGTTACCTCGACGAGCGTCGTCTGCTGACCACCGAGCTCTACGTGGCACCGCCCACGTATCGGCGGATCGCGGTCAGCGCAGGCATCGCCGTCAAGGCCGGGTTCGGCACCGAGGCCGTCCGCCGCTGGGTGGAACAGATTCTGCAACAGTACCTCTCGCCGCTTCCGCCGTACGGGCCGGAGGGTAACGGGTGGCCGTTGGGGCGCCGGGTGCACGGCCCCGAGCTGGAGGCGGCGGCGCTGCAGGTGGATGGCGTGGAGTATCTCAACGGGATCCGGCTCTCGGTGCAGACGGACGCCGGCTGGGTGGAACTGACCTCGCCGCCCACCCTCGAGTTGGCCGTCTACGAGGTGCCGGAACTGACCGAGGTCCTGGTGGTTCCCGGGGACGCGCCCGAGCCCGGCTCCAGCGCGGCGGCGCCGGCGCCATCTGGTCGCGCCGTCCCGGTGCGCCCGCCACGGGAGGTGTGCTGATGGGCAGGCGGCTGCGCGGCGTGAGCGGGTGCGACCAGTGGGTGCGGGCGACGCACGAGCACACGGCGGTGGACGGCGAGAGCGGCCGGGTAGGGCTCAGCTGGACTGTCGAGGAGATCGGGGACGGCCGGGTGGTGGTGCCGGCCGTGACCCGCGGGCTGGCGTTCGACCGCTTCTGCCGGGCGTATCGCGGCGTCGCCGGGAACATCACCCGCACCCTGCTGGGCGACACCCGTGCCGGTGTGGACTACGCCCGGCTGGCGCAGCCCCTCAGGCTACTCGACGCCGGGTCCGAAGCACCTTCCGGCGGCGACGGTTTCGCGCCGTCCAATGCTGTGGCCCGGGCCGCGCTCGACGATCCGGCCGGTGTCGTGGTGAGCGCCGACGACCGCCTGGTGATCAGCGAGCGTGGACGCCGTCGGCTGGTCGTGCTGGACCTGTGGAGCCGCCGGATCGTGCGAATCACCCGACTTGACACCCCGAACCACCCGGCACGGGAGCCCTGGGGGGTGGCCGCCGGTGGTCGAAACGTCTGGGTGGTGACTCGGAACCCGGCCGGGCTGCTGCGGTTCAGCGGGCGGGGGGAGCCGGTCCCCGAGCCCCTGCCGGTGCCGTCGCAGCTACCGGATGCCGCCGCGGTTGCCGAGACCGGCGTACCCGCGCCATGGGCGCCCAGCCGGGTGACCGTGACCGGCGACACCGTCGTGCTGCTGTACCAGACGCCTTCCGGGGAAGGACTTCTGGTGGCCGAGGGGCGACCGGCCCTAGCTGTGGGTCCGGCCAGTGACGTGGCTACAGACGCGGAGGGCCTGGTCGTGGTGGCCCCGGCTGCGGGCCGCCGCGCACTGCAGCGATTCGCCGTGCTGGCCGGGCGATTCGTGCCGGCTGAACCTCTGGACGCCGAAGGTTACGACGGCGGAGGGATCGCGCTCACGCACGAAGGGCGGATCGCCTACACCACGGGGGCAGGGTTGCGCCTGGCCGTGCGCGGGCGCCTGCGCTACGCCGGGGACGGCCGCGCGGTCAGCTTCCGGCTGGACAGCGGCGAGTACGGAACCCGCTGGGGGCGGCTGTTCCTGGACGCCAATGTGCCACCCGGGACGACGCTGCGCTGCGCGGTGTTCACCTCGGACGACGAGGACGCCGCAGCAATCGCGGCGGTCCCTGCGGACCCGCAGGGCTGCGACCCCTACCGTCCCGAACTCACCCCACCGCTGCCGCCGCCGCGCCTGGACGTGGATATTCCGCTGATCGCCGGTGCGGTGCAAGAGCGTTCGTCCAGCCCGGTGCCGTGGTGGCGGCCAACTGCGGACGACTGCATGACCACGTATGAGGGTTACGCGTCGGCAGGCGCCGGCCGGTACGCCTGGATCGCGGTGCGGCTCAGTGGCAACACCCGGGCGACCCCGCTGGTCGGTGCGGTTCGGATCGAGGCCGAGGCACACACGCTGATGCGACGCCTGCCCACGGTGTTCTCGGCGGAGCCCGCCCAGGAGTCGTTCCTGCACCGGTACCTGGCCATGTTCGACGGGACGCTGCACGACCTCGACCAACGTTCGCTGCTGCGGGAACTGCTGCTCGACCCGGCGTCGGCGCCGGAGGAGGCGCTGGACTGGCTCGCCTCGTTCGTCGGCTTGGTACTGGACGAGCGCTGGCCGCTCGCGGCCCGGCGTCAGCTGCTGGCGGAGGCCGCCACGCTGTACCGGCGGCGCGGCACCGTGGGAGCGCTGTCCCGTTACCTGGAGCTGTATCTCGGCCTGGCCCCGGTGATCGTGGAGCACCACCGGTTGCGCGGGCTGGCGGCCGGCTCGGGCGTGGATGAAGCCGGTTGGGCACAGTCAGTGGTGGGGTTCGGGTACCGGGTCGGGGGTGCGATCGGAACGGGCGGCCCGGCGTCCGGGGCGCGGGCCGGGGCAATGCCGACCGGAGTGATGTCGGCCGGGGCGGTGGATGGCGATGCGAACCCGTTCTACCGCCAGGCCCATCGCTTCTCGGTGATCGTTCCGCGACTGCTGGACGAGGTGGACGACGCGGTGGTCCGGCTCGTGCTCGACCGCGAGCGACCCGCGCACACGGCTTATGAGCTGTGCACGGTGGATGCGGGCATGCGCGTGGGCCGGTCGATGCACCTGGGCCTGACCTCGGTGGTGGGGCGGACTGGTGGGTTCAATCCCGCGCTGATCGGATCGGTCCAGCTCGGCGCGGCAGCGATCCTGGGGGGCGGGCTGCCGGGTGCGGTGGCCGAGGCCGCGCGGGCCGGACAGGCGCGGGTGGGCTGAGCGATGAACACCGTGACGATCGGCCGCTTCCGGCACCGGACCGTGCTTCCGTCGGCTCTTGCCCAGGCCGGCGATCCCGGTGAACAGGTGCGCCGTGCCGTCGACCTGCTCACCGGGGTACTACCCGACGTATTGGCCGAACTGCGCCTGCCGCCCAGCACGCTGATCTGCGTGCGTTCGCTCTCCGTACGGCTGCGGGTGGGTCAGCACGCGCTGGACGACACCGCCCTGCTGGCCAGGGCGTGGGCCGAGGCGATCACCGACGCAGTGGAAAAGGCTTATACCGCTGGCATTTCTGTCTATGATCCAGACACCGGCGTCGGCGAGGTGGTGGTCTACCGGAACCGGGCGGCGGGCCTGTGCGACCTGGTCTGGCGGGTGGCGCTCGGTGACCAGCGCCGACGATGGGCCTGGGAGCAGTCCGGTCTGGCCGCCCCCGGTGGCGGCGCGAACCCCGCTGCGCTGGTTGTCGGTGCCTGCCTGCGCGCCCCGGACATCGCGGTACCCGTGCTCGCCTGGGCGGCAAGGCAAGGACTGCTCGACCCGCTCGCGCTGCCCTGGGCCGGGTGGCATGCGCTGGCCCGGGCCCTCGTTCCGGCCACACCGGCCGGGCCGGGGCTCGCCCCGACCGGACAGTCACCCGCCAGGCCCGCGGCCGTGCCCGAATTGGCCGGCCTCGCTCACCGGTCGCTGCCGGCTCAGGCACGGGCGGCGCTGGCCACCGCACCGCTGGCCAGCCAGATGCGGCGCACCTGGCAGCGGCTGGGTGACCCCCCGGCCGGTAGCCAACCCGCCATCGCCGCACTCGCCCTGCACGCCGGTGGCGTGGCCGTCCAGGTGACCGACCTGCCTGTCGCCGCCCGGTTCCTGTTCACGGCCAGACCACCGATCCTTCCAGACGACGACGCGCGGTCGGCGCAATCAGCGCCGTCTTCAGCGGACCCGGTGTCGACCGATACACCGGCCGATGCACCGCCGGTCACGGCTCTTGGGGCGCGGCTGGTTGATGCCGCCAAGAAGCGTGAAATCACGCTTCGCAGAGATGATTGCAGCGCAGCCGTCGATCGAGTGCAGGCGACCGACGAGGCTGCTGCGGCCCCCCTGGGCGCGACGGACGACGCCGGAGCAACTGCGTGGACGACGCGGGCCGGCTTGCTGTTCGCCCTCAATCTGGCCGCTCTGCGCCCGATCGCGGCGGAGGCCGGGGCGCATCGGCGCGGCCCAGCGTGGTGCCTACTCGAGCTGGGCTGCCGCTTGGCCGAATGCGATGCCTCCGACGCGGCCGTGCGGGTGTTCGCTGGGTTGGCGGCCACCGTGCTGACCGGCGCCCCGCTGGAGCACCACCTCACCGAGTCGGCCGGCGTCCTGATCGACCCGGCCGACGACCAGCTGGTCAGCGGCTGGGTGACCCGGTGCGACAACGAGCTCGCAGCTCGGTTGCCGGAAGCATTCGCTGACTTCGCGCGTAACCCGGGCGATCTGCGCCGCTCGGTGATGTGTCGGCGGGCGCGGCTGTGCCTCGATCCAGGCTGGATCGAGGTCGAGTTGCCCCTGGACGGCGTGGACGTCGCCGTCCGCCGGGCCGGCCTCGACCTCGACCCGGGGGCCGTCGCGCACCTGGGTTGTGTCGTGAGGTTCCGCTATGTCTGAGTCCACCTCGATGCCCACCTCGAACCAGCCACCCAGGCCTGCCTCTCAGCCGATCGCGGTGACCTTCGCGAGCATCGCCGCCGGCCTGGCCGGGAGGCTTGCGGCGATGATCACGGTGACCGGGCCACCGCTGACTCAGGTCGCGGATGAGCTGCAGGCGGCGCTGCCAGACACCCCCGATCCGCAGCCGGTCTCCCGCCTGCAGCGGTTGGTCGCCGGTCTGCGCCTGTCGCCGTTCGAGCGTGACCTGGTCGTGCTGGCCGGGCTGGTGAACGAGCACGAGCGATTGGCCGACGTGCTGGGGCAACTGCATCCGGGTGGCACGCCTGCTGCCACCCCGGCCGTGGCGGTCGCCCTGCTCTGCCAGGCACCTGACGAGCGGCCGGCGCTGGTCGCGGCGCTGAGCAGCGGCCCGCTGATCAGCGCCGGTATTGTCCGGCTCGGCCAGGGGCCGTTCTTCACCCGCACTCTGCAGCTTGCTCCCGGCCTCTGGGAAACCCTGCGCGGCCTCGACTGCTGGCCGCCCGCCCTGACCACTCGGCCCATCCCGCCGTTGCTCGGAGTGGCCGAGTGGCAGCGGGACCCGGCAGTCCAGCGCGCGGTCGGCGCCCTTGTGCCAGGTGCGGCGCCGAGGTTGGTGCTGGTGACAGCCGACGACCCGGACGAGGCCCGCGCCCGCGCCGGCGTCCTGTGCCGCTGGGCAGGTGCGCGGGCCCGCGAGGTCCGCGGCGACCTGGCCGATCCGGACCTCCTGCAGCTGGCCGGGTTGCTCTGCCTGACCCGGGGTGAGGTGCCGGTGCTGGCGACGGCGGACCTGGCCCGCGGCGGCTCCGGCGACCGCAGCAGCGCCGGGACCGTGGCGGAACCACTGCCGGAGTTTCCCGGACCGGTGGTGGTCTGCCGCGACCCTGCCACCGTTGTCGGCACCGGTGGGCGGCCGCTGATCGCCGTCCAAGTGCAGCCACTGGCCCTGGCCGAGCGGGTCGAACTCTGGGGTGCGCTCCTGCCCGGGCTGCCGGATGCCGCGGCGGAGCTGGCCGCCGTGCACCGGGTCGGTGCCGTACGCGCCGCCGAGGCGGCGGCCGACGCGCGAAACCTAGCTGAGACCGGGGGAGCTGACCTTACGCCAGGACTGGTGATGCAGGCATTGCACGACCGGGCCCGCCACCAGCTGCCGCCTTCTGTGCGGCTGGTGCGGCCGACGGCATCTCCCGCCGGCCTGGTGCTCGATCCACGCAGCCTCGCCCTGATGGACGCCGCCCTGGCCCGGTGCCGCCACCAGGTGCGGGTCCTGCGGGACTGGAAGCTGCAGCAGGGACGCGTCGGCGCCGGCGGAGTGCGGCTGCTGTTCACGGGCCCGCCAGGCACCGGAAAGACTTACTCCGCTGAGGTATTCGCTGCACGGTTGGGCCTCGACTTGCTCGTTGTCGACCTCTCCACCCTGGTCAGCAAGTGGCTGGGCGACACCGAGAAGAACCTGGCTGCGGTGTTCGACGCGGCCGAGCAGAGCCAGGCGGTGCTGTTCTTCGACGAGGCCGACGCCATCTTCGCCCGTCGCACCGAGACCGCCGACGCACATGCGCGCTGGGCCAACCTCGAAACCGCCTACCTTTTGGGTCGGATCGAACAATTCGCGGGCATCACCGTGCTCGCCACAAACCTACGCGCCAACATGGACACCGCATTCGGCCGCCGGCTCGACTATGTGATCGCCTTTGATGAGCCGGATGTGGCTGCCCGCGAGCGGCTCTGGCGCGAGCACCTGCGCGAGCCCGCGCCGATCGGGCCCGACGTCAGCTTCGCACTGCTCGCCCAGCTTTACCCGGTGACCGGCGGCGTCATCCGGAACGCGGCCCTGGCCGCAGCATTCATGGCCGCCGCGGACGACGGTCCGATCACGGCCGGTCACGTCTTCACCGCCGTCCAGCGCGAGTACGAGAAGGCGGGCCGGTCCTTCCCCGGTCGCCCGCACATCCCGCCACCCGAGATCAGCGATTCCGCGATCCAACCGAACCCGGCCCCCGCCGGCGCACGAGAGGCAGCGTTCCATGGCCGCAAATCTTGAGGACCGGGCCAAGGCCGAACTGGCGACGTGCCAGCAGCGGCTCACGGAGGCTCAGCAGGCACTGGCAGCCGCCCACGACGAGCTCGACCGCCGGGTCGCCGACCCTGCAGCAGTGCCGCCGGTCCAGCGCCGCAGCCAGCTCGGCGCGGCGCAGCATCTCGCACAGGCGACCCTGGACGACGTCGAAACGCGTTCCGACGAGGCCGATCTGCGGGCAAAGCTGGCCGGCATCGCGACCCCGGACGCAGCCGATCCGATAGTGGTGGACCTGCGCAGGAACCTGATCGCCCAGGCCGGCGCTCGAGTCGAGCTGCGCGCGGCCACCGAACGAGCCGGCATCGCCAAGGCCGAGGTCGGGCGAACCGCAATCGCCCTCGGTTCCGCCGACGCTGCTTGCCGTGCAGCTAGTTCCGCTTCCACCACCGCCGCCGCACGGCAGCAGCGGCTGACCGAGCTGAAGACCGCCCTTGCCGCCACCCCGCTCTCCGCCGTGCCCGCCGACGCAGCCGCGCTGCGCGCCGGGCCGGTGCACACCGCAGCCACGGATCGGGTGGCCGACCTGCTACCCGCCCTCCTGCTGAGCCGGTCGGCAGAGCGCCGTGCCGAGGCCACCCAGCCATTCACCGAGGCACAGGCCCGGGTCACCCACGCCGACGCGAAAACCGCCGCGCAGGAGATCGGCTCGGGCGGGCCGGAGGCCGCTCTCGCCGTCGCGGCGGCCACCCTGGACGGCGCCGAGGCGAGCGCTCGGGCCTATGCCGGCACCGCGGCCGACCGGCTGGCCCACGCCTCTGCCCTGCTCAGCTCGCTGGCCACGCTACCCGACCTCGACCCGGCCACCTCCGCGTCCATCGACCAGGCAGCCCCGCAGCGGGCCGACGCCGTCGCCGCCGCGGGCAAGGAGAAGGACCTCGCCGACGCCTACGCCGTCTGGGCGGCACTCGACCGCGCAGTGGACGACGCCCGACTCGACGCGCTCGCCGACGACCCGGACCGGGACCCGGCAGGAGTTCAGGCGGTCATCGACGCCATCGCCGCCCGCGACGACCCGGGCGTCCAAGACCCGTTGGAGGACGCCCGCACCGCCTACGACGCCGCAGCCCAGGGCGCGCTGGACGATTGGGAGGCCGAGGTGCCGCCATGGCTCTGGGCCGCCGTCCAGGACCTGCACGACGAGACGTCCACCCTCGACGACCTCAGCGACGCTGCGGCAGCAGCCGCGCTGGTGACCGACCTCGACGCGGCCATCGACGCCTACGCCGCGGCCGCTGACACGGCCGCCAAGCGGCGCCGGGCCCTGGCGGCGGTGTCCCAGGAGGCTACCCGCCGGTCCGCAGTCGCCGGGGTGCTGGCCGGGACGAGCGGACTACGCACCGCCCAGTACGTGCGCGGGGATGCCCGAGGAGGCCGCCATGACCGTGAATCCTGATGTCGTCCTGACCGCGGGCCCGAACTGTGGGGACGTCACCGTCGCGGTAAATCCGTTTCTGTCCAACAACTATCACTTCGGCATGCTGCTCGGGGTGGATGACTTGGAGACAGATCAGGGCTACCACCGGGGCAAGACCTGGCTGCACAACGCCTGGCTGCACGGCGCCGGCACCGTCTGGGGGCTGGGAGTCAGCCTGCGCGCCGAGCGGCGGGAGATCGTCGTCGCGCCGGGGCTGGCACTCACCGAGGCCGGGCGCGAGGTGTACCTGAACCAGGACCACTGCGTCGATATCGGGCGCTGGCTGGATAAACTCGCCCCGGACACGCTGTCGATCACAGTGGACGGTGACCAGCGCCGCTTCGTCGTCCACATCGTCGCCTCGCCCCGGCAGTGCCTGGGCCGGCCGGTGCCCTCGATCGCGGAGCCCTGCGCAGGCGCGAGCACTGAGACCGCCTACTCCCGCAGCACGGAGATTGTCAGGCTCGAGATCCGACCCAACGCACCGGATCCGCCGCCGGTGGATTACCCCGCCCTGCGCGGGTTCCTCGGTCTGACACCGGTGGACGACGCAGACCTCGCCACCGCGGTGGCCGACGCCTATACCGCCATCGCCGCGCGCCCGCCCGCCGAACAGGGCGCCGCGACGGTTCGCTGGCTCAACCGGTTCGCCACCCAGGATGCGCTGGCGCGCACCCCAGACGAGCCCGGCGCCACCTTTCCTGCGCCGGACGATGCGGGTG
This sequence comes from Kineosporiaceae bacterium, assembly GCA_031400005.1. GTDB lineage: Bacteria > Actinomycetota > Actinomycetes > Actinomycetales > Kineosporiaceae > JANNPJ01. Next base: position 2,064 of record JANNPJ010000406.1, on the reverse strand, counting down.
TGCTGCTGGCCACGGTGTCGGTCACGCTCAGCGGGAGCGGGGACGCCGCCGTGCTGGTGGTGGACGGACCCAACCCGAGCACGGTCGACCAGCGTGACCGCCCGGTCCTGGTACCCACCTCCGTGGTGCAGGAGCTGGCAGCCGCGGCCACCAGCCCGGGTAGCCCGGTGCCGCCCGTCCCGCCGATGGAGGGCCCGCGCGCTGACCCGGACTCGGTCGCCCTGTCCGGGGCGGAGTTCCGATTCACCGTGGACGCCGCGTTGGACCCGCTGACCGTCGTCCCGGCGGCGTTCACGGTCACCACTCTGGGTGCGGGCGGGTGGACGCCGGTCGGCATCACCTCGGTGGCCGCCGAGAACGCCGACACCACGGTCGTACTCACGCTGGACGTGGCCCTCGTCGGCCAGCTGGTCCGAGTGATCGGCACCGGCACCGGGCCCAACCCCCTGCTCGGAGCGGACGGCCGGCCGGTGGCCGGAGTCCGCGGCGGCCCTCCAGCGGGCATTCATGACGGCCACGACATCGTGCTGATGGTGAGGAACTGACCATGACCACAATCCCTGTGGGGACCGGCGGCGCCGGCCCGGTGCTGGTGGGCGACGGCAACCGATCGGGGCTGACCATCATCCCCTCGTCCACGCCGCTCACCCGGCTCAACTACTTCGATGGAAAATTCCTCCGGGCGGCGGACTTCCAGCTCGACCAGGGGTACCTGCGGGCGCTGGTGGCACTGACCGCCCGCGGGTCGGGCTCGGGCCTGGTCACCGGGTTCGAGGCCGAACTGGCCGGTGGCGACGCCCTGCTGCTGCGCGGCGGGCTCGCGGTCAGTGCCGCCGGCGCGGTGATCAACCTGCCCGGTGACGTGACCGTCTCGATCACCGAGCTGCTCGCCCGCGCCGACAGTGTCGCCGTGTCACCCGGAAATACGGGCGGGAACAGTGATTTCGGTCCGTGCGCAGCGGCCACCCCGGCCGGCCCGGACGCCGTCCTCACCGATCAGCCGGTCTACCTGCTGACCGTCGCTTCCGAGGAGGCACTGTGCGGCGAGGAGGAGCGGTTCGACCAGCTCTGCACCGACGCCTGCCTGACCGAGACCGACCGACCCCGGCGCGTGGAGGGCATCCGGCTGCAGGCGCACCGGCTCGACCTCGGGACCTTGCCCACGTCCACCAGCGTCACGTTCACTGCCACCCATCTGCGGTCCCGGATCGCCGGCGCCTACTTCACGATCGAGCAGTCGCTGATGGGCGACCGCCGGTCCGCGTCGGGGCTGCTCAGTTCGATCTGGTGCGCCGGCGCGGCCGGTGTCACCGGGGACGAGGTGCCGATCGGCGTCCTCGGCCGCAATGGCACCGTCACCACCTTCCTGGACCGCTGGACGGCGCGCCGGGAGCTGATGGAAGGCCCGGCCCAGCGACACTGGGCCGGGCGCTTCGGGATGCGTCCCTGGGACGTGTTCATCGCCCAGGTGCTCCAGTTCCAATGCCAGCTGGCCGGTTCGGGAACGGGCTCCACCAGCACCGCGGCCCGCGGCCAGGCCGTCGACGCCGTGCGCGGGCTCTCCGAGCGGCTGGGTGGGGTGCTGGCCGACCCGGACCGGCTGATCGCGACCCGGCGGGCGCTCGGGCCAGAACTGGTGGAGCAACTGCTCAGTCTGCGCCGGGACGCGGGTGAGTTGCTGCGACCCTTCCCCAGCCCCGCACCCACCGGCGCGGGCAGCGGCGGCCCGGCCGGTTCCGGGACGCTGCCGGGGTCGCTGGTGGCCGGCGGAATGGTTACCCTGCCACCGTTCGGGTTCCTGCCGATCGACGTCGATCGGCCGGTAACCGAGCAGCTGCCGGCCGTCTTCGGTGCCGGCGTCGATCTGCGGTACGCGGCGGCGCCCACTGACCACGTAGCCGAGATCATGCGCCAGGCACAGGATCTGGACCGGATCTCGCTCACCGCCGGCCTCGACAACCCCGTCGATCGGGAACCCGTGGACGTGATCGTGCCCGACGGCACCCTCAGCACCGCAACCGCGGCCACCCTGCCCACGTATGCGGGGTCGGTGCGGATCCTGCC
>JANNPJ010000027.1:0-22914 GCA_031400005.1 Kineosporiaceae bacterium | reverse complement strand
CACTGTGCAGCCTCCGGTTCGCGGTGCTGCTGATGCAGCAAGGCGCCCAGGTTGCCGATGATCAGGGCAACGTCCGGATGGCCGCCGCCGAGCAGTTCCTCTTTGATCGCCAAGGCTTCTCGGTACCACTGTTCGGCCTGATCCGGCCGGCCGGCGGAGTGCTCGACGCCGGCCAGGCCGTGCAACTGGACAGCGATCTCATACCTTCGGGGTGGCCTGGCGGCCCGGTAGACGACAAGCGCCTGCTCGAACAGCACCCGGGCCTCGTCGTGACGGAACTGCGCCGCTACCGAAGCGGCGAGGACGGCGAGGTCCGCGGCGAACTCGATGCTGGTGGCTGGGGTCGCGCGGTGCCGCTGGTCCACAGCCCGGCGGGCGTGCAGTTCGGCCACCGGATAGCATCCTCGGGAATACGCCAGACCGGAAAGGTTGTGCTCCAGGGTGGCCGCGTCCGCAGGCCCGGCCCCGGTACTTTGCTGGATCTGCCGCACCCACATGTAAATATCTGCTGCCCGGTCGTAGTCACCGAGTTCCTTGGCCGTGATGGCACGCTCGGTCAGGGCCGCGCTGAGTACTCGCGGTTGCGCAATGGCGACGGTTTCGGCCACCCTCACTCCGCGGTCGAGGGTCTCGACCGCCTGTAGGTACCGTCCCATCCTCCGGTAGTTGCCACCGAGCGCAACGAGTGCCCACGCCAGCCGGCGGTCCCGTTCACTGGTACCGGTGATCGACTCGAGCACCTGGACGGCGTCCAGCACGTGCGCGTGACCGGCGGCGTAGTCGTCGCGCTCGATCTCCACTCGGGCCAGGGTGAGGGCGATGTCGGCGAACAGCACGGGCTGCCCGTTTCCCGCCTGAGCCAATGTCAGCGCGTGCCGACTCGCCCTGGCCGCCTCATCGAGTTCGCCGATCGAATACCAGTACCGGGCCGCTCTCAGCCGCCGCAGGGACCGGCGCAAACCCCGCCCCCCTGGCCCGCGCACCACGAATCTCCGCTCAACTCAGGCGACTCAGCACTGCGTCACGGACCGTAGCTGAGCGAACCGGATCCAGGATCAGCGCTGCGGCTCACTGTGGTTGGACGTGACCCTGGGCTCTATCAGCACGGCCGCCTCCAGAAAGCTCAGCAGGCCGGTAACTGTGCCGAAAGCAACTGCCATCCGCAGCATTCTCTGCCTCATGGGATTTCCTCCATCGTGAGGGAACATTGGTGCAGGCCGTCGACAGCCCGCCCAAGTATGCGACGGCGCGCTGAAGCGGCGCTGAAATCTGTCGGTCGACGAGCAGCGAGTTAGGCTGCGGCCATGAGCATTCGACTCGGCTATCAGATCCCGAACTTCAGCTACCCGGACACTCCGGTGGACAGACTGTTTCCCACCGTCGTCGCGCAGGCGCAGGAGGCGGAAGCTGCAGGCTTCGACACGGTGCTGGTGATGGACCACTTCTACCAGCTCCCGGGTATCGGGACGCCGGACAGCCCCATGCTGGAGTGCTACACCACGCTCGGCGCGCTGGCCTCGGCGACGTCGACCATCCGGCTGTCCGCCCTGGTCACCGGCAACACCTACCGCAACCCACCGCTGCTGGCCAAAACGGTGACCACGCTCGACGTGGTGTCCGGAGGCCGCGCAATCCTCGGCATCGGTGCCGGCTGGTTCGAAAAGGAGCACCAGGACTACGGATACGAGTTCGGCAGCTTCTCACAGCGGTTCGAACGACTCGAAGAGGCCCTGCAGATCATCGGACCGATGTTACGAGGCGAAGCTCCGACCTTCGATGGCAAGTGGTACCACGTCGAAACCGCACTCAACAATCCGCGCCTACGCCCAACAATCCCGATCATGCTCGGAGGCAGCGGTGAGCAGAAGACCTTCCGGCTGGCGGCACGATTCGCCGACCACATGAACATCATCTGCGCCCGGCAGGACCTCCCACGCAAGGTCGCTGCCCTGCGGGAACGCTGCGAGGAGATCGGCAGGGACCCAGGGACACTGGCCACCAGTTACCTCGCCATGGTGCTGATGACCGAGTCCGGCGACGAGGCCCGCGCGGCACTCGAGCACGTGCCACCTGACCGCCGCGACTATGTCTTCGCCGGCAGCCCCGACGACGTCGCCCAGGCCCTCCAGAAGGACGTGCTTGACCAGGGCATCGACGGGCTGACCATCAATATGATCCACAACGGTCACCAGCCGGGAGTCGTCACGATGGCCGGCCAGAGCCTGTCTCAGCTAGTCACCTGAGGCTAGTCACCTGAGGCTAGTCACCTGAGCCGGTGGGCCGTCCTTGATCACGCCGCGGATCTGGTCGACCGAGAGCGCACGCCAGTCGAACTGGACCATCCACCAGGTCGCTCCTGCCACAGCGAACGGCGCGGGGTCCGTTCCCGGCGGACCGCCGACGGCGACGTCGTACGGGCGGTCCATTTCGTGCTCGGCCCGCAACTGTCGGATCGCGGTGACAATCTCGGCCAGCTGATCGGGCTCGTCGATCTTCACCGGGAAGACGCCCTCATACCGGGCGGCCCGTCGCAGCGGCCGGGAATTGCCGTACTGCACGGCCACCCAGATCGGGATCGGCCACTGTACCGGTCTGGGCAGGAACTGGATCCCGTCCACGGTGTAGTGCTCTCCGCGATGCCGCACCGGGTCGCCGGACCAGGCCGCCTGCAGGATGCCGAGAGACTCGTCGAGTTGGTCCGCGCGCACTCGGGCGTCGAGCGGCTCCCCGGTAGCGGTGAGTTCGCCGGAGTCGTCCCCGGCGATGCCGACCCCGAGAGTCAGCCGACCGCTACTGAGCCGATCGAGGGTCACCGTCTCGCGGGCGACCTTTGCCGGCCGGCGGCGCGGAAGCGGAGTGACCATCGGGCCCAGCCGCAGCTGCTCGGTCACGGTGGCCATCGCGGCCAACGTGATCCACGGGTCGGCGACCTCGATCACCGGCGCTCGGTAGCGCAGGTGATCCCAGACGAAAGCTCCGTCCCAGCCCGCCGCCTCAGCCTCGGCCGCGAGCCTGGCCACCAGGCCCGGATCGGCCAAGGCATCAAAGATCGGCAGGTACAAGGCGTAGCGCACGACAGCAGCGTAGAGGACGCTACGGGCAGTCACTCGCACAGACGATCGGATCAGGACCGCCTCGGCTACGCTGCGGCCCATGGCGGTGGCGGGTGGACTCGGGCCCTGGATCCCGGTCGTCGCGTTCTCCGTCGTGACGTTACCGCTCGCGTACCCGGTGTATCGGATCCGGGTGCGTCAGGCCCTCCGGCGAGGTGTCCCGTTGCCGGTTGCCCGCCGGTGGTCGCTGGCCGAAGTCGCGATGGTCGTCGGCACGGCGCCCTGGCTGTGGATGATCCTCACGCCGTCCTCGGCCGCCGGAGGGGTGCACCTGGTCCCGATCATCGACCTGATCCAGGTGCTCACCGGTGATGCGCTCACCGCAGTCGTTCAGGTGGGCGGCAACCTGCTGGTGTTCGCCGCGTTCGGCTTCTTCGCCCCGATGCGGTGGCGGATCGGGGCGGGTGCCGTGACGGTGATGGCGGCCGGCGCCTCGACCGTGGTGGAAGTGCTGCAGTACACGCTGGCGCTCAGCCGCGTGACGTCCATCGACGACGTCCTGCTCAACGCGGCCGGCGCGGGCCTCGCCGCCCTGCTGAGCTGGCGACTGATCAGCCCGCCCGCCCTGGCACCCGGGCCGAACTGACTGTCGGGCTGCGACGATCAGCTCACTGGGCCTGGAGTCGATTCAGTCGCAGCGCCAACTGGATCTCCAGGGCCTGTTCGGGGCTCTGCCAGTGCTCGCCGAGCAGGTGACCGATCCGATCCAGCCGCTGGGTCACCGTGTTGACATGAATATGCAGCTGTTCGGCGGTGCGGGAAAGACTTGTCCCACTGGAGAAATAGGCCTCCATGGTGTGGATCAGCGTGGTTCCCCGGCGAGCATCATAGGTCAGTACCGGCCCCAGGGCCGCGGTCAGGAATCCGCTGACATCACGCTCGTCCGCCAGCAGCAAGCCAACAAAACCCAACTCGTCCGCCCCTGCCCCACCGCCGACCCGGCCGAGCGAGACCAGCGCATCCGCAACCCGATGCGCCTCCGCATAGGCCGTGGCCACCTGGGCCAATTCCGGGATCGGCCCGGCGGCCCCGGCTGTGGCGTCCAGACCGAGACTGGCCCCCAGTTCCTTCGCCACCCGTCGCGCCGATGTTCCCGGATCGGTGCCGGGCAGCAGCAGGATCGTCTCCCCACCTCGGGTGGCGGCAAGCCCATGCTCGGACGCGGCGTGCGAGGTGGCCCAGAAGGTGGCCCGCTGCCGCTGGGCTGGATCACCATCCGGGTGCCGGGCGACGATCACGACGTGGGTGCCGGACGGGTCGACGCCGGCCAGTCGGGCCCGGTCGCGCAGCGCCTCCGGGTCGGACAGCCGTCCGCTGAGCAGATCGTCCAGGAGCTCACCACGCACCCGGCCCTCGGCCTCGGCGACACTGCGACGAAAGAGCAGCAGCAGCGCGGTGACCAGCGCGGCTCGTTCCAAGATCCGCTGATCGGCGGCGGACACCGGCTCGGCCGTCTGCAGCACCAGCGTTCCCAGCGTCTCCGCCCCGGCCGCCATCGACGTCACCCAGAGGTCACCGCGTTGCACGGTCCGGCCCGGGGAACCGGCCCCGGCCGCCTCGGCGATCCGGGCGTCGTCCAGACCGGTCAGATCACCGACGGCGGCCAGTGCGCGCCGGTCCGGGTCGAGCACCACCAGGGCGCCGCCGAGAATGTCGATCACCATGGTCGCGACGTCACGTACCCCACCGCCACTGACGACCAGCGCCGTCATCCGATCGTGAGCCTGCGCCGCCCGCTCCACCGCGGCACTACGGGCCTGGATCAGCTGATGGACCTCGCTCAGTTCTTCCAGCGCTCGGCGGGTCTCCTGGAGCAGCCGGGCGTTGTCGAGGGCCACTGCGGCGTGTGCGGCCAGGGATTCGAGCAGGGTCACCTCCTCCTGAGCGAAGGGCCGAGCGCTGCGGTTGGCCGCGAAGAGCACGCCGATCACCTGCGGTCCCAACCGCATCGGCACTCCAAGGATGGCGACCAGCCCTTCCTCCCGGACCGCGGTATCGATTTCACCGGTGTGCCGGAACCGCTCATCGCTGAAATAGTCGTCGCTGTTGTAGGGGGCGCCGGTCTGCGCCACCAATCCGCCGAGTCCTTCGCCCATCGGCAGTCGCAGCGCGCGGAATCGTGACGAGCGGGACCCGTCGGTGACCCGCATGAAGGTGTCCCCGCGTTCGGTGTCGTGCAGCGTCATGTACGAGACGTCGGTCGCCAGCAGGGGCCGCACCCGGCGAACGATGGCCTCCAGCACGGCATCCACGTCACGCAAACCAGCAAGATCGTTAACCGTGTCGAAGAGGGCCAGCAGTTCGGCCTCGCGGCGAGCCCGCTGATTCAGCAGGGAGCGAGCCTTCAAGGCGGCCTGCTTGAGGTGTTCGATCTCGGCCAACCTCTCGGGCGGCTCGCCGGCGGCGCGGGCGATGATGGTCGGCCCCTCGAACTCCAGCGGGGAGGCCTCGCGAGCGAGTAGCTCGAGGAAGGTCAAGCAGGTTGCCACCCCCTTCATCTGACCCTCCTCGTCCGGTTCGCGCTCCGCCACGTCAGTACGCCGTCCATCCTCCATCAAGAGTCAGCGATGCACCGGTGATCATCGATGCCTGCGGTGAGCAGAGGTACGCCACCAGTTCGGCGACTTCTGCAGGTTCGATCAGTCGCCGGATCGCGGCCCGGGCCAGCATCACCTCCTCGATGACCTGCTCGGGTTCCAGCCCGTGTTGCCGGGCCTGATCCAGGATCTGGGCTTCCACCAGCGGCGTCCGCACATAGGCGGGATTGACACAGTTGGAGGTAACCCCGTGCTCGGCTCCCTCCAGGGCGATCACCTTCGACAATCCCTCCAGCCCGTGCTTGGCGGTGACATAGGCGGCCTTGAAGGGTGAGGCCCGCAGTCCATGAACCGAGGAGATGTTGATGATCCGGCCCCAGCCCCGCTGGTACATCCCGGGCAGGACCTGCCGGGCGAGTCGGAACGGCGCCTCGACCATGATTCGCTGCAGCCGGGAGAAGATCTCCGGCGGAAAGTCCTGGATGGGCGCCACGTGCTGGAAACCGGCATTGTTGACCACGATATCGACGTCCACACCGAGCGCGTCGACCGCCGCCAGATCGGAGAGATCCGCGGAAATGGCCTGAGCTCCGAGGTTCTCAGCCGCTGCCTGGGCCCGGTGCGCGTCGACGTCCAGGATCATCACCGCAGCACCGGCTGCAGTCAGCCGACCGGCGCAGGCCAGACCGATCCCGCTGGCGCCACCGGTCACCAGCGCTGTTCTTCCGCTGAGGTCGACCCCGGCCGCCGAGGGTGAGAGGGAGGTCGAGGTCATAGCGTGATTCCTTCCCGTTTCGCGTCGGCGCCCTCCGGAGCACCGGTGGCCGACCCGGCCACCGAGGAATTGCCGCTTCGCCGAGTCAGGAGGTGCCGTGCGGTCCCCCAGATTCCCCGCCGGAACACCAGCACAACGATGACGAAGATGCTGCCGGTGACGATGCCGACTTCCTGGAAGCCGGCCGTTGACAGGTAGTCGTTCAGCGAAACCACGAGCCCTGCACCGATCGCGCCGCCCCACAGCGTGCCGATCCCACCGAGAACGACCATCATGACGACCTGTCCGGACGTCGTCCAATACACGTCCTGCAGCGAGGCGAACCCGTGGCTGATCGCGAAAAGCCCACCGGCCAGCCCGGAAAGTGCGGCTGAGAGAACGAAAGCCAGCAGCTTGTAGCGTTCCACCGGGTAGCCGAGCGCCTGTGCGCGGGCGGGGTTGTCGCGAATCGAGACCAGCACCCGCCCGAACGGTGAGTGCACGATTCGCCAAGCGGCGAAGAATCCAGCCAGGATCAAGGGTAGACCCAGATAATAGAAGATGAACGGGTCACCGAGATCGAGCCCGAACAGTTCGCGCGGCACCCCTTGCAAACCGTTCTCGCCGCCGGTGACATCCCGCCACTGGTTGACGATGAAATAGATCATCTGGGCGAAGGCCAGCGTGACCATGGCGAAGTAGATGCCGCGTAACCGGACCGAGAGAAAGCCGATCGGCACGGCCAGCAGCGCCGCCGCGGCGGCACCGCCGAGCACCGCGACCGGGAACGGCACCCCCAGGTGCAGCGAGATCAGGCCGGTGACATAGGCCGACCCGCCCCAGAACGCGGCATGCCCGAACGAGAGCAGCCCGGTGAACCCCAGCAGCAGATCGAGCGCCGCCGCGAACAAGGCCCAGCAGGCGATGTCCATCGCCACCGGCGGATAGATCAGCCAGGGCAGGGCGACGGCGATCACCAGCCCGACCAGCAACAACGCAGGCCTGGCTGCCAGCCGGACAAGGATCGGTGTGCGTGTCATGCGAGTGCGTCCTCTCGCCCGAAAAGACCCGCCGGGCGCCAGAGCAGGACCACGGCCATCAAGATGAACACCAGGGTCTGTGACAAGGCGGGGACATAGAGGTTGCCCAGCGCCGAGACCAGTCCGATGCCGAATCCGGCGGCGACCGAACCGAAGATCGATCCGAGCCCGCCGATCACCACCACGGCGAACACGGTGATGATCAGATCGCCGCCCATCAGGGGGTTCACCGCACGCATCGGCGCGGCGAGTACGCCGGCAAGCCCGGCCAGCGCGATCCCGAATCCGAAGACGGGGGCCACCCACCGGCCGACGTCGATCCCGAGCGCCCGGGTGAGCTCAGCACGTTCAGTCGCCGCCCGAACGATCATCCCGATCCGGGTGCGGGTGAGGACCACCCAGACCAGGACGCAGACCGCGACCGACACGGCCAGCACGAACACCTGGTACGTGGGATAGCTGAACAGGCCCAGGTTGACCGATCCGGAGAGTTCCTCCGGGCGAGGGTACGGCTGAGACTGCACGCCGTACCGCCGCTTCACCAGGTCCTGGAGGATGAGAGCCAGCCCGAAGGTGAGGAGGAAGTTGTAGAGCGGATCAAGCGGGGCGAGCCGGCGGATGAACACCACCTCCAGGGCGGTGCCTAACAGGCCCAGCGCCAGCGGCACCACGGCGAGGGCCACCCAGAAGCTGACCCCGTAGGAGTCCAGCAGGATGTACGTCCCGAAGGCCCCGAGCATGTAGAACGCGCCGTGGGCGAAGTTCACCACCCCGAGCATCCCGAAGATCACCGCCAGGCCAAGGGCGAGCAGCGCGAAGAACGCGCCGCCCACCAGTCCGTTGAAGGCCTGCTCGAGCATCGGCTCAGCCCATCGTGCAACTGGGTGAGGCCGGCTGGAACGCTTGATCTGCCGGGATCGTCTTGAGGATCTTCTCGTAGTCCCAGGGTTCCTTGACCTCGCTGGCCGGCTTCACCTGGGCGAGGGAGACATCGTGCAGCAGGAGATGATCCTGGGCCCGGATGGTGGCGTTCTTCGCGAAGACGTCGTCGAACTTCAGCCCTTCAAGTTGCTTGACGACGTCGTCCGAGGCGTCGGTCCCGGATCGCTGCACACTTTCCAGGTACTGGGTTGCTGCCGAGTAGTTCGCGGCGTTCGGGAAACTCGGCCGCTTACCCGCGGCGGTCTGGAATTTGTCAGCCCAGGCGCGGTTCTCGGCATTGGCGTTCCAATACCAGGCATCGGTGAACTTCGTTCCGGCCAGGGCATCCGAACCGAGCGAATGGATGTCGGTGATGAACATCAGACCGACGGCGAGGCCGATTCCCTTGTCTCGCAGCTTGTATTCGTTGTACTGCTTCACCAGGTTGACCAGGTCGCCACCGGCCTGCATGGTCCCAATCACCTCTGGTTTCGGCTTCAGCCGGGGAGCTTTGAGCAGGAAGGTGGAGAAATTGTCATTCGGGAACGGTGCGGGGTCGCTCTTCACCACCGTGCCGCCGGCGTTCTTCACGGCGGCGCTGAAGCTCTTCTCCATGTCCTGGCCGAAAGCGTAGTCCGGGTAGACGATGTACCAGTTCTTCGCACCTTCCTCAGTGACCGTCGCACCGGTGCCGTTGGCCAGCATGTAGGTGTTATAGCCGTAGTGGAAGGTGTACTTGTTGCACTGCTCGCCTTCCAGGGCCGTCGTCGCGGCACCGATATCCATGAAGATCTTTTTCTTCGACTTCGCGACGTTCGCCACGGCGAGAGCGGCGGAAGAGGTTGGGACGTCGAGGATCACGTCCGCTTTCTGGCGATCGTAGAGCTCCTGGGCCTTGGAGTTGGCGACATCTGGCTTGTTCTGGTGATCGACGCTGACTACGTCGATGTCCGCCGTCACCGCTTTGTCGCCGTGCTTCTTCTTGAAGTCCGCCACCGCCATCTTCACGGCCTCGACGCTGCCCTTTCCGGAGAGGTCCGCGTACACGCCGGACTGGTCATTCAGGACGGCGATCACAATCTTGTCGTCACTGATTTTCCCGCCACCACCGCCTGGTCCCCCACCGCAGGCCGCGAGCAGCACCGTTGCCGCTGTCGCGGCGGCTGCCGTTCCCAGAACCTTCATTTGTTGCTCCTTCGTCTGGTGCCGGTTGTCAGATACCGGTCAGCGCTGGTTCACGTCCACGGTGCCGGTTCAAATTCCGAGGTATTCGAGAAGTTCCTGTCGACGGTCGGCGACCTCGGCGTTATCCATCGACCGGGCGATGCGCCCTTCCGCGAGCAGGTAATGCCGATCGGCGACGGTGGCGGCGAAGTGCACGTTCTGCTCGACCAGAAGAACCGACACCCCCTGGGCTTTGACTTCCCGCAGGATTGCGCCGATCTGCTGGGCGATCAGTGGGGACAGCCCTTCGGTGGGTTCGTCGCACAGCAGTAACCGGGCCCCCATCCTGAGCACCCGGGCAATCGCCAGCATCTGCTGTTCACCCCCGGAGAGCAGACCGGCGGAGAACCGGCGGCGGTCCAACAGCGGCGGAAAGGTCGAGTACACCCGCTGCAGCGACCACGGATCTGAACCGACCGTCGGTGGCAAGGTGAGGTTCTCCTCGACGGTCAAGCTGGCGAAGATGCCGCGGTCGTCCGGCACGTAGCCGAGACCGAGCCGGGCCCGCCGATGCGCCGGCAACCCACCGATCTCCTTGCCGTGGAGGCGAATTCGACCGAGGGTGCGTTGCTGTAGACCCATCACACAGCGCAGCAGGGTGGTCTTGCCGGCACCGTTGCGACCCACCAGAGTGACGATCTCGCCCGACCCGACCTCCAGCGAAGCCTCACGGACGACCTGTGCCTCGCCGTACCAGGCGGAGACGTTCTCAATGCTCAGCATCGCTCTCTCCCAGATAGGCGCTGACAACCCGCGGATCCCGGCGGATCTGTGCGTACGGGCCTTCCACCAGGACCCGTCCGGCTTGCAGAACGGTGACCCGGTCGGCCAACCCGGCGACGACCTTCATGTTGTGCTCGACCATCACCACGGTTCGGCCGGCTCGGATCCGCCGGATCAGCGCCACCGTGCGATCGACGTCCTCAGTGCCCATCCCGGCCGTCGGTTCGTCGAGCAGCAGCACCTGCGGATCGAGAGCCAACGCGAGGGCCAGCTCAAGCGCCCGTTTCCGGCCGTAGGCCAGGCTTCCGGCCGGGATCTCGGCCTGCTCGGCGAGCCCCACCTCGTCGAGCAATTCCCGGGCGCGCGTGGAGAACCTGCCCAACTGCCCCTCCGAGCGCCAGAAGCGCCAGCCCAGCGAGGTGCTGCTCTGCAGTGCCAGCTCGACATGCTGGCGCGGGGTCAACTGCGGAAAGAGGCTAGTGATCTGGAATGACCGGGCCACCCCCAGCCTGGCCACCTGCTCGGGCCGCTTGCCGGTTAGATCCTTGCCGGCCAGGGTGATGCGCCCGGCGCTCGGCTTGAGGAATCCGGTGAGGAGGTTGAACAGGGTGGTCTTGCCTGCGCCGTTCGGACCGACGAGGGCATGCACGGTGCCCTCGCGGATCTCCAGGTCGACACCGTCCACCGCCCGGAAACCGCGGAACTCCTTCACCAGTGCCTCAGTTCGCAGCACCCATCCTCCTTCAGTGGGTTGGCGTCGAACACTATGCGTCGAATTCGGACATGCCTATGGCCGGTCTCACCACAGTTCGGGGAGACAACACGGTGCCTCGCCACATATGGATCGGTGGACGCCGAGGGCACCTGATCTAACCCGGGACGCCACACGATGAAGGCAGCAACTGTGTGCCTACGCCACGTAGGAACCCTGGGACCGACTGCCTAGCCTCGGCCCTGCGCGTATCGGAGCCGCCCCGCAGCGACGTCGAGCGTGTGCAACGGACGCCGAAAGGAAGGTGGAGGCGGATGACGATCGGAACAGCGATTCGACACACCCTGGCGATGGGGGCGGTCCTTGCCCTAGCGGCGTTCGGCGCGGCGCCTGCGGCGGCGGCCGATTCAGGCTGTGGCGGGCCGAAAACCCTTCGCGTTCCCGGGGCCGAGCGGCAGATCGAGGCCTGCCTGGCCGATCTGACCACGGCGTCCACGGTCGGCACCGGCCACAGCATCGCCGCGGAGTGGGCTGGGTTGCACCCGGCCGGCGCGCGCAATCCGAGCGGGATTGCCGGCCGGCAACTCGACGGGTATTTCCCCGACACCTCGACGTTCAACACCGATCACGGGTGGAACCACGATTCCCAGTTCGTCATTCGGTTGCCGGAGCGGTGGAACGGCGGCCTGGTGGTGGCCGGGTCACCCGGCGTCCGGCGGCAGTACGCGAACGACTTCATCATTTCCGACCGGGTCCTGGCGCTCGGGTACGCCTACGCGGCCACTGACAAGGGCAACAGCGGGGTGACGTTCTACCAGGACGGTGTCCGCCCCGGTGACGCGATCGTCGAATGGAACACTCGGGTCACCGAGCTCACCCGGGCGGCGCAGGCGGTCGTGGCGCAACGATACGGTCGGCGGCCGGTGCGCACTCTCGCCGCCGGAATATCGAACGGCGGCTACCTGGTTCGATGGCAATTGGAGCACCACCCGGAACTGTTCGACGGCGGCCTCGATTGGGAGGGCACCCTCTGGCGGACCAACGGGCCCAACCTGTTCGACTTCCTGCCACCTGCCCTGCGCAATTACCCGCAGTACGCCGCGACCGGCAGCCAAACCGCCCGTGCCGCCATCATCGCGGCCGGGTTCGCGGCAGAATCGGAGCCGCTGTGGGAGTTCCACTACAACGTCTACTGGGACCTCACCCAACGCATCTACCGCGAGGAGATGGACCCGGCCTTCGATGGCGAGACCGAAGCCGGCACACCGTTCTGCGCATCTGGAACACCAGCCTGTGACGCCGATTACGACTATGCCACGCGTGGGCCGCAGGTTCACCGGGCGGTGCAACGGATCGCCCTGACCGGCAAGATCACCCGACCGATGATCACCCTGCACGGCACGCTGGACACCCTGTTGCCGATCAGCCGGTCCGGTGATGTCTATGCGCAGATGATCGGCAAGCAGGGTCGGTCCGGGCTACACCGGTACTACCGGATCGAGGGCGGAACCCATACGGACGCGCTCTACGACACCTTCCCGACCCTGGTGCGCCCGATTCTGCCGTGCTTCACCACCGGGTTCGACGTCTTGGAGCAGTGGGTCCGGACGGGAAAGACACCGCCACCGAATGCCACCCTGCCCCGACCGAGGTCCGGCGACCTGGTCTACACGTGTTCATTGAGGACGACGTAAGCCGCCTCGCCGGACGACTGTCGCCCGCGCCTGATGGACCGGGCCCGGGCGACAGCCGTGCGAGTAGCCCGGCCACGAAGTGGTTGCCAGTTTCAACCCTGTCACCGGGGTCAAACCGGCAGCCACTTCGAGGAAGTCAGAGCTCTCAGAGGGTGAGCGTCCAACTGTTGATGAAGCCGGTGTCGGCGCTGGCGACGTCCTGTGCCCTCAGCAGCCAGGTCCCGTTGGCCGCTTCCGAGCCCAGGTTGGCCGTGAAGGTGGTGTTGATGTTGTCCGCGCTGTCGGAGGTGCTGGAGTTCTTCAGCCGGTAGGCCGTGCCGTCCGGGGCAACGAGGTCGAGCACGATGTCACCGCGATAGGTGTGAACGATCTGCACGGCAACCGTGGAGGCGGCACCGGCGTTACGGCCACAGCCGCTGATGGCGATCGAACTGGTGACTGCGGCCCCGGCGTCCGGGATGGTGACATCGGTGCCGCTGGTGCCCGTGCAGCTGCCGCTCGGTGTGGTGGGCGTGGGGGTCGGCGTGGTGGTGCCGGCTCCGGTGAACAGCAGCCGGTTGGGTGAGCCAGTACCTGGGCTGGTCACGACGTTCGGTGTGGCTGCGGTCAGCAGCGCGCTGGCCACCTGGGCCGGGGTGAAACCGGGGTTGGCGGCGAGGCTCAGAGCCGCCGCCCCAGCGACATGCGGGCTCGCCATCGAGGTACCACTGATCGTGTTGGTGGCGGTATCGCTGGTGAACCAGGCGGACTGGATGTCCTGGCCGGGCGCGAAGATATCGGTGCAGCTGCCGAAGTTGCTGAAGCTGGCCTTGGCATCCGTGCGGGTGGTGGCGTTCACCGTGATCGCGTTCGCCACCCGGGCCGGCGAGCTGTTGCAGGCATTGGCGGTTTCGTTGCCGGAGGCAAGCACGTAAGTGATGCCGGACGCAATGGACCGGTTCACCGCGGCATCCAGTACGGAGTCGACCGGGCCGCCGAGGCTCATGTTGGCCACCGCGGGCTTGATCGCGTTCGCCGTCACCCAATCGATGCCAGCCACGACGCCCGCTGTGGTGCCGTCACCGGCACAGTCGAGCACCCGAACACCCACCAACTGCACGGCTTTGGCGACGCCGTAGGTCGATCCACCGACCGTGCCGGCAACGTGTGTGCCGTGCCCGTTGCAGTCATTGGAGTTGGAATCGTTGTCCACCGCATCGGTGCCGCTGACCGCCCGGCCACCGAACTGCTGGTGGGTCGTCCGGATGCCAGTATCGATGATGTACGCGTGCACGTTGGACGCCGTGGTGTCGTAGGTGTACGAGGAGCTCAGCGGCAGCGCGCGCTGGTCGATCCGGTCGAGACCCCACGGCGGGTTCGACTGGGTGGCACTGATCGAGAATATGCCGTTCTTCTGCACGTAGCTGACCGCGGGGTCGGCCGCCAGCTGCTTGGCCGCCGTCTCGTCGATCTCAACCTCGAAGCCACCAAGAGCGTGCGAGTAGGTGTGGCCGACCTCGCCGCCGTACTTGTCCGTCAGCGTCTCGGCTGCGGTGGGCACCCCCGCCATACTCTTCAACACGACTACGTAACTGTCCGCGACCACGGAGGACGTTCCGGAATCGCGGATCGCCCCTTCCGCAGCGGTGGCAGGAGCTGCCAGCACTCCACCGGCCACAGTGACCAGCAGAGCGGGCAAACCGATCAGCGCCAAGGGGGTGCTGATCGAGCGCGAGAGCTTCATGTCTATCTCCTCGAGCGTCGGCTTATGACCGATGACAAACGGGGGGCCGCAAAGGATGGCAGCGGCACCGACCGGCAGGTGCCGATCGCCCCTGAAGATAGGGATCTAATCTGACAATAGATAGATATTGATAAAGACCGTACTGGGTGGTAACCAGTGGTCATTTCCGTGCTTCGGTGAGGTAAATTCTTGGCCGAAGCGTCACCTCGACTGCGTCGCAGCAGGCTCGCGGTGATCAGCGGACCTCCATCTGATGATCAACCATTCTTGTCGAAATGCATATATTTGTGCCCATCCGCTGCTGCACCGTGTCCGCAACCAGCTCCGGAGCAAGCAGTCAGCGCCGTCAGTGTCCGAGCGCTTTCATCAACGAACCACAGGTCAAGCGACCGGCTGTCATCGACAGTTCCGCACGGATAACCTCCCGCCCAAGGACAGGCATGGCACCCGGCTCGAGACCACCGACGTTGAGGTCACGCGACGATGTCGGCAGGGCGCGCCCGTGGCTTGGCGTAGAGGATGGCGACGGCGGCAAGCAGGAGCGTCCCGCCGGCCAGCCCGGGGCGAGACAGGGACTCACCCAGGATCAGGACGGCAAACACGGCCGCTGCGAAGGGCTCGAGCAGAGTGAGGACGGCCGCAGTACTGCCGGCGGTTGTCCTCAGGCCGGCATAGAACAGCGCGTAGGCCACCGCTGTGGTGACGATCCCCAGGTAGACCAGCATCAGCAGTGGACCTGGCCGAAACGGGACGGCTATCCCGGCGGTCCCACCGATCAGGGCGAGCGGCGCCAGCGCCAGCGCGCCGACCCCGGTGGAGACAACGGTCAGCGTTCTCGCGTCAAGTCTTTGGGTCTGGCGCCGGCTGATCACGGTCGAGGCGGCGTAGCAGAATCCACAGGCGACCGCCGCGAGCAGACCAAGCATCGGATGTGGTGCGCCGTCCGACGGTCGGCTCGAGGACACGGTGATCAGCAGGAGACCGAGCACGCCAGTGATCAGGGTGGCCGATGTCGTCCGATCGGGTAGTCGCCGATCCCGCACCGCCTCTCCCCCGGCGAGCAGGACCGGCGCCAAGCCAAGGCTGACCACGGTGGCGACGCTCACCCCGCCCAGAGTGACGGCGACGAAATAGAGCGCCTGATACGCACCCAAGCTGATCCCGGTGAGGATCAAGCCCAGGGGGGACACCCTGAACGCTGCCAAGATCGCGTGCCAGCGACAGATGACGAGCAGGGCGGCAGCGGCGATGGCCAGGCGATAGAAGCCGATCCCGACCGGGCTCAGCGTCGTGCTCCGATGGAGTAGCTGGACCACCACTCCGGTCGTCCCCCAGAGCAGGCCGGCGGTGCTGATCTTGAACAGACCGGCTCGGGAATGATGCGCGGGCGCGGACCCGGGGACAGGCGCGGAATCGTACGCCGACGTCGAGAATCGATTTTCGAGGGAACGGAACACGTGTGCACTCCAACTGGGTGGCCACCGACAGGGGAAATCCGCGGGAGCGCACGCACAGCAGAGTCACCGATGCCGCGATCCGCATCGGTGGTCGAGCGCTCCGGTCAGGAGCGCGGCGGTGGAAGAATGCCCTGGAAGGGTGTCACGCTTGCATAGTACGGGTTTCCACCGGCCGGAAGACGAACGTGTGGGCGGTCCACACCCGCTTACGGTGGAGGGCATGACCAATGTTCTGGTCTCCGGCGAGGAGACTCACGTCGTCAAGGTGGCTGACGCGCTGCGGCGTCGCGGCGCGACCGTCACCGAAGTTACCGACCTGACCGAGATGCCAGAGGTCTGTCACAAGGCCGGCGAGGGCGCCTTCGACTGCTACGTGCAATTGTCCGCCGGGGTGCGGATGGAGGGCGTCACCGCCGTCCAACGGGTTCGGCATTTCTACGCGGCCGGCGTCCTGGCTCGGTTCTCTGCTCTTGATGCCGCCAGGGAAGCGCTAGCCACCCCGGCGAGCGTCGTCTTCGTGCTGGGAGCCCTGCCTGCCGAGGTGACCACGGACGACGACCGGAACGCCCGGCGTGCTCTCACCGGCGTGCTCGCCCAGGCGGCCCGCTCCGACGCCGCGCCCGGGAAGCTGACCGTCCGGATCTTGGACGCCGACGCCGACGCCGCGCGGATCGCCGCACTGGCGCTCGGTCAGGCACCGCCGCCGCGGGACGAGCCCCGGCTGGCGGACCTGAGCTTGGAAGAGTGGCGGATCGAGTTGTTGAGCGTCGCGCTTGCCGAGACCTGACCAGACGCGGTTCGCCCGCAGCGGCCAGCTGCATATCGCCTACCAAATCCATCGCGGCGGACTGTTGCGGCGGCGTCCCTGGTTGCTGATGATCCAAGGCCTGGGCTTTGATCGGACTGGCTGGAATCCGGTCATCGGCATGCTGCGCAAGCATTTTCGGCTAATTTTGATGGACAACCGCGGGTCCGGTGCCAGCGATCGGGATGGTCGGCTCTTCGCCGTTTCGGACCTGGCCCGAGATGCCGTCGCGGTCTTGGACGCCGCGGGGATAGCTCGCGCGCACGTCCTTGGCGTCAGCCTCGGTGGGATGGTGGCGCAGGAGGTCGCGATCGGGTTCCCGGATCGGGTCGATCGTCTGGTGCTGGCCTGCACCACCCCCGGCTGGCCCTCCGGTTACCCGATGCCGACGCCCTCGCTTCGACTGATGGCCCGGACCCGCAGCTTGCCACCCGAGATCGCCGTCCGTCGTCATGTGGAGAACGCCCTGTCGAAGAAGACCGTCACGAATGAGCCGGCCCTAGTCGAGCGCCTGGTCCAGCACACATTGGCACATCGTGGCGATCCGGACGGATGGTCGGCACTGAACAGAGCCGGGGCGCGCTATTTCGGCGGTCGCCGGCAGACTCGAATCCGCGCTCGGACGCTGGTGTTGCAGGGCTCGGACGACACGGTGGTGGACCCCCGCAACGGCACCCTGTTAGCTCAGCGCATTCCCGGCGCCGAACTGGTCCTTCTCCCCGATCTGGGACATCTGTTCTTCTGGGAACGCCCCCGCGCGCTCACCGACTCGGTGATCAGATTCCTGAAGCAGCCAAACGACCGGGCCGAGACCTCGTGATTGACATACCTCGCATCGTGCGTACTATAGTTATCACGCAACCGACCACCGAACAGGAGCTTATGATGACCGAGATTCAGGACCAGTACACCGAATTCGCCAAGCGTGGCCAGGAAGCGGCGTTCAGCGTCGTCGGCGCATGGGCCAAGACCGTGCAGGAGGCCTCGTCCCAGCTGCCGTCCGTCGTCACCCCGGAGGGCGCCCAGCAGGTCGTAGACCAGATCTTCGACTTCAGCGCAACGGTAATCGACGCCCAGCGCAACCTGATCAAGCAGTTCATCAGCACCTCGGCGAGCGCGGCCGAGAACGTCTCGAAGAGCCTGACCGAGCACACCTCCTAGTGAGCCGATCGCGGGACGCCAGCTGCGGGATGGGGGCCGCGCACGAGCGGCCCTCATCCCTCCCGCACGGTTCCTCCCGCACGGCTGCCCCTTCTCGGGGCTTGCGGATCCGAGCCGTTCTGCTGGACGGAAAGCCGCCCCAGCGACCGTAGGCCGCCGCAAACCCTTGTGCAAGACTCCGGAAACCATTCTGACCTCGGACGATTCGGAGCAGCAGAGATGACCTTTCCCTCGGCCAACACCCCCGATGTCGAAGAAACCGTCCAACGACTCAAAGAACTGAGCAACCAGGCGATCGAGGCCGGCAAGCAGAACGGCCAAAACTGGCTGGACGCCTACGAGCAGTTGCTCAACAGCTACCTGAAGCTGCAGAAGCAGGCAGCTGAGAGCACCAAGCTGGAATGGGTCAGTACGCTGGCCAACACCAACGCCGATTTCGTCCGGGAGATGTCCCAGGTGTACCTGACGACCGTCCGCGAACAGCTCAAGTAGGTAGGTCGTACCGCAGCTTTCACCGAGCCATTGACATCATCGGGCGCAACGGCGGCGCGGCGCCAGGCGTTTGGCCCATGATGGGAGTTGTCGGCAAAGGCTGAGGAGGTCGTGCGGTGATGGCGCTGACAACGGGCGAGTGGTTGCGGCTGCCACCGGGTCGAACGATCGAGCTCCCCCACCGGGGAAAGATTTTCGTCCGGGAGAGCGATGGCCCGGCCGCGGCCCCGACGGTGCTCCTGCTGCACGGCGTCACGATGACCGCTGACCTCAACTGGTTCGGCGCCTTCGGCAAGCTGAGCCGGCACTTCCGGGTAGTGGCACCCGATCTGCGCGGACACGGGCGTACCCCGCCGCGGGGCAGGTTCCGGCTGACCGAATGTGCGGATGACGTCGCGGCCCTGGTCGGGGTGCTCGGGCTGGAGCGAGTGATCGTCGTGGGTTACTCGATGGGTGGCCTGGTCGCCCAGTTGCTGTGGCAACGGCATCGTTCGCTGGTCTCCGGGTTGGTGCTCTGCGCGACCGCCCGGAACTTCCGCGGCTCTCGGGAGGAAGGGTTGATGTCGTTGTCCCTGATGGGTTTTACCAGGGCGATGCGGTTCAATCCGTTCCTGCCGATGATGGGCTCCGGCGTCCTGGCCTCGGCCATCCTTGGGCAAGTTCGCAATCCCACCCTGCGATCCTGGGCCCACCGGGAAATGGAGCGAACCAGCCTGGCTACCACGTCCGATGCCTTCGACGAGGTGGCCCGGTTCACCTCACATCAGTGGATCGGTGACGTCGACGTCCCAACCGCCGTCGTGATCACCCTTACCGACCATGTGGTCCCGCTGGCTCGACAACGCCGGCTCGCGGCGGCGATCCAGGCAGCAAGCGTTCACGAAATCGAAGGCGATCATGGCATCTGCCTAGACGCGTCGGACCGGTTCGGCGACACCGTGCTGGCCGCCTGCCGGTCGGTGGTGGACGGCGTCACCCGGTAAGAGCGCACCGACAGCGTTGCGGCGACTGGAGGTCAGATCCAGCCTTCCTCCCACGCGCGGTGTGCGGCTGCGTGGCGCGAGCTGACACCGAGTTTGGTCATGGCGGCGGAAAGGTAGTTGCGGACGGTACCCGGAGCCAGGTGAACCCGCGCGGCAATCTCGTTGACCGAGGCCCCGGTCCGGGACGCGCGGAGCACCTCGAGCTCGCGCTCGGTGAGCGGACAGGAGTCCTCAGTCAGCGCGGAGGCGGCGATTTCCGGATCGACGTACCGTCGGCCGGCCGCGACGTCCCTGATGATCTCCGCCAGCCGGGTGGCCGCCGTGGTCTTCGGCACGAACCCGCTCACCCCGACCGACAGCGCCCGGCGGAGCACCGCCGGGCGCGCGTGCCGGGTGACCAGAACAATCCTGGTGGGCAGCGCGGACCGGATCTCCTCGGCGGCGCGCAGTCCGTCGGTCGGGGGCATCTCCAGGTCGAGCACGGCAATGTCGGGCCGATGCTCGATCGCCAGGCGTACTGCGTCGATGGACGTCGACGCCTCGGCTACCACAGTGATGTCGGCCTCCAGCTCGAGCAGCGCCGCCAAGGCACCGCGGAGCATGTCCTCGTCGTCAGCGAGCAGGATCCGGATCATGCCGTACCCACCGGCAGGCCGGCCGCGACGACGAACCGCTCCCCCTCCCCCTCCCGCTCCCGCTGCCAGGTCAGGTTTCCGCCCGCAGCGGTCAGCCGCTCGGCGAGCGTGGCCAGCCCGGTGCCGACCGGCGTCCCGACCGGCGTTCCGACCGGCGTTCCAGGCGCATCGACCACGCCATCGTTGCTCACCCGCAGGTGAGCCAGGCCGCCATCGACCCGGAACTCGACGTCGGCACGCGCGGCTCGGCTGTGGCGCAACACGTTGGTCGTGGCCTCCCGCATCACCAACCCCAGCAGGTGCCGGCATGACGGCGAAAGGCTCTCGGTGACCGGCTGCAGATCCATCCGCGCGTCAATGTCGGCAGCGGCCAGCACTCGGGTCGCGTTGGAGATCTCTTCCGCCAAGGTCATTCTCCGGTAGCCCTGCACCAGGGCGCGGGTCTCCTGCATGGCGTCGGTGGACAGTTGCCGCACCTCCCTCATCTCGACGGCGGCGCGGGCAGGGTCGACCTCGACCAGTCGTGCCGCCAGTTCGCTCTTCACCGCAATCACCTGAAGCTGGTGGCCCTGAATGTCATGCAGGTCAGCGGCGAACCGCAGTCGTTCGTCCTTGACCGCCAGCTCTGCGGACAGCCGTCGCGCCTGGTGCAGGCGCCCCGCGACATCCCAGGCCCACAGCGGGCCTAGCGTGGTCCACGCGGTGAAGATCACCAAACCGAGCGGAAAGGCCGCAGCGTAAAGCACCTCATCGTCGCCGGCGAGCAGACAGACGAGCGCGCCGGGCAGCGGGGCGGTCACCACCGTGACCGCGACCAGCACCCGCTGACCCCGCGTCGACAGGAACGACGCACCGATCGCGACCATGATCGCCGGGGCAACCGCCCAGGACCCGTACTCCCTCAAAGCGAGCTGGATGGCGCCAAGCACGGCGGCGCCCGCTCCCCCGGCGGCCAGCCACCCGGCGGGCAGCCTCGCCCCCACGGCGTCGGACACCGGTTCCAACCGACGGTTGAGCAACACCACGCTCGCGACGACCGTGACGGCGAGTGCGGCAGCGCCCGCGCCACGGGCCCAGGCCGACAAGCCGCTACCCAGCAACCAGTCGCCGGCAATGATGATCAGCAGGCTCACCACGGCGCCCGCCAGGGTCCACCAGGTGTACCGGCGGAAGCCGGTCAGCCCCGTCCCCTGATCAAGCGCACCGTCCACCACATCACCATTGTCGCCGCCGACCGGGGTGACATGTGTCATCAGATCGCCTGACAAACCCATCCGCGCAGGTGCGCTTCGGCACTACTGGCCCTCACGTCGCGGCCGCCACGGTGGATTCCGACAGGTACCCCCGTATCCAAGGAGAGCAGTCAGATGAGCCGTCACTTCGTCCGGCACTACCTGGAAATACTTGTTGCAATGAGCCTCGGCATGCTGGTCCTCGGCGCGGCCCGCGCCGGTGTTATGGCTCTCGTCGGCATCGACAACTGGACCGCACGAAACCCCGAACTGGCTTTGCTGGCAATGGCTTTCGACATGTCGGTCGGGATGCTTGGCTGGATGCGGTATCGCGGCCATGGTTGGGCGGCCACGCTGGAGATGGTCGGCGCAATGTTCGCGCCCATCCTCGTCCTCGCGCCGCTGAGCGGGCTGAACGTGATCTCCACCGACCAACTGATGATCGCCACCCACGTCGTGATGCTTCCGCTGATGCTCGTCGTGATGCTCCGCAGGCGCGAGGAGTACACGCGATGAGCACCCCGATCCATACCGCCCACACGCTTGGCCGGCGCTGGCCCACACTGCTGGCGATCGGCTCGGCCGCGCTCGACAAGGTCGTGGCCCGCTCATACGCCGAGTGGTGCGGCGCCGTCGACGTCCTGATGGCAGTCCAGCTGGTCGCCCTCGCCTAGGATAAATTGGTACGGATCAGCCTCGCCCACGGCGGCCCGCCGGACAGGGAGTGCCCCGATGACTCGCTAGCGGTCCACCCGCGCCGGGCGGACGTCAGAGCGCTACTCGTCGAGCTGGATCCGCGCAACACCACCGCGGCCGCTCGGGACGCTCGGGACGCAGGCCTTGACGGCGTCAGCGTGCTCACCGCCGACGCCTCCGTCAGCACCACTTACGCCGCCCTCGTCCCGGCCGACATTGCTCTCGTGTGTGGGGTTTTCGGGAACGTCGCCGACCTGGACGTTCGCCGGACCATCGAGCACCTTCCAGAGCTGATGCGCCCCGGCGGCACCGCGATCTGGACTCGAACCCGCAAGGACCCGGACCTGACGCCAACGATCCGAAATTGGTTCACCCAAGCTGGTTTCGCTGAGCTCGGCTTCGACACCGAAGCTGGCTTCCAGTACGCCGTCGGCACGAATCTGTTGACCGGATCAGCGCGGGCGTACCGGCCGGACGTCAGACTGTTCAGCTTCGAGGGCGACGGGGCTGAAGCGCTACTCTGACCAACTTCCGCTCTGCCCGAGCTCATTCGCGCCCAGAGGCGGGGATCTTCAGATCGTGGTGAATCCGGTGGCATAGGACCACTCGATTCACCACGATATCCACTCACGCCTGTATTGGGCGCATGTGCGGTGGTAATCCTGACGGTCTATTGGCCTGGCACCGCGACTTTGCTCCAACGATGATCCCGGTAGCTCGGTTGCTGCCGTGGATTCACCGTGGAATTACCAGCGTTCGGGCGGTTCGACGCAAACACAGGCGGGATAACGGGAGCATTGTCGGAGCATTGCACCCCAGCGCGGCTGTTCATGGTGATCACGTGGCGGGAGCGCGAGCAAGCAAGCGGGCATGATCGCGGGGGGATTGGGTCGGTATGCTCTCAGCGTCGTGATGAAAGGTCGATGGCGGACCCTATCGGCTCGAAAGTGGCGCCGGTGGTGGTCTCGGGAGGGTAGTTCTTGGTGCTCGAAGTTCCGGAGACCGTCCGCCA
>JANNPJ010000301.1:0-1848 GCA_031400005.1 Kineosporiaceae bacterium | reverse complement strand
GCAACAGCGACCCGACGGCGACCGGTAGCCGCGCCCCGATGCGGTCGGCCAGGCGACCGGCCAGTGGGCCCACGACCACGATCGTCACAGTTAGCGGCAACAGGACCGCCCCTGAGGCCAGCGCCGAATAGCCGCGCACAGTTTGCAGGTACAACGCCAGGAAGAAGAACAGGCTGCACATCACCGAGGTCGTCAACAAGATCACGACATTGGCACCGGCGAACGACCGCTTCTTGAACAGCGACAGATCCAGCAACGGGGCCTGGGTGCGGCCTTCGTGCCTGATGAAGACGACCGAACAGACGGCGGCAACGGTGAACAGGACGATGGTGCGCGGCGCTGTCCAACCAGCAGCATTGGCCTGGGTAAGGGCCAGCAGCAAGGTGAGCAGTCCCGTGGCTGAGATGCCCGCACCGATCAGGTCGAGGTGTCGCGAGGCGCCCGGCGCGTACGACTCACGCAGGACGGTCCGCGCGAGCACCCAAGCGCCTGCGCCGAGCGGGACATTGATCAGGAAGATCCACTTCCAGCCGATGCTGTCGTTGATGATGGCTCCGAATACAGGGCCGAACCCGAGTGCGCTGGCCGAAACTCCCGCCCAGATTCCGAGGGCCGTGCCGCGTTGGCTCTTCGGGAACGTCTCCGCGATGATCGCTAGTGATGCCGGTGCGATCAGGGCGGCCCCGACTCCTTGGACCGCGCGCGCACCGATCAGGAGGGCCGCGGTGGGGGCCAAGCCCGAGGCGAGGGAGGCGATCGTGAAGACCGCCAGACCCACCAGGAACATCCGTCGCCGGCCGTCGCGGTCCGCGAGCCGGCCGGCCAGCAGCGTGCCTGCGGCCAGGACAAGTGTGTAGGCGTTGACCACCCATTCGAGGCCGTCCAGGCCCAGACCGAGTTCGCGTTGGATGCTGGGCAACGCGACCGAGACGGCCGTGTCATCGAGCAACAGCAGGAAAGAGACCAGGGTCAACCCGGCCAAGACAGCCCAGCGTGCCGCCGGGGTCGGGCTGGGCCTCTGCTCGGATCGGCGCCGGAGTCTGCCTGCTGACTGCCCGGCCGGATCGTGCTCTCTGCGGGCAGCGCCGCTGGGCGGCCCAGGTCCACCGACGGGAGAGTTCATCCATCGCCTCGGGCGGGGATAGTCACGTTCAGCCGCCGTGGTTGTGGGCTGCTTGGTTGTCGACCTCTATTTTCGCTGCCTCGGTCGGCTCCGACGAGGCCCGGTCGGGCTGCTGAGGCGACGAAGACAATGATGAGAATGGTTCCGATACTCATAACGCATCTCCATCTCTGGGGCATTCTCGCAGCTCGGCCTCGTGGGTGGCTGCTCCTCATCACTGTCGGCGGACGACCAGTCGGCAGGTAGGGATGAAAGTCCCCTTCGTCTGGGCCATAGGGCACGCATGCTCGTGGAGCAGGCCGACGATCCGGTCAGCAGGAAGCACCTCGTCAGGTTCGCGTGGGACGTCTGAGTACCTGGCTGAGTATCGTTTGGCTGGCGCGCTGCCGGTGGCGTACATCAGATCGGGTTCATGGTTGCGGTGGGGTGCAGAACGCCTGCAGTCAGATCCGGTGAACATCTGCCGATGCTGGTCGGTTGGATTCGCTCTTGCGACATCACCAGCGCACGCATGGTCCCGGATCTTGGGGCCCCGCGGGTACGGCGGGCCGCGGCCAGCCCGGGCTGCCCGGCCCGTGACGCTGTGTGAAGAGAGTGTGAGCATTAGAGTCGCTGCCTCTGAAGGGCAGCGGTAATGCCGGGGTTTCAGCGCCTGCCCGCGGAGGTCGCGTGCAGGAACTCGTCAATAAGGGTCGCGGTCTGATGGGGCTGGTCCTCGGTCACGA
>JANNPJ010000023.1:0-5913 GCA_031400005.1 Kineosporiaceae bacterium | reverse complement strand
GCGGCAATTGCGGACGCCGGGTGTGTCCTCGGTGGGACGATCATCGTCGTGGAACCAAGGTCGTTGACTGAGCGAGAGCGCGCTGTGCTCGATGCACTGTTAGGTGTTGATTTCCCGGGTGCTGAGAAGTTGCGGCGCGAGGCGAGGGAGGTGGTCGTCGTCGGGATGTGCGGTTGTGGGTGCCCAAGCGTCGATTTCAGGCATGTTCGCGGAATGACGGTTCGTGTCAACGCGGTCGTCTCGGACTCCAATGATGGCCTGTTCCTCTACACGGTTGAGGATCCCCGGCAGGGAGAGGTCCTCGGTGGCATCGAGTGGGTGGGCATCGAGAAGACGAATCCGGACGAGTTTTCCAACACCCGGCCTGCTCGACATCCAACCCGTCTGACTCGCCGGGCACACCGCTCGCCATTCAGCACGAACCGAGCGCCGCAGGTGACGCTCGGAAAGTTCGTCTCGGCCGACCACGCCGTCGGCCGCAGACCCCGCACGACGGCCAGACCATCGCACACTGACAGCGGCAATTGCGGACGTGTTCGACAGCCACATCCGTAAACTCACCGACGGTCTGAGACTCTGAGGGCGGTCGAGCCGTTCCTGGTCGAGCCGATGGGACTGTTTGGAGGCATGCGACCGATGGAGGACGAGCATTCGCTCGCCGGCGGCCCTCGGACGCGCACCCGGTGGAGCAGTATCTCCAGCGGGACGCGGAGGTAGATCACGTGCTCGAACCTGTCGTAGAAGCGGCCCTGGTTCTGCGCCGTCCCGCTGACGGCGATGGTGGTGTGCTCGGCGAGCAGCGTGCTCATCCTGGGCTCGTCCCAGAGAGTGCCGGGCAGTTCCCAGCCGTCGTAGTCGGTGTCAATTGACGGGTGGCCGCGCCGGGCAACGGCCGCGAGGAGGGTGCTCTTGCCTGCGCCTGACATTCCCGTGAGCAGCACTCGCGCCATGCCCCAAGGTTATGTCGCGAAGGCACGGACATCGCCCGACCTACCACGACCGCTCATCGGCACGACCGAGCGCGGCAGGTGGCATCCGGCGAGAGCGGCTCGGCCGACGACGCGGTCAGCGGCATGACGGATGTTCGGCCTCGTCGCTAGAGAGACGCCATTCCTGGGCTCGGGGTCAATACCGGTCTCTTCGAGATCATCAGAACGCCGTAACATCTCGGCCGGCTCAGTCCCAGATCGGCGCTCCCTGTCGGGGCCGTCGTCCGGATCACACCGAGGAGCCGGCAGATGCGGATGAGCAGGTGAATCGCCGTGTTCTGGATGGGGGCGATGTCGGCCGGGTTACTAGGCTGCGGTCGCCGTGTGATGCGAATCGGGGCAGGTTCTGGGCAGATTCGTGGACAGCGGCCTCGGCGTGTAGCTCATCAGCAGAACACCGGGCTCGAACCCGGAGGGAGCAGGGGCAGCACCTGCCACGTCGGCCACACACCGTCAGCGGAGGAGCCGTGAACAACATGTACCCGCAGGGGCAGCTCGGCAGGGCGCTGCTGACCGCGGCCCATCATGAGGACGCGGCCACCCGCCGCCGCGCGGAGATTCGCGTCCGGGCCTGGACGTCCGTCCTCGAAGGCTTACATGCGGGCAAGATCGACCTTGGATCCCGAACGCCGGTTGCGGGCCTGCCCGTCTGGGTCACGCTCAAGGTTCTGCGCGCGGGTTCGCCACCGGTGAGCCGGTGGCCGGCGGCTTGCTGGAGAACGACGAGGTCGCTCGCGCCGACCGGCTTGGGATCCCCCGGGCTCGGGTCGCGCTCTTCGCCTCCTATCTCACCGACGACGGGCTGAACGAGCTGCGCACGCTGATCGCCACTGGCGGCTACCGGGTGCTGAATCCGGAAGACGTCGTCCTGCTCGTTGTCGGTTACCTGGTCGCGGAGGGGGACCGGGCGGGCGCGCTCACCCTGCTTGAGACCGTCGGTCTGTTCGTGGACACGCTGCGCTTCATGCCTCGAGAAGCCATCCCGCCGCAGGCTGCCCCCGGAATGGTCAGCAGGCGGTCCGCAGAGGAGGTACGCGTACAGCTGGAGCAGACCAGGCCGCAGACGCGGCTGGAAGCGCAGCGCGAGGCGCTGCAGGTGTGGCTTCCACTGACTGACCGGTTCGCGGCGCTGTGGTGGTCGACCAGGGACAGCCACGGACGGTCCGGGGTGCACTGGAGCGGCGGGCACACCGAACTCGCGCACACCCTAACGCGCCTACAACGATGCCCTGAACCAGCACCGGCTCTGCCGCAGCCGGATTGCACGGGTCACGCAGCCCGTTGCGCCGAACCCCACCCGAGAACGTGGACCGTGGCTTCATAGCGCAGGGCGAGCTTGTCTTTGCGGGTGGCGACTGCGCGGCACTGCTTGAGCAGGCTGATGCTGCATCCGACGGCGTTGCGGGCCTTTCGGCCTGGACGACGTCATGCCCACGCGGTACCTCGACACCAGGCCTGGCCCGCGTCAAGCACGAGGCGAACGCCATCGCGCTCGCAGCCGCCGAGACGGCAACCATCGACCCGGCCTACTGTCCGCCGGCCTGCAAGCCCGCCTGCCCCCTTGCCCAGAACCCAACGAAGAATCAGACAGCTGCACCGATGCCACCGCAGTCTTCGCCAGCGCCAAACTTGTGACTGACGGCATGGTCCGGTGGGCCAGTGCCGTACCGGGCCAGCGTCAACCCTGGCGACCTCTTCGACGGCTACCGGCGCGACTGCTCCGGGTTCGTGTCCATGGCCCTCGGCCTACCCGGGCCAGGACCGAACACGAGCGGACTCGCCGCAGCCTCAACACGCCTCAAGAAAACCGACCTGCAGCCGAGACCTGCTGATCAACAGCGCACCGAACCTTCGCGGCCACGTGGTCCTGTTCGAGCGAGCGCGTGCCAGGTGCGGGGCCGACGATGGAACGCACGCGCTATGGCATAGAGGCGTTTGCGCGGGTAGCTCGTTGGTCCCGTCGGCGTTGGGTCAGTCGGCGTGACTTGGCCTGCGTGCCACAGTCTTCCATCGCGCACCAGCGTCGGGATCCGTTACGGCTGCGGTCCAGGAACAGCCAGCCGCAGCCGCCTTGCTCGACCGGGCAGATCCGCAGCTGAGCCAGGTCCACCGTGCGGAGCAGGTCGACCGCGGCGTATGCGAGGCGGTCCGGGATCAGCAGCGGACCGGGATTTCCTACCGACAGCACGGCGGCCGGTCCGGTCGGGCCACCGAGAACGAGCGCAGATCGCGCTGTTGCGGCAGACCAGCGCAGCGTCAGCCGTTCCAACTCGCTGGCTGCGCCCTTGGCGGCGGCCGCGCCAACGCCGAGCGATGCCATCAAGATGTCGTAGGCCGATTCCCGCACGTCGATCGAGGCGTGCAGCGCCTGGCGCGCTGAAGCCGGCGAGTCCGCCCAGGCAGCCTCCACCCTGGCCACCTCGACGGTGGTGAGCAGGCGCGCCCGCCCAGACCAGTGCAGCAATTCGTCGGGAGTCTCGACGAACTCCAGTTGGCCGGAGGCGCCGGGAATGCGGGGCGCCACGGTATTGATCAGGTCGAGCACGACATGACCGCCGACCAACCGCGGCTCGACCCGCGCTTCGGCTGAAGTAACCATGCGCCCGATGCTACCCCTGTCACCCCTTTCGGAGGGATCACGTGCACACCCCTACTACGGAGGTCGTGAAGGCGTTCTATTCGCCGTACCTCATAACTCCGGCCCTTCTCCACGATCTCGATGGATCCCGGCGGAGCGAGTTCGGGTACGTGCACCCCCGTGGCCCTCCTATTTCGATGAATCTGAGGCCAGTCTTTCCACCGCGTGTCGAGCCGAGGTATGAGCACCGTGTAGTCACGATGTAGTCACCATGTGAGCGTTGGGTGAACCCAGGTCACCTCCGTCTCGTCGAACGGAGGTAGCGATTCCGGTCGATTTCCTTCTCCAAGCGGCGTAGTCTCAAGGTGCTACCACTGAAACCGGCCTAGGAGGAAGCATGAAGGAACGGCTAGGCAGCGCTTCGGCGGTCATCACGCTGATCGCACTGTCGCTGTCCACCTTTACCTACGTGACGACCGAGACGCTGCCGATCGGTCTGCTCCCCGAGATCGCCAAGGATCTGGACAGCACCGTGTCCGCCGTCGGCCTGTTGGTCACCGTGTACGGCCTGGTGGTGGTAGTCACGTCCATCCCGCTCACCAAACTCACCCAGGGATTCCCCCGTCGTCGCGTGCTCATAGTGCTGCTGGGAGTGTTCGTCGTCGGTGTCGCGGTGTCCGCCCTGGCGCAGGACTACTGGACGCTGATGATCGCCCGGATGGTGGTCGCGCTGAGCCAGGCCCTGTTCTGGGCGGTGATCACGCCGGCCGCGGCGGCGCTGTTCCGGCCCGAAGTGCGGGCGCGGGCGATCTCGATTCTCTTCGCCGGCAGTTCGATGGCCGCGCTCGCCGGCGTCCCGGCCGGGACCTGGCTAGGTCAGCTGACCAACTGGCGAGTCGCCTTCGTCGCGCTCAGCGGTATCGGCCTGGGCCTCTTGATCACCATCGCGGTCCTGATGCCGAACACACCGGTCGGTCAGAGCGACACCGACCGCGGCTGGGCGCCCGACGCGGGCCGGTACTGGGCCCTCGTGGCCTACACGGCACTCGCGGTGACCGGCGCATTCGCATCGTTCACCTACATCAGCCCGTTCCTCACCGACGTCAGCGGCTTCGACGAATCGGCCGTGGGCCCGGTGCTGTTCGTCCGCGGGCTGACCGGACTGATCGGCGTGATCATCGTCAGCTACCTGGTCAGCCGCAACGGCTGGCTGACCATGAGCGGGCTGATTGTGGTCCAGACGCTGGCGCTGGCCGGCCTGTGGCTGTTCGGCAGTTCGCAGGTCATTACCGTCATCACCATCGCGGTCACCGGCTTCACGTTGGCAGCCCTGTCGGCCGCCCTCGGCGCCCGGGTCCTCGAGGTGGCGCCGCATAGCTCCGACATGGCCAACGCCGGCACGTCCACCGCATTCAACGTCGGCATCACGGCGGGTGCGTTCCTCGGCAGTGTCCTGCTGCCCGAGTTCGGTGCGCGCAGCACCGCCCTCGCCGGCACCGCATTGACTCTGCTGGCCCTGGCGGTGGTCGCGATCGAACCGACCGTCTCCAGCCGCCGCCGCGCCGGGGCCGATATCCGGCCGGCCCCCGCCGGGCGGACGAGCCAACCACTGCTGGCCGAGCCAGTCAGCCGGTAACCATCTGCTACGGCACATCTGCAAGAAGTCCGCGAAAGAAAGCAAGCAGCGCATCACTGGCGCGCAGACATCACCTTTGAACAGGCCTGCTGACATCCGATCGACAGATCGGCGGCGGGCAAGAGGACTGCCACTGAGCTCGTCGCCTCAGATAGTACGTTGCTCCCGTCTACCGTCGCACTGTCGGCGCAGATGTGGCCCGGGAAGAGCGGGGAACGGTCGGCAAAGTAGGCCACCGGCGCTCATGGCTATGACGGCTCATCGCTGTTTACCATGATCGCGGATGGAAGTTTCCTGTGCCCTGGCTAGCCTGCAGTGGCTCCACCCCGGCCGCGAGCGCGGCGTTACGGTTGGATCAGTGGTCGCGGTCGCGGCCTCGTGCGTGGTTACAGGAGGGTCGGCCGAAGGTGCCACAGCCCGATCAGCAGGAGATCTTGGACCGCATACGCCAGGGGCTCATCTATACCGAGTCGGAGGCTTCGTTCCAGGCTCCCCGGCGCCGCGCAGATTTGATCTTCGAGTACAACCATACTCCTCCTGGCCTCGGAGATCGCCGAAAGACGTTGCTAGGAGCAATTCTCGGGTCGATCGGCGAACGAGCTGTACTGCTACCGCCGTTCCATGCTGGCTTCGGCAGCAATGTGTATATCGGCGATGACTTCTTCGGAAACGTCAACCTCACGTTCGTCGATGACGTGGATATCCGCATC
>JANNPJ010000297.1:0-1627 GCA_031400005.1 Kineosporiaceae bacterium | reverse complement strand
ACCAGGGCCGCGATCGCCGGCACCAGCAGCGGCAGGCGGCTGCGTGCGTTGATTGGCTCAGTCATCGTGGGTCCAAGGGTGCCACGGATCTGCGAGCTGAACTGCGAGCGGGCGCTGAACGGCTCAGCGCCGCTCCTCACGCTGCTTGCACGCGACACAGAGCGTTGCCCGCGGGTACGCCTCTAGCCGGGCGGCACCGATCGGCTTGCCGCAGGACTCGCAGTTACCGTAGGTCCCCTCGTCGACTCGGGCGATCGCTCGCTCGGTCTGGTCGAGCGCCTCGGCGACCCGGTCGGCCAGCGCCTGCTCGTGCTCGCGACCGAAGGTCTTGGCCCCACTGTCGGCCTGGTCATCACCGGAACCTGCCGCGCTGTCCCGGATCACTTCCTGTAACCCGGCCCGGAGCGCTGCATGCTCGGAGGTCAAGCGCGCATGTTCGGCGATAAGGGCGCTACGTGCGGTCGCCAGGTCATCTCGCGACTCGGCCGTCGTGTTCTGGTCTGCCCTTGACACTTTTCTTCCGATCCCCCTGATGCAGATGAGCGGTGCCTGGCCCGCCAAAGGACCCGGCACCGCTCACGCGCGGTTTTATCGATCAGCTCAAGTGTGACCTGAGCTCATCTACTTTTCCAGTCAGTGCCGAAGAATCCGGCAGCTCTCGACGGCGAAAGCTAGTTCTGACCACCGAACGGATACTGCGCAGGCTGCTCGGACGCCTGGTCCGCATACCCACCACGGGTGGGCAGCGGTCCACTGTACGGGGCCTGGGAGGCTCCAACAGTGGCCGGCGGCGAGGAAGGCTGCTGCGAGCCGCGGGTCGGCACGACGGCCGCCTTCGACTCCAGTTCGCGCAGCTGGCCTTCGAGGTAAGACTTGAGCCGACTGCGGTACTCCCGCTCGAAGGCCCGCAGCTCGTCGATCTTGCGCTCCAGCAGGGAACGTTCCTGCTCGAGCGAGCCGAGCGTCTGCCGTTGCTTCTCCTCGGCCTCACGCATCAGCCGGGTTGAGTGCTCGCGCGCCTCGCCGACGATCCGGTCTCGGGTCTGCTCACCGTTGCGCACGTACTCGTCGTGCAGCTTCTGTGCCAGCGCCAACATTCCGGCGGCGGCCTCGGGGCCCTGCCCGACGGCCTCCAGCTGCGAACTGGCCCGTACCGGCTCTGGAGCCTGTACCGCGACCGGATGCGGAATCTGCACCGGCGGAGGCGGCGGTGCCACCTGCAATTGAACCGGCATTGCTTCGGGAGATGCCTCCCGGGCCACTGTGGCCCGAGAGAGCTCGCCCACTCGGCGCTCACAGGAGCCGAGCTTGGTGCGCAGCTCCTCGTTCTCCTCGCCGAGACGACGCAGTTCGTTGACTACCTCGTCGAGGAAGTCATCGACCTCGTCCTGGTCGTAACCCTCTCGGAACTTCGTCGCCTGGAAGCGCTTGTTGACAACGTCCTCGGGCGTCAACGCCATCTGGTCACCTCGCGTTGGAAACTCATTCGGAAGTGCGGAGCCGCTGCTATGCCACCGTACCGGAAGGTGACGCTACACAACGATGGAGCTTGAGGCCACCTCATCAACAACAGTAAGTCAGGTGTCGAGTACGGCGTGTAACGATTTGCCTCAACTGGGTCCATTAT
>JANNPJ010000262.1:0-10252 GCA_031400005.1 Kineosporiaceae bacterium | reverse complement strand
CCCATGGCGGGGGTCATCGCACAGGACGACATCGCGGACCTGAAACCGGGACCCGGCAGGCCGATGCGGGGTTGTTTCAACTGGTGATGTCCTTGCGCTCGAAATGGCGCCAGGCCGCAGCGAGCAGGATCGTGCTGTACCCGATCGACCAGAGCGCGCCGCGGGACATGTTGTCCCAGGTGATTTGCGCGCCGAGGATGTCGGTCCAGGCCAAGGAGTAGTGGGTGGGCAGAAAACGCCGGGCGTCACCGAGCGCGGTGACCGCGTCCAGAATGTTCGAAAGGATGACGAGCAGAACGGCGCCACCGACCGCGCCGAGCGGGGCATCAGTCCAGACCCCGATCAGGAATGCCAGCGAGATCACGAACAGAAGCGAAATCCCAATGTAACCAACGGCAATCGCGATCCGGATCAGGATGTCAGTGCCGCTGATGGAGCCCCCGAGTGGGCTGAGCAGCGGGGCCCAACCGAAGAAGGCCCCACCAGCGAGGTAGGCGACCACGGGCAGCAATACCAGGCCCAAAGCGCTGTAGCCGAGTGCGACGATCAGCTTGCGGCGCAGCAGGTTCGATCGAGGTACCGGAATCGCCAGCAGGTAACGCAGGCTAGACCAACTGGCTTCACTGGCCACCGTGTCGCCGGAGAACAGCGCAACCACCACGACCAGCAGGAACCCGCAGCTGACGAACAGCGTGAAAATGGTGAAGTTCGCGGCGCCCTCGGTAGCCAGATCGACCAGCGCCGGGGTCGCCCCGCTTCTGCTGTCATCGCCCAGGGTGAAAGCGGCGACCAGCAGAAACGGCAGCACGACCAGGAAACCGAGCGCAATCTGAGTCCGTCGGCGGGTGACCTGACGCCTGGCCTCGACCCGCAGGCCAAGGGTTCGGCGGGCGGAATAGCCGACCGCACCGCCGTCCGGTGTGTGCTCTCCCGTCGGCTGGCCGACCATGGAGATACCTACGTGATGTCCTCGACTCGCCATCAGTCTGCCGCCTCTCCGATCAACGCCAGGAAGGTTTGCTCCAGACCACGTTGCGGCGCAACCCGATCCACCCGGACATCGGCCAGCACCAGCGCCCGGATCAGTTCTCCACGGGCCACCAGATCGGCACGCACCAGCAGACCGGTCGGTGTCATCTGAACCTCGTCCAGGCCGCGCACCAGCGCGGCGATCCGCCCGGCCCGAACCGGGTCGTCGACGTCCACCAGCATTGACGTCGCCGCACCGATCAGCTCCTCGACCGGCCCCTGAGCGACCAGCCGGCCACCGGTCATCACCACCACATGACTGCAGGTCTGTTCCACCTCGGAGAGCAGATGGCTGGAGACCACCACGGTCCGCCCGGTTGCGGCGTACCGGGCGAGGACCGCGCGCATCTCCCGAATCTGCGGCGGATCAAGACCGTTCGTCGGTTCATCGAGGACCAGCAGGTCAGGCAGGCCGAGCATGGCCTGCGCAATCGCCAGCCGTTGCCGCATGCCTTGGCTGTAGGTGCGGACCTTGCGCTGGACGTCGTCCCCCAGCCCGGCGATCTCCAGCGCGATCGCCATCCCCGAGTCGGCTTCTCGCCGTCCGGTGGAGCGCCAGTACAGCTCCAGGTTCTCTGCCCCGGAGAGGTGCGGAAGGAATCCTGGCCCTTCGATGAAGGACCCGAGCCGGGACAGCACCGCCGCGCCCGGGGTGACCCGATGCCCGAAGATGCGGATCTCGCCCTCGGTGGGCATGATCAGCCCCATCAGCATCCGCAGCGTGGTGGTCTTTCCCGCGCCGTTCGGCCCCAGCAGGCCGAGCACCTGCCCGGTCTCCACCCGGAAGGACAGGTCGCTGACCGCGCGGAAACCGTCGCCGTAGGCCTTGCCCAGACCGGAGATGGCCAGCGGGACGTCGACCAGGTCCGGATCGACGTCCACCATCGTCCGCCGCCGGACCCAGCGGTGTCGCAGCACGAACGTCAGCACGATGACCAGGATCGCCAGGCCGATCAGGGCCGCCGCGATCAGCAGCGGGTGCGAAGAACCGCCCTGGTCCACGGTCAGCGGGATGACCGGGACGCTCAGCACCGAGTCGCCGGCCAGCGAAATCTGGTAACCGCGGGCCGTGACAGGCACGGCGTACCCCTGGTCGGTGCTGGAAAGCACGACCCGCAGCCGGTGCCCGGCCGGGACGTCGCGGACAATCGCCGGCAACGCGATCGTCACCACCTTCCCGGCGGCGGGTAGCCTCTCGAGTCTGACCGGGGAAACCAGTTGGCGCGGCAAGGCGGTGCCACCGTCCGGCCCGACGTCGAGTAGCGAGGCGAACAGGGTGGCATCGGCGGAGGTGGCGGTGATCCGTACCGTCACCCGGGACGACCCGGTGATGCTGATCCCCGTGGTCAGCGGAGCGGTCTGGAAGGCCGCATGCTGTCCGGGCAGCACGCCAAGGCTCAACCCGGCGGCCGAACCCGCTCTCGACCTCGCTCCCGCTCCGCCGCTGGATGCACCCGAGGCCGTGTCGAGCAGGCCCAGCGCGCCACTCACCCCAGGCAGCGAGGTGAGCGAGGCCGGGACGGCGCCCGGCGGTGAGATTGCCAGCTGTCGCCTGCCTTCCAGCCGAAGCTTCTGCAGCGTCAGCGGCTGGCCTCCGGCCCCTGCTCGCGCGCCCGCCCTCGAGCCCAGCCCCGGAAACGCACTGGCGGCCCGCAACTGGGGCGCCGGGTTGGTATCGACAATCGAGACCACGGCATCCGGAACGGTCACCCGAAATCGCTGATTGGGGACGTCGGCCGCCGGGGTTTCCGCACTGCTGTGGCCAAGTGTCCGGTCCAGGAAATCGGTGGTAATCCGCTCCAGCCGGTCGCTTTCGTCGATGCCGCCATCGTGTCCGCCGGCTTGCCAGATCACCTCGACGTCGGTTCCGGCCGAGGCGATCGCCCGGGCGTTCGCATCCGCCTCGGAGAGCGGAAAGAGCGAGTCGGTCTGCCCCTGGATCAACAGCGTCGGAGCGGTGATCTTGTTTGCGACCCGGGCCGGGCTGGCCGCCGCGAGCAACTTGAGCAGCGCCGGTTCCGGGCGACCGGTGGTCGCCGCCTGGAGGTAGCCCAGGCACAGATCGGTCGCGATCCGGCCACAGGCGCGTTTCAGGGTGGCGAAATCGAGCGCCGCCGGATCACCAGCAGCGGCCGGGGACGACGGCAAAGTCGGTGCGGCACCCGAGGAACCGAAACCGGCCGATCCAGCTCCCGCCGATCCGTCCGCTGCGCCATCCCCGACCTCGGTTCCAGCCCCGATTCCCGCCCCGGCTGCGGCGCTCGAACCGAGCAGCAGCGCAGTCCACTGCCGCTTGAACACCCCAGCTCCGGCGATCGGCTTCACCTCGGCCGCCGTGGCCTGCCCAGCTCGGGTGATGAACTGCGGAAACAGCGCCTGCCGCAAGTCGTTCCAGGTGATACTCGGGACCAGGGCGTCCACCCGGCGGTCCGTCCCGGCCAGCATCAGGGCCAGTGCGCCGCCGTACGAGGCCCCGACTACCCCGACGTGCGGGTCACCCTTGGCGTCCTGGCTCACCTCCGGCCGACGCGCCAGTTCGTCCAGCATCAGCTGGGCATCCTTGACCTCGTAGTCCGGGGAATCGAGGTGCACCAGCCCACCGGAACCGCCGAACCCCCTGGCCGACCAGGTCAGGACCACGTACCCGCGCCGCACCAGCCCCCGTGCCTGCCCGACCACACCGGCCTTGCTCGATCCATAGCCGTGCGCAAGCAACACAGCCGGGGCCGGGGTTCGGGCCGGCAGATAGATCGTCGATTCCAGGGCGACTGGCTCGCCGTCCGCTTCCCGGACGCCGTTCACCAGCAGGGTCTCCTCGGTCCACTTCGGTGGATCACCGCCGGGCGCGACGGCGAGAACTCCGATGAGAATGGCGATCAGGGCGAGGCAGCCCACGGCCCACAAGGCGGTCACACGACGTCGGCCCACAGCCAGACGCTACCTGCCCCAGCGCGCCCAGCCGCGACCTGGTTGCCGCTTTTGACCCGGTAACTGGGCCGAAAGCGGCAGCCATTCCGAGCCAGTCTGGCCCGTCATAGTTCCGGCTTATGCGCGCTGACCAGGTAATACCGGACGACGCCGAGCCGTTGAGCGATCGTCATTCGAATCAGCGAGCGGACGAATCCATCATTCTGATACTCGCCACCGAACAGGGTCCGGCGAAATTCCGGGCTCCGGTACAAGATCCCGACCAGGCGGCGGATCCCCTTGGGCCAGGTGCTGCGAACGCCCCGGGTCAGATCCCGGGCCTCGTCGACGACGAAGCCGGCTGCGGTGAACGCGGCCGTCCACTGCGCGATCGTGGACAGCCGGACCAGGTGGGATTCGCGTTCCATGGTTCGTAGCAGGGGGCCTTCCAGCAGGCGCGGCACCTTGTCCCCCGCGACCAGGTCACAGACGGCGATCCGGCCACCTGGGCGGAGCACCCGCAGCGCCTCCGCTAGCGCGGGACCAGTCTCCAGGTGCCCGAGGCTTTCGATCGCAATCACCGCGTCATAGCCGTCGGTGGGCAGTTCGTTGGCGAACCAGTCCCGCAGGTACTGGCGCAGGCGGGGATCACCGGCGTCCGCACCGACCGCGTACTCGTGCTGACGCTGGGAGATGGTCAGCGACGTGACCTCGGCATCCCGTCTGGTGGCGAGCCGGCGGCCGGTCGCCCCGTACCCGGACCCGAGATCGATCACCCGGCAGCCGGACCCGACCCCGGCCGCATCGGCAGTCACGTCGACAACCGCCTGCACCGCCTCGTCGACGGTCTCCCGGCCGGTCATCCAGAGCCCGTGATGGGCGTGATCACTCCAGATCTGCCGGTAGGCGTCGTCCAACTCGTCGTAGTGAGTCGCGATCTCCTTCGAGGCAGGAGCGCGGTCCGGACTGTCGTCGGCTGGAGCCGCGGGCGGAAATGTCATGCTCGATAGAATGCTGTTCTAAAGAAATCCGGGCAAGCGCCTTCCATCCATGACGAACCCGCCGGACGAGACGAACCCGTCGAACATGACGAACCCGCCGGACCAGGCCGGCGGGTTCGTTGGCTAGCGCGCTGTCGACTACGGAGCTGGAGTGGCCTGCATTTCGGCGTCCCCGGCCGCGCCCGAGCCACTGTCCGCCGCGCCCGAGTCGCCTTCCGAACCGTCCCCTGTCGTGCCAGGGTCGGTTGCTTCCGTACCGGGTTCGGTCGCCTCGGTGGCCGGCTCGTCGGTCGGGATTGTCTCGGTCCCGCCGGTCTCCGTCGGATCCGTCGTCGCCGTCGGAACCGGTACCTGTGCGGTCTCGGTGGCGGCGGGCTCGGCGGTCTCGGTCGGCGCCGGGGCCTCTTCCTCAGTGGGAGTGTCCTCGGTCTGCGACGTGCTCGTGAGCTTGGTCAACGTGGTGCCGCTGTCGCCGCCCGAGATCGGGTGGCCGATCAGCAGCTCACTGCTCAGGACGACGCCGAGCGCGATCATGAAGCCGGCTGCTGAGACGGCGGCCATCGCCACCATCGGCCGCTTCCACAACGGGCGGGGTGGAACCGGTGGGGAGCCAGCGGCACCCGGTGAGCCGACGGACGGCATCACCGTGGTCTGATCCAGCGGGGCCATTCCTTCCGGCCGGCGACGCAGCTGCGCGGGATCCTGGACCGGAACGGCGACGGTCTCATCGCTGTTCTCGCTCCCGATCGGCTGCAGCGACGGCTGGCCGGGCAGGTCGGTCGGGCGGGTCAGGCGGCGCAGCGGGGTGGTCGCGAGCACCTCACTGGGGATGCGCTGGATCACGACGTTCCGGGTCCCTCTGATCCGCTCACCGGCCCGGCGAAGGTATTCGGTGTAGAGCGCACCGGCGATCGTGGAGACGATCGAGCCGACGGCAGCACCGATCAAGGTGCCGGCGACACCGAAGAACGACGCCGCGAGTGCCGAGGTAACCGAGGCCGCCGCGCTCGCGCTGACCTGGACGGTGGTGACGCCAAGACGCGGAGTTTCCTGCCGAGCCTGACGGTCGGGCAGATCAGGGTCCGACCCCTCGTACCCGGGGCTCGAGTTAGGCGATTGGTTCGGGGCTTGGTTCGAGTCGGTCATAAAACTTCCGGTAGGACGTATGTCGTGACGGGATACCTCAGTCTCCCGCACCTATCGACGGACGCGAACGCAGAGCGCCCGAAAACGCCCGTTTCGGTGCGACCTGTTCCACGAAAAGCCCTACTCTAAAGCAAAATTCACGACCAAAGAGAGATGAGCATCGCAGCCGTGCGTGATCTTGCACAAAGTGACAACCGCTCACGGAAGCGATCGCGAAGGGTCACAAGAGTTTAACTAGCGGCCAACGAGGCGCGGACTGAGCATCGTGTCACCCGACTCCGCTGCGTCTGTCGCGTCTCGACCTGCGGCGTATTGCAGAGCTGAAACACATCTGCGGCAGACTCCCGGTCATGACCACCGAAAGTGCTGACCTGACCACAGCGGAGCTGGTGGACGCCGACCGGCGGGCACCTGACGTAGGCCAGTTCGCCGGTGGCGTGGCTTCCCTCGAGCGCCACGCCGCCTTGCGGGCCTCCGTCCGTCGTCTCGGGGACCTCCTGGGTGAGGCCCTGACCCGGCATGAAGGCCCCGAATTGCTGGCCCTCGTGGAACGCGTCCGGCTGCTGGCCCGCCGGCCCGACGACGGTGACGAACTGCACACGCTGCTCTCGGACATCGATGATCCGACCGCGATCGTGCTGGCCCGGGCGTTCACCGCGTACTTCCAGCTGGCCAACATCACCGAGCAGTTGCACCGCTGGCAGGAGCTCAGCGCCCGGCCGAGCAGCCCGTTGCGAGCCACGACGGAGCGGATCGGTACGGCAATCGAGGCGGGCACGGTCTCCCGCGATCTGCTGGATGACATCCTGGCCCGACTCGAGCTCCGCCCGGTCTTCACCGCTCACCCGACCGAGGCCAGCCGCCGTTCCGTGCTCGATCTGCTGCGCAAGGTCGCCGACCTGACGCATCAGGAGGAAGATCCGCGCCGCCGTCCGATTGACGCCGAGCGGACCCAGCGCCGGCTGGCCGAACTGGTCGACCTGCTCTGGCAGACCGACGAGCTGCGGATCGAACGGCCCAAGCCGACCGACGAGGCCCGTTCGGCGATCTACTACCTGCAGAACCTGGCCACTCAGGTCGTGCCGGACCTGCTGGAGGAGCTGGATCGGAGCCTGGCCACGATTGGCGTTCACCTCCCGGCCTTGGCTCGGCCGCTGCGCTTCGGCACCTGGGCGGGCGGGGACCGGGACGGCAACCCCAACGTCACCCCTGCCGTCACCCTCGACGTCCTCACCTTGCAGCACGAGTTCGGCCTCCGGGTGCTGATCTCCGCGGTGGATGAGCTGGTCCTGGAGCTGTCGGCGTCCACCCGCGTCGTACCGGTGAGCGCCGAACTGCAGAAGAGCCTGGATGCGGACAGCCAGTCGCTGCCGGGGGCCTACGCCGCGTTCATCCGGCTCAACGCCGAGGAGCCGTACCGGCTCAAGCTCAGCTATATCCGGGTCCGGCTGGCTCGCACCCGAGACCGGCTGGCCAATGGCACGCCGCACGAGCCCGGGCGGGATTACCTGGGCATTGAGGAGATGCTCTCCGAGCTGGAGCTGATCCGGGAGTCGCTGCGCGCCGGCGACGGCGAACTGATCGCCGATGGGCCGGTGCTGCGCCTGCTCCGGACCGCAGTCGCGGTCGGGATGAGCCTGGCCACCCTTGACATCCGCGAGCACGCCGAGAAGCACCACGCCGCCCTCGCCGTCCTGTTCGATCGGCTCGGCGAACTCGACGTGCGGTATGCCGACCTGACTCGATCGGCGCGGATCGAGGTTCTGGCGCACGAACTTGAAGGACGTCGTCCGCTGATCGGTGCCAGTTCCGCCGAACTGGGCCCACCTGCCGGCGGCGCGCTGGAACTGTTCAGCACGATCCGAGAGGCGCTCGACCGGTTTGGGCCGGATGTGATCGAGAGCTACATCGTTTCGATGACCCAGGACATCGACGACGTCCTGGCCGTCGTCGTGCTGGCCCGGGAGACCGGGCTGGTCGACACCGGCAGCGCCGACTCACCGGCCTGGGCCCGAATCGGGTTCGCACCGCTGTTCGAGACGGTGGCCGAGCTCGAAGCCGCCGGCCCATTGCTGGACGCGCTACTTTCGGTGCCCGCCTATCGGCGGATAGTGACCGCGCGCGGCGATGTCCAAGAAATCATGCTCGGCTACTCCGACAGCAGCAAGGACGCCGGGATCGCCGCTTCGCAGTGGCAGATCCACCGGGCCCAGCGGGCGCTGCGGGACGTCGGTCGAGCCCACGGCGTCGTCCTGCGGCTTTTCCATGGCCGGGGCGGTTCGGTCGGCCGAGGCGGTGGCCCGACCGGCGAAGCGATCCTGTCTCAGCCGTACGGCAGCCTGGACGGGCCGATCAAGGTCACCGAGCAGGGCGAGGTGATCTCGGACAAGTACACCCTGCCGCAGCTTGGCCGGGAGAATCTGGAGCAGGCGCTGGCCGCCGTTCTCGAGGCCTCCTCCC
Source organism: Kineosporiaceae bacterium (assembly GCA_031400005.1). GTDB lineage: Bacteria > Actinomycetota > Actinomycetes > Actinomycetales > Kineosporiaceae > JANNPJ01. The sequence continues at coordinate 1,709 of JANNPJ010000262.1, read as the reverse complement.
TGCACCGGACGTCGTTGCTGCCACCGGATGTGTTGGCCGGCTGGAACGACACGATGGATGTGGTGGCCAGCCAGGGCCAGATCGCCTACCGGCACCTGGTCGGCGACCCTGGACTGGTGCCGTTCTTCGTCGCCGCGACCCCGGTGGACGAACTGGCTCACCTGAACATCGGCTCCCGACCAGCCCGCCGACCAGGTGGTCCCGGCGGGCTGTCCGATCTGCGCGCGATCCCCTGGGTGTTCGGCTGGACCCAGTCCCGAATCATCCTGCCGGGCTGGTTCGGTGTGGGCAGTGGCCTTGCCGCCGCCCGCGAGGACGGCCGCGGCGATGCGCTCAAGCAGATGTACGGCTCGTGGAACTTCTTCCGCACCTTCCTGTCCAACGTGCAGATGACGCTGGCGAAGACGGACCTGACCATTGCCGCCCGCTACGTCGACACCCTGGTGGACCCGGCGGAGGCCGGCCTCTTCGAGCTGATCCGGGCCGAGCATGCCCGCACCCTCGAGGAGGTATTGCGGGTGACCGGGCAGAACGCGCTGCTGGAGACGGCGCCGGTGCTGAAGCGCACGCTGGAACTGCGAGACGTCTACCTGGCACCGCTGCACGCCCTGCAGGTGTCGCTGCTGGCACGCTCCCGGGCCGCCGGCGACGAACCGGACCCGGAACTGCGCCGAGCCCTGCTTCTGACCATCAACGGCATCGCCGCCGGGTTGCGCAACACCGGCTGATCTACAAGATCACCAATGCCCCGTGGTCCGCAACCACTCCATAACGACAGCGGACCACGGGCGGGCTCACCCGTTTGACCAGGCCATCACGTTGGGTAGCCTATTCGTTGCTTAGCATAATGTTTGGCATTGTTCACACGGTTTGAACAAGAAAAGCGCCCGCCTCGGTCGGTCGTCGACGTATTGTTCGAACCGCCGAAAACTGGACGCGATTTCAGATCTCTCCTCCCCTGTGACGAGGGGTCGGCACTCAGTCACCCGTGGCGCTGGCTACGTCCGTCGCCATGGGTCCGTGCTGTCTGGAGTGGATGACGTTGGACGTGCTCGGGTGGATGGATGCCATCAACTGGCGTTCGTGGATGCCTCTGGGCATCGCCGGAGTGATCGTGTGGTCACTATGGGTGTATCGCTGGTTGTTGTCGCGCGCCTATCGGCCGACCATCAACACCTTTCGGACGACGACATCGGTGATCGTTCCCTCATTCCGGGAAGATCCCGACATTCTGATGGAATGCCTGGAGACCTGGATGGACCAGGGCCCGAATGAATTGATCATCGTGCCGGACCTGGCCGACACCGAGGTGATCGCCCGGCTGAACGCGGTAGCGGCGCAGCACGCCCAGGTCAGGGTGATCCCCTTTCAGCACTCCGGCAAGCGCTCCGCCCTCGGCGTCGGGATCTCGGCGGCCCGCTCCGAGGTCCTCGTCCTCACCGACTCGGACACCCGCTGGGAGCCCGGCCTGCTGGAGGCCGTCCAGATGCCCTTCTTCGACCCCACCGTCGGCGCGGTCAGTACCCGGCAGAACGTGTACAAGCGCTGGTCGAGCGTGTGGCGGGTGGTCGCAGACTGGATCATCGACCTGCGCTACTACGACTACGTGCCGGCAATGGGCCGGGCCGGCGCGGTGGTCTGCGTCTCCGGACGGACGGCGGCCTACCGCCGGTCGGTGGTGATGCCCGTCCTCCAGCACCTCGAGCACG
>JANNPJ010000255.1:0-2983 GCA_031400005.1 Kineosporiaceae bacterium | reverse complement strand
GTCGGGACAGCAACCGGCTAGGTGAGCACGAGAACATCTCGTTCGACTTCCTGGGGTACACGTTCCGGGCTCGGGCTGCGGTGAACAAGCGGACGAGAAAAGAGTTCTCCTCGTTCGCACCGGCAATCAGCCGGGACAAGTTGACCGACAAAGGGCGCGAGGTCCGCCGATGGCGAATTCAATTGCACAACAACGACGATCTGGCTGACCTCGCAGAGTGGATCAATCCGATCGTACGAGGGTGGATGACGTATTGGGGGCACTTTCACCGGTCCGTCATGTATGGCCTGCTGCAACGAGTCAACGCCTATCTGATGCGGTGGGCGTGCAAGAAATATCGACGGCTCCGGGGCCGAAAACGCCTGAGAACGTGGTGGAACAGACTCGTCGCACGTGCACCGAAGCTGTTCGCTCACTGGTCCTGGGTCACAGATGCTGGCATAGCTTTCGCTGGACGGTAGGAGCCGTATAAGCCGAGAGGCTTACGTACGGAACTGTGGGAGCCGGCGGGTGAAATCCCCGCCGGCCACCCGACTAGAGATTCTCTCCGAGAGTGCGGAAACACCCACGAAGCCGACCAGATAATCCAGGACGCGTTTCCCGAGATCGAAGTCCTGACCACCACGACAACGGCGTGCCGGTTGCTCGGCGTCGCCCGCGCCACTCTCTACCGACACCGCGCCCCACGACTGTTCGGGCCCGCTCCGGCCCCGATCCCCGGCCTGCAGCCGACCGCCTTGAGCGCATCCGAACGCACCCACGCCCTACAGATCCTCAACAGCGACCGGTTCGCCGACAAGTCTCCGTCCCAGATCTGGGCCGTCCTGCTCGACGAAGGAGCTTGCCTGGCAAGCATTTCCACGCTCTACCGCATCCTGCGCTCCTGCGACCAGGTCCGGGAACGACGCGCCCAGGCCCGTCACCCGCCCCGGGTGCGACCCGAGCTGATCGCCACCGCCCCCGACCAGGTCTGGTCCTGGGACATCACAAAGCTCAAGGGTCCAACTCGGGGCGTGTACTTCGACGCCTACGTCATCATCGACATCTACTCCCGCAAGATTCCACACTGGGAGATCCACACCACCGAGAACGGAACACTCGCCAGCGATTTCATCACTAACGCGATCGCGGCTAACGCCGGGACCATGCCACACACGATCCATTCCGACAACGGCACCTCGATGACAAGTAAGAACGTCGCCGCACTGCTGTCCGACCTGCACATCGAACGGTCGCTTTCACGACCGCACACATCAAATGACGATCCCTATTCGGAAGCCGGTTTCAAGACCCTCAAGTACTCTCCCGCGTTCCCGGAACTCTTCACCAGCATCTACGACGCACGCATGTTCGGCCGGGTGTTCTTCGATTACTACAACACCGAACACCGCCACTCCGGGATCGGTCTCTACACGCCGGCCTCGGTCCATGACGGCACCTGGAAGACCATCCGGACCGGCCGCCAAGGCGTCCTTGACGCCGCCTGGGCCGCCCACCCCGAACGGTTCCACCGTGGCCGGCCCCAGGCCCCTGAACTCCCCACCAAGGTCTGGATCAACCAGCCACCCGCAACCATCGAAACAGCCCAATCACTATAGACAACCTCAAGCACCTGATGTCTCAAAACGGTTGACGGGTTCCGCTTCTCGGGGTCGCTCACATTCAGCAACCGAACCTGGCTTTGATCAAATTCGAAGACGTTGACCTAGGTGAATCCTCAACTCACCAACATGGAATTGGCTGCCGACGACTATATTCGCCTCGTCGAAGATCTGGCCCAAGCCCAGGGCGCAGCCGTCACCCCGTTCCCAGTACCCGATGAGGTTTCCCGCCAAGACATCGCCGAGATTCGTTCTGCGGTAGCACTCATCTCCGGTGAGGTGACCCACATCACGACGGACAGTTTCGAGGGAACGTTCATCATCCCGGATCCAGAGCCGTTCCTGGGGCCGATGATCTATGGCGAAGCCATGGCCCTCGCGATGATTGCCAGCTACTCGCGGCACATTGCCGGTTCCGAGATCCACCTTGGATCTGCGCAGTACTACTTACCCGCCGTCCGCCTCAACAACCTTTAAGAAAGGTCGAGCCTCGACCCCCTGGCCGGGTGACACACCCATCAAGCTCACTTTCACTCCGGAGCCAGAATCCAGAGTGACTATCCGGTTGGTGGAGGTTCCAAAATCTGGCTGATGGGAGCCGATTCCGTCCAGCTCTCCGATAGCTGCTGGCGTAGCGGATCCGTACCGGGTGTCCGCTCTACCGGCCCGAGTCCGTAGCGATCGTCCCGTCGATCAGGCGCACTTCGCGGTCGCATCTTCCGGCGACGTCGTGGTTGTGGGTAGCCAGCACGAGCGTGGTCCCGAAGTCCGCTCGGAGCTTGAGCATCAGGTCCATGATCTCGGCGCCGTTGGCAGTGTCCAGGCTGCCGGTCGGCTCGTCGGCCAGAAGCAGCCCGGGGTCGTTGATCAGGGCACGCGCGATCGCGACCCGCTGCTGCTGGCCACCGGAGAGCTCGTGCGGCATCGACTCTGCCCGGTCGCCGAGACCCACGGCCTCGAGCAGGTCCTGAGCGCGCTCGCGCTTGTCGAAGTCCACCCTGCGAGGCATCACCGGAGCGATGACGTTGTCGATGGCCGTGAGCGCGGGCAGCAGATGAAACCGCTGGAACACGAAACCGAGGTTGCGCCGATGCCTGGTGAGACCGCTCGGCGAGAGCTGGCCGACGTCGAGGTCGGCGACCAGTACGCGGCCCGCGTCCGGTCGGTCCATGCCACCGACCAGCTGGAGCAGGGTGGACTTGCCCGAGCCCGAGGGGCCGGTGACGGCGACCGCCTGCCCGCCGGGGATGTGCAGGTCGACGCGGTCGAGCCCGATGACCGGTAACCCGGAGGCCGGTCGGTATCGGCGGGTCACCTGCTCGAGGGTCACTGACTCCCCGATCCGGGGGGTGCTCGTCATCTGTTCGGCCGCCTAGTCTTCT
>JANNPJ010000018.1:0-5048 GCA_031400005.1 Kineosporiaceae bacterium | reverse complement strand
GACCTGGACCAGTCCACGCACTGCCTTGTGGGTGTTCTGCGCCGTCAATCTGGTGTCGCCACTGATTCTCTGGGCCAGCCCGATCCGAAACCGCCGTGACCTGGTTGATTGAGGCCTGATTGCCGGGTGGACGGGCCTGCTCATGAGCCGACGGTAGGTTCCCTTTCTTAGGTATCCGTAAAAGTGCGGTCCCAGCGACGCGCTAATCCTGGCCTCAGGTTGATCGGGGACAATGAGCGGCAAAACATCGACTGGAAGGGGGCGGGCCGGCGTGCGGATCATGATCGCGGATGATGACAAGGCCATCCGTGAGTCGCTGGAGCGGGTGCTCCAGGTCGAGGGTTACGACACCAGCACCGTCGCCAACGGTCTCGCCGTGCTCGACGGGGTCGGTGGGGCCGGCGGTGACACGCTGGATCTGCTGATCCTCGACGTGATGATGCCCCGCCTCGGCGGGTTGGAGACCTGCCGGCGGTTGCGGGCCGCGGGTTGGGATCTGCCGGTGCTGATGTTGACCGCCCGTGACCAGGTCTCCGACCGGGTCGCGGGGCTGGACGCGGGCGCCGACGACTACCTGCCCAAGCCGTTCGCCACCGAGGAGTTACTGGCCCGGGTGCGGGCTCTGCTGCGCCGGCGCACGCCGACCGACGAGGAGTCGCAGATCCTGTCGTTCGCCGACGTCCGGCTCGATCCCGACAGGTTCGAGGCGTGGCGGGGCGAGCGGTCGCTGCGCCTGACCCGGACCGAGTTCTCCCTCCTGCAGGTCCTCGTGCGCAACGCGACCCGGGTCTTGACCCGCGACGTGCTGTTCGAGGCGATCTGGGGCTTCGACATGAGCGCCACCGCCAACAACCTCCAGGTATACGTGAGCTACCTGCGCCGCAAGATGGAGGCCGAGGGTGAGCCGCGATTGATCTACACGCTGCGCGGCCTGGGATACACGTTGCGGGAAACTCCTCCGTGAGCAGGCCCGCCGGCCGGGAATCGCGCCGGCTGACCCGATGGTGGCGCCTGCGGTCCCTGCGGACCAGGCTGACGGTGATCGCGACGACGGCCATCACGGTCAGCGTGTTCGTGGCCTTCCTGGTGGGCATCGAGCTACTGGACTGGGAGTTGCAGAACACCGCCGAGAATGAGCTACGCGCCGACTCCCGCGTCCTGGCGACGAACGCGCAGCGCGCCGGTCTGGCACAGGTCCAGCTACCGCCGTATCCCGGATCCGGTCGGATGGTGCGGGTCATCCTGCCCGACGGCTCGACCCGGACGCCGACCGGCCAGCCCGCACTGCCCCCGCTCAGCCAGCAGGCCGGGCGCGTGGCGCAGGGCGTGTCGGACGCCCTGATGGAGTCGGACGACGGCGACGACGTCGACTACTTCATCTACACGCTGCGGGCGGGCGACGGCGCGGTCCAGGTGGCCCGCGTCGCCGACGAAGGCCCGATCACCCGGCTCGGGGTGGGCATGCTGCTGATCGGGCTGCTCTGCGTGATCGGCGGCCCCCTTGCCGGGCGGGCCGTGGCGCGGACCGGGCTGGCACCGATCGACCGGCTGACCGCCGCCGCGGTACGTGTCGCGCACACCCGGGATCTCGACGCCGACATCCCGGATGAGGGCGGTGGAGAGATCCGGCGGCTGATCCAGTCGATCAACGACATGCTCGCCGCGCTCCGGGACTCCCGGCAGGCCCAGCGGCTGCTCGCCGAGGACGCCGCCCACGAGCTCAAGACCCCGCTCACCAGCCTGCGCCTCAACGTCGAACTGCTGATCCGGCTCGATCGGCGCGGCACCCTGGACAGCGCACTGCCGGCGGAGAGCCGGACCCGGCTGCTCAACGACCTCGGCGCCCAGGTGGCCGAATTGAGCACCCTTGCCGCCGAGCTGACCGACCTGGCGCGCGGTGATGTCACCGACGAGAGCACCGAACTGCTCGACCTCGCCGACGTGGTGGTAGCCGCCGCGACCCGGGCGCGTTCGCGCGTGCCCGACATCGAAATCGCGCTCGACGTGACCTCCGTGTGGGTGAACGGGCGCCCCGCTGCGCTCCAGCGGGCGGTGCTCAACCTCATCGACAACGCCGGCAAATGGTCCCCCACCGACCAGCCGGTCCAGGTCCGGCTCCGTGTCGAGGGCGCGTCGGCGGTGCTCGAGGTCGACGACGCCGGGCCGGGCATCGACGCCGCCGACGTACCGCGGGTGTTCGACCGGTTCTACCGTGCCGACAGCGCCCGGGCGTTGCCGGGATCCGGTCTGGGGCTGTCGATCGTGCAGCGGGTCGTCGACGCCCATGGTGGCCGGGCCGCCGTCGCCCGCTCCGCACGCGGTGGCGCGCTGCTTCGGGTCAACCTTCCGGCCGCGGCCCCGCCCGCCCCGATCGCGCGGCTCACCGCCGGGGAGGACACTGCGGTGCGTTGACCCGCCCCGGCGGCGCGGCGCAGGTCACAGGGCGGCGACCGGCGGGCCCATGAAAGATCCGGGACGGGCCTGGGCCCCGTCCCGGATCTCGTCCGTGCCGCTGCGCTCACCGTTGCAGCGCGGGCTCCTCGTCGTCGGCGAGGGACTGTTGACCGTCCGGAAGCTCCACCGCTGGACGGGACAACTGGCTCGGCCACCAGATCTGCCGGCCGATCAGCAGGGTGAGGGCGGGCACCAGGACCGACCGCACCAGCAGGGCGTCGAGCAGCACACCGAAGGCGACCAGGAACCCGACCTCGACCAGCATCACCAGCGGAAGTGTGGCGAGGACCGCGAACGTGGCCGCCAGGACCAGGCCTGCCGAGGTGATGACGCCACCGGTGGCGGAGAGGGCTTTGAGCATGCCCTCTCTGGTGCCGAGACGCACGGCCTCCTCCCTGGCCCGGCTGACCAGGAAGATGTTGTAGTCGACGCCGAGCGCCACCAGGAACAGGAATGCCAGCAGCGGCACCGAATAGTCGATGCCCTTGAACCCGAGGATCGTGTCGAAGACGAACACGCTGCCGCCGAAGGCTGCGGCGAAGGAGACGATCACGGTGGCCATCAGGATCTGCGGGGCCACGATCGCACGCAGCAGCAGCCCGAGGATGATCAGGACGACGGCGAGCACCAGCGGGATCACCAGCTTCTCGTCGCGCGTGGTGGTCACCTCGGTGTCGAGGTGCTCCGTGCTCGGCCCGCCGACGATCGCCTCCGCCCCGCTCACCGCGTGCACGGCGGTGCGCACTCGCTTGATCGTGTCGTACTCTGCGACGGTGTCCGGCGCGTCGGTGGGGAACACGGAGATGTCGGCCCAGCCACGGCTGGTCTCACCCGGGATGGCCTGGGCCACACCGCGAGTGCCCTTGACGACGTCGAGCACCTGCTCCTGATACTCCGGGCGTGTGAGGATCGTCATCGGCTGGCCGCCGAGCTCCGGGAAGTGCTGGCTGAGAACGGTGAAGCCGGTCACCGACTCCGGCGCGGACACGAACTGGTCCTGCTCCCGCAAGGGCCCGGCGTTGCCCGCCAGCCCGATGATGAGCACGCCGAGGACTCCGAGCGAGCCGAGCGTCGCCACCCACCGGCGGCGGTTGATGGCGCTGCCAAGCCGTCCCCACAGCCCTGGCGTATCCTCCACGGCCGTGCTGAACCGAGGGATGGCCGGCCAGAAGATCCGCCTGCCGAGCAGCACGAGCATCGCCGGGAACAGCGTCAGCATGGCCACCAGCGCGCACAGGATGCCGGCCGCACCGATCGGGCCCAACCCGCTGGTGCTGTTCAGGTCCGCGACGAGCAGGCAGAGCAGGCCGGCGACCACGGTGGCCGCGGACGCGATGATGGCCGGCGCCGCGCCGCGTAGCGCGTGGACCATCGCCACCCGGACGTTCTCGTGGTGGTGAAGTGCCTCCCGGTACCGGGAGATGAGCAACAGCGCGTAGTCCGTGCCGACTCCGAATACCAGGATCGTCAGCAGCGCCGAGTTCTGGTCGTTGATCACGATGCCGGAGCCCTTGACGAGCAGGTAGACGGTCCCCATCGCGGTCAGTGCGGCCGCGCCCACGGCCATCAGCGGGATGATCCACAACACCGGGCTGCGGTAGGTGAGGATGAGCAGGAGCGTGACGACGATGATGGTGGTGAGGAGGACCTGCGTGTCGACGCCGTCGAAGACGGCCTCCATGTCGGCTTCGATCGCGGCCGGGCCGGTCACGTCGAGTTCCAGGCCGGCGGGGCGGTCCTTCGTGACGTCACGCAATGGGCCGACGATGGTCTCCGGTCCGCCGTAGGTCGCGCTCACCTCGAGGGTGAACATCATCGCCTTCCCGTCGGCGGAGGGTCTCACCGCTGGGCCCTCACCCTCGTCCTCGCCGCCGGTGGGGGCCGCCACCGGCGGCGGGTACCGCTTGGCAAGGGTGTCGTAGTGGCGCTCGACCGTCGCGCGGTCAGCGTCGGTTATGCCCCCGGCGCGGTGGTACACCACGACGAACGTGCTGGCCTCACCACCGGGCTGACTGTCCTCGTGCACCGCCACCTTGGTGGACTCGGCACTGGCCGGCAGGGTGTCCGCGGCGCTGTCGGTGGTGACCGAGCTCAACTTTCCGCTCAGCGGCACCATGAACACCGCCAGCGCCACCCACAAGACAATCACCAACCACGGCACCCACCGGCCGGCCAACCGACCGGGCGGCGCTTCCTCGGACGGTGCTGCCTTGACTGCCATCACTAGCCTCCTACATACGGGTTACATCGCTCATCTGACGTCTCCTTCCTACTGAGCGAATCTGAGACGACCGTTAATACGGCGCTCAGGCCGGTTGGTCGAACCAGGTGCCCAGCGCACGCACCAGCGTGGTGGCGTCGAGGACGGTTCCGGCCGCTGGCAGGGCCCGACTCGATAGCCGACTCCACCGCGGTGCTGGACGGCGGATCCGTCGTCTTCGCCAGCAGTCGCCAGCTCTGGCGGTCCGGTCCGGACCGCCCGGGTCCGCCGAGCCCGCGAAACCCGTGACCGGCTGGATCAGCCGGCGTCGGGCGGCGACGGATCGAGCGTCGGTGGCGTGACTTTCGGTGGTCTGAGCAGGAGCAGGCAGAGG
>JANNPJ010000161.1:0-5105 GCA_031400005.1 Kineosporiaceae bacterium | reverse complement strand
CCCGCGCCCAGCAGGCGGCCGAGCAGCGCGCCCGGTTCGCCAGCGTCACGACCAACATCGAGGTCACCAACAACGAGGCGGTCTACCGCCCCGGCACCGGTGCCTCGTTCTTCCGGGACATGCTGTCCGCCCGTCAGGGTGACAGCGCGGCGGCCGAACGCCTCCAGCGCAACAACGCCGAGGGTGACGAGCGCGAACGCCGCGACGGCACCACCGGGGCGACGTCGATGGGTTCGTTCATCCCGCCCGTGTGGCTGGTCAACGAGCTTGCCGAGCGTGCCCGCGTCGGCCGGGTGCTGGCGCCGTTCATGCGGTCAGGCGGATTCCCGACGACCAACTCCATCACCATCCCCCGGATCACGACGGGCTCGACCGTCGCCGGACAGGCCGGTGAAAACGCGGCCGTCAGTGAGACGGACATCATCACGGCGCAGCTCACCCGGACGACCGTGACCATCGCCGGTCAGCAGGACGTGTCGCAGCAGTCGCTCGACCTGTCCCCGTTCGCAGCCGATCAGATCATCTTCGCCGACCTGCGCGGCGCCTACGAGGCCGAGCTGGACCGTCAGATCCTGCGCGGCACCGGCACCAACGAGCTGCTCGGGCTCAACGCGGTATCGGGCATCAACGCCGTGACCTACACGGACGCCAGCCCGACCGTCGGCGAGGCATACCCGAAGTTCGCAGACGGCATCCAGCTGATCCACGCGGCGCGCTTCGCGCCCGCTCAGCTCATCTCGATGGCTCCGCGTCGCTGGGCGTGGTTCCTGGCCGCGCTCGACACGACCAACCGACCGCTGGTCAACCCGGTCGCCCCGCAGAACTCCGTCGCCGCCTTCGGTGGCGTGGCCGCGCAGGGCATCGTCGGCAGCATCCAGGGCGTCCCGGTCGTCGTGACCGGCTCGCACTCGCTGGTGCTCGGCGCCGGTACCGAGGATCAGGTCGTCGTCTTCCGAGGCGATGACTGCATCCTCATGGAGTCACCGATCCGCACGCGGGTCCACGAGCAGACGCTCAACGGCACGCTGACGGTCCGGTTGCAGCTCTACGCCTACGCCAACTACTTCGCGGGTCGGTTCCCCGCGTCGGTCTCGACCATCGGTGGAACGGGTATGGCGGCCCCAAGCTTCTAGCCCCCACCCCTGGCCGTGGGATATCAGGCCCGATTGGCGGCCGTAAGTCGCCATTACCAATCGCTCTGAAAGGGACTACCGATGGCTCGACTGCACCCCTCCACGAACAGCGCGGAGCACTTCTTCCAGGGGCAGCCGACGGGGCTGCAAACGGGGACGTACAACCGCTTCGAGGCGTCCTCGTCGAGCGACGTGGCGGCGGCCCTCGCGACGGGTGTGATGACGTCCGCGGCCATCTTCCTCGAGGCCGGCGATACGGTTACCAGCCTGTCGTTCCTCTCGGGCGTCACGGCCGCGGGCGTTCCGACCGCCTGGTGGTTCGCCCTCTACTCGGACGCGGCCACCCCGGCGTTGCTCGCGCAGACGGCCAACCAGGCCACGGCAGCGTGGGCGGCCGACACGATCAAGACGCTGCCGCTGGCGACGCCCCAGCTCATCACCCGGACCGGCATCTATTACGTCGCGATCATGGTCGCAGCGACGACCGTGCCCTCGCTCATCGCCAAGGTCACCGGACGGGCCGCCATCAACGGCTCGCTGCTGTCATCCAAGATCATCGCGCAGACCTCGGGCTCGGCCCTCACGACCACAGCCCCGGCGACGATCGCCACGCCGACGGCGGTCGTCAACCAGGTCTGGGCGGTGGCCACCTGATGGCCGGCTCCCTGACCGGCGGCCCCCTCGAGGATGGGGCCGCCGCTCCCGATACGGCCAAGGACGCCTACATCGCCGCCCTGCTCCGCGAGCGGGACGGCTACGTCGCGCGCGGGATGCACGAACGGATGCTCGGCGTGGAAGACGAACTCGAACGGGTCGGCATCGAGCGGGTCGAGCAGGCCACCGTTGAATCCAAAGCCGAGCGCGCCGTGAAGCCACGCCGTCGACCCTGATGCGCCTGCTCGCTCGCTTCCTGCCACCCCGATCCTATTGCGCCGACTGCCGGCGGCCCTTCTACTCCGACCGCCGCCGGCCGTGCCGCTGTGGCGCGACCGCTCGCGTCTTCGCCATGGGACTCACCGATGGCGTCCAGACCCAAGACAGAGTTTCGTAGGAGTCACGCATGAAACTGCTCCGCAATCTGCGACCGCGCATCGAGGTCGACGCTGCCGCCGACGGGGCGACTGTCCGACTCATGCGCGGCCACCGGCTGTCCGATAGTCTTCGGCTCGGCCGGAACGAAGTCCACTTCGCCATCCTCCACCCGGACGGGTCATACGAGGATCTCGGCATCAGTCCGAACCTCCTGACCACGGTCGGCCGGGACCTGCTCTCCGCGGGCCTCGGCAACTTCGCGGGCAAGGAAGGCGCCATGACGGCGGCCACGGCCACGTCCGCGACCCCCGCGGGCGGCGGCATGACCGTCGACGCCTACAAGGGCCATCGCGTCTGGGCGGCGGCGGCGCTCATCACGTCCCCATCGTCCTACGGCAACATCGGCTCCAACTCGGCGACCGTGCTGACCATCGACCAGTGGTGGACGGCCGCTGATGGCGTCGCGACGACTCCGGCCGCGACGAACGGCTACCACATCCAGCCATCGGTCCTCGCCCGGTTCATGGGCGTCACGGCGGATGTGTCGGCGGCCTCTGCCGCGAGCACGGTCCTCACCGGCGAGATCACGATCAACGGCCTGACCCGCGCACTGGCGGCCTACGCCCACACCGGCGGCACCGCGACGTACACCCTGACCAAGACCTTCAGCGTCACCGGCGGCCCGCAGACCGTCCACCGCGGCGGCCTGTTCACCGCGGCCAATACCACCGCGGCTGGCGTTTTGGTCTTCGAGACTGTGGCTAATGTCGACGCCATCGTGACCACATCCGACAGTCTCGTGGCCACGTGGACGGTTACGCTCAGCGGTTAGTCCCAAGATTAGGCCCGCCCTCACCCGGCGGGCCTTCCCATGTAAGGAGAACCATGGGTACTCCCGCGCCGTCAACGCTGGCCGACCTGACGACGCGGGTAGCCGGCCTGGAGCACATCGTGTCCGACCACGCCCAGCGGCTTGACACGGCACAGACCCATCAGTGGAAGCGCGTCTGGTTCTGGCTCCAGGGCTGGCCGCTGACCGATTGGAACGCCAAGCGCCGGAACTGGCGCCCGTGGCGTAGCTGATGGCAACACAGCTCTTCTTCCGCAACGCGGCGGCCGATGTCATGTCGGGCTGGAGCAACCGGCTCGATGGCGCTGGCTCGACATGGACGGCCAAGAACCTCACGACCACCCGCGGCGCGGCGGCCACCTCCAATGCGTCGGGCACGTTGGCTGGGCCGACGGCCGGGATCGAGGTTTCGAGCGGCGCCGTCGGGAAGATAGAGTGGCTGACGGCTCCCCTCGACGCCGATATCACGATCTCGGGTTCGATCACCTGGAACCTGCGCGCGGCCGAGTCGGCCATGGCAGCCAACGTCGCCATCAACGGCATCCTGGAGAAGATCGACGGCGCGACCGGGGCCATCACCCTCATCGACCAGACGGCCCGCGTGACCGAACTTGCCGTCACCACCGAGGGTGCCAATAACTTCGCCGAGACGCCCGCCGCCGGTATCGCGTGCAAGCGCGGCGACCGCCTCCGCGTCCGTGTCTTCGGAGACGACGCGGGCACGATGGGGGCGGGTGAAACGTTCACGTTCTGGTGGGACGGCCCGACCGCCGCCGCATCGGGCGACTCGTACCTGACCCTGACCGAAAACCTTACCTTCGTCGCTGAGCCTGCCGGTACGCAGATATTCCCGACCGACAGCGCATCCGATGTCGCCACGGCGAGCGTGGATCGGGAGGCGTGGACCGCGCGCGGGGCCGGGGTTCAGACGGACGTCACCAACACCGCCGCAGGCCCGACCGTCGCGCTCCAGACGACCGACACCGCTGCCGGGACGGTCGTTGACTGGTTCACGAAACCGCTGACCGCGTTCACACTGGGCGGTGCGGTCCGTTGCAACATCAGAGCTTTTGAGGACGGCCCCGGCGGCACCGGCGCCGTCGCTGATGCTGGCATCGTGGCCGAGGTGGCGGTCGTCAACAACGACGGTACGGGAGCGGTCGTGTGGGCTCTCGGCATGGCGTTCCCGGAGCTGACCGCCACCACCGAAACCGCCATGTCCTTCCTGGTCGCCGGAGATGACCTATCGGTCACGGCCGGTCAGCGACTCCGGATCCGGCTCTACATCGACGACGGCGGGAACGGCGGTATCGGTGGCACGGACGGCCAGATGGCGGTTGGTCACACCGTCACCACGTACTACGCCGGGGCTGCGGGTGCGACCGGCGATACCTACCTGACCTTTACCCAGACGCTCACCGAAAGCGTCACCGCCCGCGTCCCCTACTCCACGCCCTATCCCCAGCTATTGGCTCACTGAAAGGCTGACAGATGGCCTCCTCTAACCGAACGTACTCCGTCACCTTCACGAACACCACGCTGACCGCGGCCATGCCGTTCTTCTTCATCAACCCGAAGGCGACGGGTGCGGGCGCGGCGCTGGAGATCATCTCGGTGGAGCTGAACCAGAGTGCGAATGCGACGTCGATCCAGGAGCGCATCCAGTTCTTCACGCAGGCCAGCGTGTTCCCGACGATGGTCAGTGCCACCCCGGTCCCGACGAAGTTCGGCGATCCGGCGTCGGGCATCGTCGGTGGCATCGCTGGTGCGGCGGGGACGGTCGGTATCGCCGGCACGGCCGTCGGCGCAGGGGCCAAGACGTTCATCAAGTCGGCCGCGTTCAATGCCCTCAACGGCTACCTCTGGGTCCCGGTTCCCGAAGAGCGTCACACCATCGGCATCGCCGCCACCGCGCAGGGCTACGGCGTCTGGTTCCCGGCCGGCCCGACGACGCTGACCGGATGGAGCTGCACGGTGGTATACGCCGAGCTGATCTAGATGGCGCAAGGACTCTTCCGCCACCCCCCGCACCCGCAGCAGCAGCCGCCCCGGATCATCCCGGTATCCGCCTCGCCGACCCTCACCTTCGC
>JANNPJ010000146.1:0-4011 GCA_031400005.1 Kineosporiaceae bacterium | reverse complement strand
TGGGAGGGGGTGGGCTCCTTCTTCGGTACGTTCTGATTGTCGAGATCTGAACTGACCTGAAGAAGGAGCCCGGTGCAAGGGTACGCGGATATGGCCGATGCTGGGTTTGACCGGTCGCGGGTGGTGTTTGAGCAGGTCGTGGCGGGTTTGGGTGGCGCGGAGTTGGGGGCGGTCGCGCACGGGGAGCTGGAGGATCGTCTCGGGGTGGCCTGTCGGGAGCTGGTCCGGATGCTGCTGCAGGATCATCTGGATCTTCGGGCGGCGCGCGAGCAGAAGATGACCGGTGGGGTCGTCGGCCTGGACGGGGAACGACGGTCTCGGGTCGAGACGGGATGCACGCGGGCGCTGGTGAGCGTGTTCGGTCTCGTGCAGGTGTCACGGATCGGGTATCGCTCGCCCGGGTTGTCTAATCTGTATCCGGCGGATGAGGTGCTGAATCTTCCTGCGGGGTCATCATTTTCGCATGGCATCCGACGTCTGGCGGTCCTGGAGGGAGTCCGGGGGTCATTCACCGGGGCGTCGGAGGCGATCGAGCGGGCCACCGGGTTCAAGGTCGGGACCCGTCAGATCCGGGAGTTGACGCTGCGGGCCGGCGCTGATGTGGACCCGTTCTACCAGGCTCGCCCCGTCGTGGCGGCGCAGAGCAGGGACGTGCTGGTGCTGACCCTGGACGGTAAAGGCGTCATGATGCGCCCCGGGTCGTTACGCAAAGCGACCGCGGCGGCCGCGGCGAAGAGCGCGCCTCGGCTCGGATCGCGGCTGAGCCCAGGGGAGAAGACCGGGCGTAAGCGGATGGCCGAGCTGGCGTGTGTGTATGACATCGCGCCCGAACCCCGCACCGCTGCTGATGTTTTACCCTCGCGTCCAGGTCCGAGGACCCCGATGGTGGCACCGCCACCGGCAGCCCGCCGACCCCGGGCCACCGGGAAATGGCTCAGCGCGTCGCTGATCAAGGACATCCCCACGATGGTCGCGGCCGCGTTCGCCGAGGCCGAACGCCGCGATCCAGGCCATGAACGGACCTGGGTCGCGCTGGTGGACGGCAACCGCACCCAGATCGCCGCGATCCAGGCCGAGGCCGCCGCCCGGTCCCTCAGCGTCAGTATCGTCATCGATGTCATCCACGTCCTGGAATACGTGTGGTCAGCGGCCTGGTCGTTCTTCGACAAAGGCGACCCGGACGCTGAGGAATGGGTGACCGAGATATCACGGAAGATCTTGCAAGGTAACGCTGTTCAGGTCGCTGCCGGGATCCGCCGGCGTGCGACCCGGTTCGGGTTCACCGGCGCCGAACGCAAGAACGCCGACCACGCCGCGACCTACCTGATCAACCACGCCGCTCACCTGGACTACCCCACCGCGCTGGCCGGAGGCTGGCCGATCGCGACCGGCGTCATCGAAGGCGCCTGCCGCCACCTCGCCAAAGACCGGATGGACCTCACCGGAGCCCGCTGGGGCCTGGACGTCGCTGAAGCCATCCTCACCCTCCGAGCCGTCCACACCACCGGCGACCTACCCGACTACTGGGCCTACCACCTCACCCAAGAACACCATCGGACCTACCCGCAGCACATCCAAAACGCTGCCTGAACAGCTCACTTCAAAAGACCTGCACCCTCGGGAGTTAGGGCTCACTGGAACCGAACCAGTCACCGTTGTCTCCACCAGCACCGAGGCACAGAAGGGATAGCCAATGCCATTCGAGCCGAATTCGTTGGCAATGGGAATCCCGAGGATCTCGGAGTCTTCTTTGCCTTTACCTGGCCCAACCCTGGCCACAACCACTCGGGCCCCGGCCGAGGAGCGCTGCGGCCTGATGGGCCTTCTTCGGGCAGGGCCGGCGGTCTTACCCACCACCGAAATTCCCGTGCACGTCGATGTCGTCACTCGATTACATCGAACTGGTCATCGTGGAGGCGAGCCCTTGATGCAGACCAATGTTGCCGTGGTCGGTTGCGGACGATGGGGACAGGTGTTGGCCCGCGCTGCTGTGCGGACGCCCGGCCTGCGACTGGTCGCTGCCGTAGACGCCGTTCCGGGCCGAGCGCGACGTCTTGCTGACGAGATCGGCACGTCGAGGGCTGACAGGTCGCTGGCCTCTGTGCTGGAGAGCGATTCGGTTGACGCCGTTCTGCTGGCGACACCCGCATCGACGCACTCCTCGCTGGCGGAAACCGTCCTGCAAGTCGGCAAACACGCTCTGGTCGAGAAGCCGCTGGCGTTCACCGCGGTCGAGTGCCGTCGTTTGGGTGACCTGGCAGCCAGTGTCGAGCGAACTCCGGCCCCGTTCGGGCCGAGGAACCCGGTCACGGTTCCCGGCAGGCACTGGAACGACACGTCCTCGACCGCCGAGCGTTTCCCGTACCGCTTACTGAGCTGATTGATCTCGATCATGTGCCCCAGCCTGGCCACCGGCCCGGCGTTCGCGCGGCGGGCATCAGGTCATCACCGGGTCACCTTTTGGTTGGTTGGCGGCCCCGGAACTAGCCAGAAGGTGATCGCTGGTGATCGGTTGGCCGCATCGGCCCGGCCGGGACGGGCCCAAGGATCGGAGCGACCAGTCGACAACCCATGGACGGACCACGATGAACCACACCTTCGAAACAGCCCCACCAGAACCGCGATCCGACCGGCCACGACCCGGGCGGTCCTGGCCGGAGCGCGGGCGCCGGGCGGGCCTGGGCACGACGGTGGCGGTGGGACTGCTGGCAGCCGGAGCAGCGCTCAGCGCGCAACCGGCAGCGCTGGCCAGTCCCGTCGAAGCCGGACCGGCACCTGGGCCGGCGTCGGCAAATCAGCCGGATACGCGCCTGGCCCGGTTCCACCACCAAAAGCTCACCTGGCACAAGTGCACCCTGGACGCCAAAGACGACCTCGGCAAAAGCCTTGACGTGGTGAAAGCCCGATGCGCCGAGGTCACCGTCCCGCTGGACTACACCAAACCGGACGGACGGACCATCAAGGTCGCGATCTCCCGGCGCAAGGCCACCGACACCGCGCACCGGCTGGGCACCCTGGTGGTCAACAGCGGCGGGCCGGGTGAGTCGATCTCCGCAGTGACCTGGGTGGTGCGCGGTGAACCGGGCTTCTTCGTCGCCCCCGGTGCACCGGAAGTCGCCAAACGGTATGACCTGGTCGGGATGGATCCCCGATTCCATAACCGCAGCACCCCCCTGGAGTGCGGCTGGCCCGGCGGGCTCGCCCAGCGCGCCTCGCTGGCTGGGGTGGAGCGGCGTACCTTCGACGAGACCGCCGCTGTCCAGAAGGATCTCGCCGCTCGCTGCGCCGCCCAGAAGGACCTGCTCCCGCACGCCTCCACCCGCAACATCGCCCGGGACATGGACGTCATCCGTGCTGTCCTCGGTGAGCCGAAGATCTCCTACCTGGGCTGGTCCTATGGCTCCATCCTGGGCGCGGTCTACACCCAGCTGTTCCCCGCCCGCACCGACCGGGTCGTGATCGACAGCGCCCTCAACCCCCACACCTGGGGACCCACCGCCAATCGTGACAACACACCCGCCATGGACGCCGCGCTGAAGACGTGGGCGGCCTGGGCCGCCGGTCACGACAAGCAGTACCACCTGGGCCGCACCACCGCGCAGGTCCTGGCCGCCACCAACCGCATCCGCCGGGCCGCCGAACAGGGCCGGCTACGGATCGGCAAGTACCAGCTGCCCGCCGGGGACGTGGCCTCCTGGCTGGGCAGTTTGGCTGCACGCGAGCGGTTCTTCCCCCAGAGCGGCCCGATCATGCAGGCCCTGCACGACGCGGCCCGCGGACGCAAGGTCACCAACCCGGTCATCGAGCAGTGGCTGGCCGGTTTCAGCTCCCAGGAGGTGGTCCCCGGGGCTGCCGCCTTCCAGGCCACCTTGTGCGCGGACCGGGCGGTCTCCCGTGACCCGGAGACCTACTGGCAGGACATCCAGACCCACCGCGGCGACGAACCCCTTTTCGGCCCGATCAACCGCATGATCAGTGCGTGCGCGTTCTGGCCCGCCGAGCCCGCCGAGC
>JANNPJ010000132.1:0-21511 GCA_031400005.1 Kineosporiaceae bacterium | reverse complement strand
GCGAAGGTGGTGATGGTGGGCGGAATCGCTTTCAGCGTGTCAATCGTGGCGCAGGCCGGACAGAGCCGATACCCCCGCTGGCGCTGAGCATTCGCGTCCGCGTCTGCCTTCGCCGAGGCGACCCGGGCCTGCGCCTCGGTGACAGCCGCGAACGCTGCCTGGGCCCGGTTGATCGCACCCTGCACTTCGGTCGGGAGAGTAATCTTGGCCAGGTTGAACTTGACGCCGACGATGTATTCACCGCCGAGCGTGTCCTGCAGATCCTTGGCGAGCGAGGTGTTGATCGAGCCCTGGATCTTCGCGATGTTGAAGTTCGACTGGCCGCCACCGGCGACCGGCTTGCCGGCAGCCCCGCTGCCCGCGTTCTGCACCAGGGCGCAGGATGCCTGCAACTCCGCGCAGCGGAAACTACCGATCTCCTCACGGAGAGCGTTGGAGATCACTGGTCGGACGATCTGGTCGAGGAAGCTGGACCATCCCTCGTCATCCCCGTACGGATGCCGCATCTCGCCGTCCAGACCGCGGTATTGGCGAGTGCCGTACTTGTTGTCGAAATCCGTCAGCATCGCGACGTTCGTGTTCAGGGTGAAGTAAACCGTGCCCTCCACCCCAACCTCGACGCCGTCCGCCGTCGGGACGTGTTCGACGTCCACCCCGGTTTTCTCGCCGCGACCCTTCTCCGAGGTAATCGTGTAAAAGCGTTGCTGGGCAGGGTACTTGTGGCTCGCCGACCACATTCCGGTCCAGGTCATGGAGGAGGCAGGCATGAGTACCTGACGGACTTTGCGGTCGTCCAGCAGCCCTCCGTTCCGGATCACCGCCACCTCGCCGCCCTGGGTTCGATCGAAGCCCGTAGCCAACGCGACCGCACCGAAGCAGAACACCATCACCACGCCGACCAGGGCGATCACCGCCAGCCGGGTGAACGGACCCCCCGACGCATGTTGGTAGCTTGGCGAATTTCTCTGGGCTGGCGTCATCGATAACTCCTGGACATGAGATCGCAAGGAGGGGCGATCTAACCCCTATCGATCAGGATGTCAGGAATTTCCGGGGCTCGTGTCCACCTACCCGGAATGGTCATCCGGGAGATCAATGGTGAAAATTGACCCGGCGCCCAGGCTGGAGCTGACGGCCAGCGCCCCACCGTGCTTCTGGATCACCGCATAGGCCATACTCAGGCCCTGCCCCGTGCCCTTGCCGACCGGCTTCGTGGTAAAGAACGGATCGAATATCTTCTTTCGGACCGATTCGCTCATCCCAGGGCCGTTATCGGTGATGGTGATCCGGACGCCGGTCGCTGTCCGCTCGGTACGCAGGCCGATCCGACCAAGCGTCCCGCCCGCGGCCCGCTCGGCATCACCGCCAATCGCCTGCGCGGCGTTTACCACGATGTTGAGCAGGACTTGTTTCAATTCCCCCTCATGGCAGCGCACCAACCCGACATCCGGATCCAGGTCAAGGTCAAGCTCCGCGACATAGCGCCACTCGCTCCGCGACACCTGAACGGTGCTCTCCACCGCCCGGTTCAGGTCGGCCGCGACCCGGCCCTGCCCGGGGTGGGAGAAGTCCTTCATCGCCCGGATGATCTGCGCCACCCGGTCGAGCCCTTCCAGGGACTGATTGAGAGCAGAGGGAATCTCCTCGCCGAGGAACGCAAGGTCGACACCCTTTAGCAGGGCGCGGAGCCGATCGGCGACCGGATCGTCGCCGACTGCCAACTCCGAGTCCGCCAGCAACGGGCTCAGCACTTCCCCGAAAGTCTCGACCAGGAAACGCGTGTTGTCGGACACATACTGCACCGGGGTATTGATCTCATGAGCGATACCGGCCGCCAGCTGGCCAATCGACTCCAGCCGAGTGGCCTGGGCGAGTTGCTGCTCCAGGGTGCTGACGTGAGTGACATCGGCGGCCACCCCGATCACTCCGCAGACTGTGCCTTCCTCGTCCGTCTGGGGCAGGACACTCAGCAGGAGACTGCATCGCGGCCGGTCGGCGGGATCGAGGATGAGCCGGTGGTTCTCCACCGGCAGACCGGTGGCCAGAACCTGCGGCTCGAGCTCGTTCAGCGCGCTGGACAACTCGTCCGAGCAGTCCAGTTCGCTCTCCAGCCGATTCAGAACGGCACCCTCGTCGGCCATGGCCCGAATCGCAAGAAACGCCTGGTTCACGCCGGTATAGCGCAAATCCGCGTCTTTCCAATACACCAGATGCGGAATGGACCCGAGCACCTCACTCAGTAAGGCTTTTTCGGACGAAAGTTGATCCGCCAGCAATTGCGCCTTCGTCGTCGCCGCCCGCAATTTCTTATCCGCGGCTCGTTGAGTAGTGATGTCCCGTTCAACGCTGACGAACCGCACCGGTACGCCGTTCTCCAAGATCGACTGCACCTCGACGTGCACCCAATAGGTTCCGCCGTCCTTGGTGCTGCACGGGTGCTGCACGTGGGCGCTCCGGCCTGCGAGAAGCTCCTCGGTGAACTCCACGAACGCAGGAGTCTGCATGAAAGCCTCGTCGATCAGGGCCATTCTCGATAATCCGACCAACTCATCGAGTTTGTACCCGCTGGCTCGGCAGAACGCGTTGTTCACCCACTCGATCTGACCGGTCCCATCGGCGATTACCACGGCGTTATCGGTATGCTGCGCGACGAGCGCCAGCAACTGGGCGTCCGCGGTGATCCGATGCAGGTCCCGCTCGGTCCGGACCGAGTGCGAGATATCGATCATGGTGATCACGAGCCGGCCCTCATCGTGACCGATCACCGGATGCAGCCGAATGACGACGTCTTCGCCGCGGCCCATCAGCGGGAGATACCCCTTGAGCGCGGCTTGATGGGATGAACCGTCGAGGATTTCGCGGGCGGCGGCAGCCAGGGTCTTGCCAAGCTCACCCCGAATCTGTTGGATCACGGCGAAGAAGTTCGCCCCGGTTCTGGAATCAGCGGTTCTCCAACCCATTTCCTCGGTGAAGTCGTCCCACAATCGATTGGTCCCGATGATCGCGCCGTCCCTGCCGATGATGCACATTCTGCCGTCCAGCGAATTGAGCACGCTGCGCAGCAGTCGCTCCGACGCACCGATCTTCCAGGTCCGATGCTCAACCTCCCGATGCAGAAGGACATTACGTTCCCAACGGCTGAACTCAGAGTCGTTCGATGGCCCACTGAACCTGCGCTCGGCGGCGTCCACCAAGGCCCCGATCATTGCTTCCTGTCGACTGTTGGCCAGAGTGAGCCGCTCGATCACGGCCGCCGGATCCTCAGTTTCCACCGAATCGTCAGTGGTCACTGGACGCGCGGTGGCTGTCGGCTGTTCAGTCACTTTAGCCACCGAAGGCCACCCCCACCATCGTATGGTTCATGTGGAGATCGTCGAATTGTTCGCCATAGGTGCTGAATCCGGCGAGGTGATATTGCGACATCGCTCGGTTGATGACGACGTCCAACCCGGACCGAGCGAAATTCATCCGCCGCAGGATGCAGTCGAAGGCCAGCGCTCCGGTGATGGATCCGCCAAGTTCCTGAGCAATCGTGTCCAGTCGATCGTGAAGCTGCTTCTCGGCATCACCAGAACATCCCAGCCGCAGCACGGCCCCAGCATCGATGGCGGCGAGAAACTGCAGGGTGCCGTCGGGTAACGCTGTGGAGATGGGCCGAATCCAACTCTCTCCGGCGGCCCGCAGCAGGACCGGGTTGGAGTAGAAATGCTCCGGCCGCAGTTCGGCGACCGGTACCCCGATCGCCTCTGCGAAGGCCTCCGCGGCAGGCCTCCCGTTGATCTCGTGTACCAGGCGTTCGTTCGGCGAGGCCGCGGTGATCACCAGGATCTCTTCGCCGGGCTCGTAGTGCTGCATCCGGAAGACCCGAAACGGCGCGGTGGTGGACAGCACGGTCACGGTGGCGCGATCGGCACTGAACGAGCCACCGCCCAGCACGCCGGTCTCGATGAACGCCAGATTGTCTCCGGCGGAGCCGCCGATCAACGGGATGCCCCCGAGCAACGGCTTCAACGCGGTAGCGACATGTTCCTCCTGCTGGGACAACCCGTCGATCAGCATCAGCGCAAACAGCTCGCGGCCGGGTTCGGGGGTATGCAGCCGCTCCAAATCCGTGATCACCCGGTCAATCGCGGTGCCCAGGTCCGAGAGCGGTTCAAGCACCACGGTCTGGGCCCGCAGGTCACCCCCACTGAAGGCGATGGCCATCACCGGGGACGATAAAAAGCCTCCCGGCCCGATATTGCCGGCGCTCGTGCACCCGATCAACCGTTCACCCCAGGCTTGATCCAGCGCGGTGGCCAAGGCCGCACGGGGATATCCGGCGGTGACGAAGATGGCGTACAGGGCGGCCTCGGTGCCGAGTTCCTCGATCAGCGCAGCAGCGGCACGGGCCGGATTGGGATCCTCGCTCGTGGCCACCGCCATCACGATTGATTCGGTATCGATCGTCTGGCTCTGGATCACGGCCTGATCACCTCGTCCGCCGCGCTGTTCCATAACTCAAGACGCTCGGCAGTCAGGTATTCATCCGGGGTCAGGCAGACCGGGGTAAACGGATCCAGCGTGCGCAGCCCGGTAAACTTGAGTACATATTCGAATTGGGTGGCTGCCGGGCCCGGATCGGTCAGGGGATACCCAGCAATAGTGCGAATCACGACGGGTGCGAATCCCCATAACCCGAGGAGATAGGCGCTGGCCTGGGTCACCGTGCAGCCGTAGGCCGCTAACTCCTGTTCCGCTTGGCGGACCGGATCGATCAGCCCTTGGGTCGCCTCGACCTCGGTCAACCGGCGGGCGGCTTCTGGCCGTTCCTCGGCCAGGACCAAACCGCCGACATCACGCAACATGCAGGACAGGACGGCAAGACCTCGATCCTGAGGCCCCCACCCCTCATGCTCGGCGATGGCCCGGGCGATCGCTGCCCGCCGCAGCGCGTTCGACTGCATCGCTTCGACGTCCACGACTTGCTCGAGGTCCTTGTTCACCCGAAAGACCGAACCGGTCAGCACGAGAGCCTGGATGTTGTCCAGCCCGAGTAACGAGACCGCCGACTCGACGGACGAAACCTCCCGGGTCAGGCCGAAGAAGGCCGAATTCACCAGCTTGAGGAGCTCTGTACTGGTGGCGACGTCACTGGCCAGAATGGTAGCCAGGTCTGCCAGGTCGACCTCTGGGGCATTGAGTGCCGCGACCAGCTCGTGGTAAATGACCGGCAGCGTGGGCAGGGAGGCCACCCCACCGATCATTTCCCGCAACGCCGGGTCGGCCAGCAGTCGCTGCACCCGCAGCGCGCCGTCCACCGCATCGATCAGCACGGCCGCCTCACACGGCTTGGCAAGGAACTGCTGAGCGGACCGGAGTACCGCGATCACGCTGGCCTGGTCGGCCTGACCGGAGAGGATGATCCGGGCAGTCGAGGGCCAGTCCCGCTGGACGCGTCCTAACAGTTCAGCGCCGTCCATCCCGGCCATCCGCATGTCCGAGACGATGGCGTCGACCGGTTCGCTTTCGATCAGGGCAAGCGCCTCCGCCCCAGAGGAAGCGAAGACCATGTCCCACCGGTCCCGTTCCGAGCGCAGCATCCGGCGCAGCGCGGCGAGCAGGTGCGGTTCGTCGTCCACGAAGAGCACCCGCCGCCCGAACGGTGGGCTGACCTCGCTCGTGGGCTCATCCATGCCGACTGCTTGCATTGTTTCCCCGACTTTTCCCGACCCGGCATCTCCGACACCGACGTGGATTACCTTGAGTGTAGTGTTGATTACTGAGAGTCTCGTCCGCGAGACGGCACGGATGAACCCCTGTCCGGGGGCGTCCATCGAACGGGCGAACCGAACGGCGGAAAATGACCGAATCGAGCACACCACCAGTAATTTTGATGGTGGACGACGAACCGAACATTTTGGATGGGTATCGCCGGGCACTGCACGGCCGATTTACCGTGGTTTCCGCCGGTTCTGGAGCCGAAGGGCTCACCATCGCAAAGCAGGCGTTCAACCAGGGAACGCCGTTTCCGGTGGTGGTGTCGGACATGATGATGCCCACGATGAACGGCGCCGAGTTCCTCGGCCGAGCGCGGCAAATCGACCCCGACGCGATTCAGTTGCTACTCAGCGGTCAAGCGGATTTGGAATCCACGATTACGGCGGTGAACAAGGGCAAGCTGTTTCGATTCCTGACCAAGCCATGCGCCGCAGCCGATCTGGAACTGGCCCTGACCGCAGCCTTGGAGCAGCACCGGCTGATCGGTGCCGAGCGGGAACTCCTCAAACTCACGTTGAGCGGGGCTGTCAGCGTCTTGACCGAGCTCCTGTCGATGGCCAGCCCTGAGGCCTTCACCCGGACCGAGCGAGTGCAGACCGTGGTCAACGGCGCGGCGGCCATTCTCGGCATCGAGGACTGGCAACTCCCGCTGGCGGCGATGCTCAGCCAGATCGGCTGCATCGCCGTCCCGGGTGACGTCCTGCACCGGGCTCGAACCGGTGGAGATCTGACCGCGGAGGAGCGCGACGTATACCTGGCCCATCCGCAGACCGCGCTCCGCCTGCTGGAACGTATCCCCCGGCTCGAGCAGGTAGCGCGCTGGGTCGGCAACCAACCGGTTCGACCGCCCGGGATGAGCACGGTGTCGAATGACTGGCATGCCATGGCGGGAAGTTCGCCAGATCTCTCCGAGACCTTGCTTCGGGCCGGCATCGCCTTCCTCGCCGCGGTGGACGCCACCGGCAATGCGGACAAAGCCCTGGCCCAGCTCACCCAGTCCGGACATTACCCAGCGCAGGTCCTCGATGCACTCGACGAGGCCGCCACCGCGCTGGCCCCACAGGGAGTACGCCGCGAAGTCACGGTCGCTCAGATCCAACCGGGGATGCTGCTCGAAGCGGACGTCGAGACGCTGATCGGGATGACTCTGGTTCGCAAGGGAGAACGCATCACCGAGGCGGTAGCGATGCGACTGGAGAACTTCGCCAAAACGGTCGGTGTGCAGGAACCAATCATCGTCCTGGTCGGGGTGTGAACCGACTGCTGAGAAAGTTTCGCCAGCCGCGAAACTGTGTGATGTCCCGGGCACCAACCAGGGCTGCGGGCTCCACCAGGAATCCAATCGACGATGTGCCGTCCGCGAGCCGGACCGATCCCAGGGCCATCGGGCTCGGCAGGTCCTGCAGGAACGACGCCAGCCCGGCCGGCGGCAACTCCCACAGTTCGGCCTCGATCGACTCACCGCCTGCCGACAGCCGAACCAGTCCGGGTTTGGGCGGTTCGGTATCCAGCAGGTACAGCGCGTACTCCGGGCGCGTACTCCGGGCTCGTCCGGACCGGGGCGATCAGCCGGCCACCACGAGAGGTGAGCTGGTGATTGAGCGGCTGCCCGGACAGATGCGCGCCGACGACGACCAAGCCGAGGCCGGTCGGTCCGAACCGATCGGGTTCGAGCTGGACCCGGCCCTCGGCCCGGGTTCCGGTCGGATCGGTGAGCAGGCCGGCGATGTCGCCAGCCACCCGATCGGCGAATGCCCGGGCAATCACACTCACCCCGAAGCTGGCGCCGTCCACGAACTCCCCGCTGGGCACGGCGATGGCGCACAGGTCGAGCAGGTTGCAGAAGTTCGTATAGCTGCCGAGCCGACTGTTGACGCCGATCGGATCCGCTAGCACCTGCGCGATCGTGGGGTGATGGGTGGTCGTCGGCAGCAGCACGGCGTCGGCGTCCCCGAGCGCGGCTGCCGCGGCGAGTCGAAGCCGGTCCAATTGCTCCAGGTCGGTGGTCACCTGGTGGGCCGGGATGGCACCCGCGGCCGCAATGATCGAACGGACGGTCGGATCAACCGAATCGGGATGAGTGACGACGAATTCGCCTACCGCGGCGAACCGCTCGGCCACGAAGGCACCCTGATACATCATTCGGGCGGCACTCAGGTAGGGCACCACGTCGATCGGGACCAGTTCGGCGCCCGCCTGCTCCAGCCGGAGTGCCGTCCGTTCGAACGCCGCCAGCCAGAGCGGGTCGAGGTCGTGCAGTTGATCCGAGTCAGGGACGGCGATCTTTGGCCGGGCGGGAGCACCGAGCGGGGCATCAGCGGGCCATTCCCGGCTCATCGGATCGGTGGGGTCGGGCCCAATGATCAGCGACATCGCCTGCTCGGCGGCGGGCAACGTCGCCGCCAACACGGTCACACAGTCCAGCGACCGGCACGCCGGGACGACGCCGACCGTCGGGACCAGCCCGCGGGTGGCTTTGATCCCGACGATGCCCTGAAGGGCTGCGGGCACGCGACCGGAGCCCGCGGTGTCGGTCGCCAGCGCCAGATCGACGATTCCCAAGGCAACGGCAACCGCCGACCCAGAACTGGAACCACCAGAGATCCGGTCCGGCCGCTTCGCGTCCCGGACCGCGCCGTACGGGCTTCGGACGCCGACCAGTCCAGTCGCGAACTGGTCCAGGTTCGTCTTGCCGAGCACGATCGCGCCTGCGGTGATCAGGCGCTGCACCGCCGGGGCGTCTCGCCCGGGCAGATAGCCGTAGTCCGGGCAGCCGGCGGTGGTTGGTAGCCCGGCCACGTCGATGTTGTCCTTGACGGCGAGCAAGCGACCAGCCAGCGGCAACACCTCACCTGCAGCTACCGCGGCATCCACCAGCAGGGCATCGGCGAGGACCTCGTCCGGCTCGCGCAGGCTGATCCAGATCTCCGGCCGGTCGAGGTCGGCGATCTGCGTGAAGGCGGCGATCACCCGGTCGACGGCGGTTGCCTGCACGGGCATCTCCATCTTCATTGCCTCCAGGGCAAGCAGGGTCTGACCGGACGTGACCCGGTCCCCCCGCCCGCACGTCAATCCGCCAGACATTCGACACGAATGATGCCTCAACAACGCGGCTACCGGGCGGCACGGAATCCACCTCCTGCTCCACGCCTGTCGCTGTGCTCATTGCCCCGACCTCCGGGGTAGCGGTAAGCAATACCTGTCAAGTGACAGAAGTTAGGCAGCGGGCGCGGCGGGGTGACGTCGCTCCCGTAACATCGTCGTTAGCCCTTGGAGGAATTGGTGGCCTCACCGACCAGCCCTGGATGCCCGACAACCGCGCCGGTAGGTCGGCCCCGCTCCGGCGGACGGCAGCGCCCGGGCGGCACGCCGCGAGAGGAAATCCTCGACGCCGCAGCGGAATTGTTCACCAGCCGGGGCTATGCCGCGACGTCCACTCGGATGATCGCCGATGCGGTCGGCGTCCGACAAGCGTCGCTTTACTACCATTTCCACAGCAAGGAAGAACTACTCGAGGAACTGCTCGCCGAAACCGTCCGGCCTTCACTGGCTTTCGCCGCCGGTCTGGATGGTGAGGCAGCAGCCGACGCGAGTCTGTTCTCGCTCGCGGCCTACGACACCGCCGTGCTTTGTGGTGGCCGCTGGAATCTGGGCGCGCTCTATCTGCTGCCCGAGGTCCGCGGTGAGCGGTTTGCGCACTTCCGGTTGGAGCGCGCCGAATTGCGGGCCACCTACGTTGCCTTGATCCGCGACCTGGCCGCTCCGGCAGAGGCCGCCGACGAACTGGCCGATCTGGTGTTCGGGTTGGTCGAGAGCGTGATCACCATCCGATCGGAACGCGAGGTAGCGGACGTCGAGACGATGGCGTTGCGGGTAGCGGCCGGTTGCCTGCGCTTGGTCGGCGTCCCGCCGGCCCGGATCAGCGAACTGAAGTCCCGCTGATCTCGTCGCGCGCGTCAGCGACCGAGCACGTCCGCGAAGCTGTCGTGATCGAGCACCGCCAGGACCCGCTTGCGGACCTTCGGACAACTGGATGTGGTGATCGCGTCCAGCTCACCGACGGCTGCGAGTACCCGGTCGAGGTCCTTCCCGACCCATCCCGAGTAGTCGACGGCGAAGCGGGCCACCGCCGCGACGGTGGAGTCGCGGTCTTCGAGCCGGGGAACCTCCTGCGCCAGGAAGGCGCACACCTGCCTCGACACAGTTGCCGTCGTCCGGGCCTGATCCGCCGTCGAATCCTCAGTGGTCGCCGTCACCGGAGGCGGCTCGGCTCTACCGGCGCCACCTTCGATTGGTTCACCGCCGCTACCGCAGGCACACAGGCCGAACAGCATGACAGCGGCAATTCTCCCCTTCATCGCATACTCCCCGCCCGCAGTCCGATCACTGGTTTTGGGCCGAATAGCCACAATCCGGTGCAAAGTGTCGGACCCGATGCTTGGCGCCAGCCCACATCAGTTTATGGTCGATGTCGACACACAGGTGCCCGAAAGGCGAAAGGCGAGCGGGAACAGATGAGCAGAGCAGCGCCGGGGCCGTGATCGCACCCTTGCACCACGACGGCCGACCCACCGACGACAAGCTTCTCGAGGACATCCGATGACGATCCCGGCTCAGATGCCGCTCCCGCGCGTCCCTAATTCGATGACCGCCCCGGCACTGCGCTGGGGGGTGATGGGGACCGGGTGGATCGCCGAGCGATTCGTCCAGGCCCTTCAACAGAGCACCCGCCAGCAAGTCACCGCGGTCGGCTCGCGCAGCCGCGAAACGGCGGCTGCGTTCGCCAAGCAGTTCGGCCTGCAGACCGGTCACGGCAGCTATCACGATCTGGTCGCGGACTCACAGGTGGACATCGTCTATATCGCCACCCCGCACAATTATCACCACCCGTGCGCGATGCTCGCTCTGGATGCTGGCAAGCACATCCTGGTGGAGAAGCCACTGGCACTGAATGCCGCTCAGGCCCTTCAGATTGCCCAGCTGGCCGAACGGCGCGGGCTGTTCTGCATGGAGGGTTTGTGGACGTTCTCCCTGCCCCGGTTTGACGTCGTCCGTCAGCTGCTGGCCTCCGGCGTGCTGGGTGAGGTGCGCTCGGTGATCGCCGATCACGGCGAGCGGTTTGCCCAGAGCCACCGGATCATGCGCCCCGAACTGGCCGGCGGCCCGTTGCTGGACCTCGGCAGCTATCCGATCGCGCTGGCCAACGCCGTGCTCGGGATGCCGGAACGGGTCCATGCGATCGGGCAGCCCGCGCCCTCCGGGGTGAACGGCCAGACCGCGATCGTGCTCGGTCATCCCGGCGGCGCGCTCTCGACGCTCCACACCACGCTGTTCAGTGATACCTCGACCACCGCCACGATCTCTGGAACGAAGGCAACCCTGACTCTGCCCGGGCCGTTCTTCGCCCCGGGTGACGTGGTTCTGACCGAAACCGGCGGCCGACGGCGAATCGCCTATACCGAGCCGGCGATCGGGCTTCGCGGCCTGCACTACCAGGCGGCGGAAGTCGCGCGCCGGATCTCGGCGGGCGAGCGAAGCTCACCGCGACGTCCGCTCCAGGCCTCGATCGATACCCTTGCCGTGATGGATGAGGTCCGCAGGCAGGTCGGCGTCACCTTCGCCGAGGAACTCACCTGACGCTGGGCACCCGAGCGCGGCAGAGGATCACCAGATCGGCGGTTCGGCTGGGGTCAGCGCGGGATCGATGATCGGATAGGTGACGATCGGGCCTGGGTCGGTGTGCGGACCTTCGAACCGCACCGTGACCCGGCCCAGCCCCGCTCCCTGAACCCAGCCCGCCCCGCGCTGGGCATGGTGCACATCCTGCCCCGGCGTCCAGATCGGAGCGCTCGCCGGAAGGAGCTCTTGCGTGCCCTCGGCCGGACCGCTTTGATCCGCCGGCTCTTCTCGATCGGCCGGCTCTTCTCGATCCACTCGCTCTGCCAGGTCGGCCAGGAGATCTTGCTGGGCGTAGTCGCTCAGCCCGGAGACGCCGACTCCCAGCAGCCGAATCCCGTTGCTGGTGTCGATCGCTCCAAGCAATTGTTTGGCCCCACCGAGGATCTTGGCTGGCGAGTCGGTCGGGTGATCAAGGGTCACTGACCGGGTGATTGTGCTGAAGTCATAACTGCGAATTTTGAGGGTGATGGTCCGCCCGGAGATGCCGTCCTTCACCAGCCGGGCGATCACCCGGTCGGTCAGGCGCCGAGCATGGTCGACGAGTTCACGCTGATCGGTCAGGTCGAACGGAAACGTCGTCTCCGCCGATACCGACTTCGCTTCCCGATCCGGTTCGAGCACGCGGTGGTCGATCCCCCTGGCGTGCTGGTGCACGGACAGGCCATGCGCCTGGCCAAGGATGTCGATCAGGTCGGCGAGCGGCTCGGCGGCCACCTCACCGACCGTGCGCAGGCCGCGCCGGTAGAGCCGCTCCTGGGTGGCCGGGCCGACCCCAGGCAGCTTCCGGATCGACATCGGTGCAAGCGTCTCCACTTCCGCACCCGGGGCGATCACGGTCACGCCGTCCGGTTTGTTGAGTTCCGATCCGATTTTGGCGAGCAACTTGCTGGTACTCACCCCGATGGACGCCGTCAGCCCGGTCTTCTCGGTGACTCGAGCGCGTAGCCGCTCGGCGAGCACAGTCACGGCCGGGACGTCGACGTCCGGATGGGTGGGCGTGAGATCGACATAGGCCTCGTCCACCGACACCTGCTCAACCAGCGGCGACAGCTCGGCCAACAGCCCCATCACCACGCGTGACGCGTCCCGGTAGGCCTGGAACCGGGGAGCCAGATAGGCGGCGTTCGGGCAGCGGCGCCGCGCCTCCCCGATCGACATCGCCGATCCGACCCCGAATACCCGCGCCTCATATGAGGCGGTGGCCACAACACCGCGGCGTCCGGTTCCGCCGACCACCACCGGCTTGCCGCGCAACGACGGCTTGTGCAGTTGCTCCACCGCGGAGAAGAATGCGTCCAGATCCAGATGGAGGATCACCGGGCGGGTTCGCATACCTCCAGTTGTACCCGCCGGGTCCGACAGTTCTTAGCCGCAGGTTCTACGCCAGGGCGGATTGTGCGGGATACGTTCGTTCGCTCCATCCCACGCCGTCCCACCAGCGCAACTGCTGTGCATCCCCGGGGTCTTGGTACCAGCCGGCGTCATTGCGCGCGCTGGCCTGCTCCCCGGTGTTCGCACCGAGTTGCCGGACCAGTCGCACCTCGCGTCGCGAGGGCAGCGTGGGCTGCACCCGGACGCGTGGCTCGGCGATCAGGACGGTGTGCAGCACGGGGACCTTCGGGTCACGCAGGTCTACCTCGGCGACCGGCTCCCGGGGCTCGGGCAGGGTCGCCACCACCTGCTCCGAGCCAGCGATCTCCACCCGCCGGACGATCTGCGACGAGCTGAGGTCCCCTAGGCCAAGCGTGCCGGACTGCGGATGTTCCAGGTACCGGATCAACTCACCGAGCAACCACGCCTGGTCCGGATCGGTGACGCCGCAGTGTTCGCGTTGGGCCACCGCTGTGGCCTGCACGTGGCTCCACGGGTAGTGGTACAGCCCGACGGCGCGCAGCCACCACGGGTCGACGTCGAGAGGATGGCGACCGGCGAACTCGGGGATCTCGTTGCTGATCGTCAGCACGGCGTCGCAACCCTCTTCGTGTGCGACGTCCAGAGTCATCTCCAGCTGAGCAAGATCCATCCCGGCGTTACCGGTTCGTACCTCGACCAGCGCCGTCCAACGCCGTCTACCGTGCTGAACCCGGATCAGCCCCGCCGGAACAC
Organism: Kineosporiaceae bacterium; assembly: GCA_031400005.1. Classification (GTDB taxonomy): domain Bacteria; phylum Actinomycetota; class Actinomycetes; order Actinomycetales; family Kineosporiaceae; genus JANNPJ01. The sequence goes on along the minus strand of JANNPJ010000132.1, from coordinate 7,966 downwards.
AGGTCTGGTCACCGACGCGGAAGGAGACCTGGATGAAGGTTTCAATCACCCCGTCCGGGGCACCCAACGGCTGGGTCACCCTCCGGCCAAACTCCGGGACGGCGACGATCACCGCCAGCAACGCCGACGTCGCGCGGCGCGCCTGCCCGTCGGCGTCGGTGATCCCGGAGGTCGGGATCAGCCTGGCCGGGTCCCAGCCGTCGTCGCTCACGTCATCCCCCATCGGTGTACAGATGCCGACCCGCCGGGGCGACCGTGGTCACGATCGTACGGACCTGACCAGAACTGTCCGACACCTTCCAGTCACTCTCCGGCGTTCGCCCGATCCTTGCTCCGGTGAACAGTCGAGACCCGTTCGACAACTGCGGACAGTGCGGTTGGCTAGGCGAGGGGCGACGGCTGCGGGAGGATCGAGCATGACCCAGCTGGTGACCGAACGCTTGCTGCTTCGCGACTTCGCCTGGTCTGACCAGGAGGCGGTGCACGTCTTCGCCAGTGATCCGGTCGTCACCCAATTCATGGACTGGGGGCCGAACGACGTCCATGACACTCGGGCGTTCGTGACGATGGCGGTCGCCCAGTCCAGCCATCGGCACCGGACCGAGTTCGAATTCGCCGCCGTGCTACCTGCCCGCACCGAAGACGAGCCGGGGCAGGTGATCGGATCGGTGTCGGTGCGGATCACCAACCAACAGCACCGGCAGGGGGAAATGGGCTACGTCTTCAATCGGGCGTTCTGGTCGCAGGGCTATGCCACCGAAGCGAGCCGCGCCTTGCTGGACTTCGGCTTCACTACGCTCGGGCTGCATCGGATCGCGGCCACCTGCCGGCCGGACAATATCGGCTCCGCCCGGGTGCTGGAGAAGGTGGGGATGGCCCAAGAGGGCCGGATGCGCGACCATCGGTTCATCCGCGGCGAGTGGCGGGACTCGCTGCTGTACGCCGTCATTGCGCCATTCGGGTCTAGTTCGCAGTAGGGAGCCGGGCACGATGCCCCATTTGCCGCGTTGTCTGGACGCGTCGGGCGCCCGCGTTTCAGTATGCAAAATTACTCGTTTGGCAAGCTTCAGTAGAGTCACCCCCATGACCGCTGAACTGGGGCTTCGGGAGGGCAGGAAGCGGGCGGCCCGGAGGTCGCACTGTGCCGCCGCCACGCCCACGTCCGGATCACCGTAGAGCGTGACCGACTCGACGTCGAGTCTTCCGTCCCGGCACCGGACGCCCTCATCTAGTGCCGGTTTCGCAACGCCCGGCGGTGTCCGTCGGTTCCGATCCGCCAAGGAGTTTTCGTTGCTCACCCAGGTCTACCACTTGCCCGTGACCACCACCACCGTGGTGGAGCAATGGGTGTGAACGGCTCACTGCTGATCGCCGTCGTGCTGTCGCTGCTGTCGGCCGCCGCCTACGCCCTGTCCGCCGTCGCTCAGGAGCGCCTGGCCGCAGCCTCGAGCACGTCCGCTGGTCCGATCTCGACCCTCACCTCACCGCGATGGTGGCTGTCCTTCGGCCTCAACGGCGGCGGTGGCCTCCTGCATGCGGTTGCGCTGGCGTACGGCTCCCTCGCGGTCGTGCAGCCCCTCGGGATGCTGACCCTCGTCGTCGCCCTGCCGTTGGGCGCAGTGCTTGCCGGCCGTCGGGTCACCGGCCGAGAGTGGCGCGGGGCCACGACAACCGTCGTCGGACTGGTCGGTCTCCTGCTGGCTGTCGATACCGGTGCCCCGAGCGAGGCTTTGGGCAATCCTCAGATCCTGATCCTGAGCGGGTTCACCGCCGTGGCCATTGCGATACTGGTGCTCAACCGCGGGCCTCAGCCTGCCGTCGAAACCGGCGAACCGCCCGTCCGGGCAGCCCGTTTCCATGGCCTGCGGTTGGCTGCGGCCAGTGGCATCGCCTTCGCCGTGTCGTCGGTGCTGACCCAGACCGTGCTACTGCGCGGCATCGAAACGCCTGACGCGGTTCTCCATGATCCGATGCTGGCCGTGGCGCTCTTGATTGTCCTTGGCCTGACGGTGGGCGCGATGGTGCTGTCCCAGGCGGCTTATCGGTACGGCCTCGGAGCGCAGCTTGCCACCCTGTCCATCGTCAACCCGGTCGTTTCCGCCGGCCTCGGTATCGCGCTACTCGACCAGGGTGTCGGCCTGACGTTGTCCGCCGTCTGCATCGGGATCGCGGGCGCCGCGCTGGCTGTCTTCGGCGTGGCGCTGCTGGCCAAGCCGGAGCCCGTTCAGCCCGGGCCAACCCGCGTACGGACGGCGCTCCAGCCCGATCGGGTGCTCGCCAATCCCCTCATCCGTTCGGCGGATGAAGAGCGTTGCTCTGAGCCCCGACGTTGATGGAACGATAGCGGCGTTCTGAAAGGGCCCCGGATGACATGGATCAAGAAGTCGACGAGTTCGGTTGACTATGCGGCGGACTCGCTCGCGGATGTGATGGCCTTAGAGCTTGTCGTCGACGCCCTGGGTAAGGCATCCACCAAGCAGGATGCCGTGGACACCGCGCTGAAAACCGTACGCACGGCCTTTGGCTGGGCGTACGCCTCGTACTGGCAGGTCGACCCGGACGCCCATGTCCTGCGCTTCGCTCAGGAATCCGGATCCGTCAATGCCGAATTTCGACAGGTCACCCTTGCGGCCACGTTCGCGCCTGGGGTAGGGCTCTCCGGCCGGACCTGGAAGTCTCGTACTCTGGTATTCGTCGCCGATCTCGCCGAGATGACGGACTGTGTCCGGGCGCCCGTCGCACAACGCGCTGGTGTCAAGTCCGGCGTGTGTCTGCCGGTGATCATCAACGGTGCCGTTGTCGGCACCATGGACTTCTTCACCACTCAGGTCCTCACTCTGTCCAGCCCACGGCGAGCGTTGCTCGAAGTCATCGCCAAGCTCATCAGTCAGTGTTTGACCCGGCTTGAGCAGGAGGAATTTGCCAAGGCCCGCGCCGCAGACAGCGCAGCCATCACCACGGTCGTTACCGCATTGTCGGCGGCGACCGATGAGCAGTCCGCGCTTGTCTCGGCACTGGGCACTGTCCGGGAGGCCTTCGGCTGGGCTTACGGTTCGGTGTGGAAGGTCGCCCTCGACGGCCCCCTACGGTTTGCCGTTGAATCGGGCTCGGTGAACGACGAATTCCGGCGGGTCACTCTGGAAGCCTCCTTCGCCAAGGGCGTCGGGCTTTCCGGGCGCGCCTGGCAGCAGCGCAAGCCGGTCTTTGTCAGAGACCTCGGTGAGGTCACCGACTGCGTACGCGCGCCAGTGGCCCAGCGTGCCGGGGTCAAGTCCGGAGTCTGCCTGCCACTGATCGTGAACGAGCAGGTCGTGGCGACGATGGATTTCTTCGCCCTCGAGACCCTCGAGCTGTCGCCCACCCGGATGCAGGCTTTGACCTCAGTCAGTGAACTTGTCGCACAGGCCTTGGGGCGCCTGCAGCACAGCGCCACCGTCGCCCAGATGGCCGCCGAACTCAGCCTCTCCGTCGAGCATGTCGCCGAGGGAGCCAACAAGGCTAACGCCGTGGCCAGCGAAGCCGTCGCGCGCTCCGATCAAGCGCTCAGAATGATGTCGACGCTGGGTGAGTCCTCCCAGGCCATCGGCAACATCGCCAAGGTGATCTCCTCCATCGCCGACCAGACCAACCTCCTCGCCCTCAACGCCACCATCGAAGCCGCCAGAGCAGGTGAAGCAGGACGGGGATTCGCCGTCGTCGCCGGCGAAGTCAAAGAACTCGCACGTGAGACCTCCCAGGCGACCGGAGACGTCCGCGACAAGATCGCCACCATCCAGGAGGACACGAGCAAGGCGACCGAAGCCATCAGCAGCATCGGTGAAACAATCCGTCAGATCAACGAAATTCAGAACGACCTCGCCTCGGTCATGGAAGAACAATCCGTCATCGCTCAAGCCTTCCGAACGGCCTAGTCGACATCGGCGGCTTGGTCCATCTGCAGCCAGTAGAACCCCAGGGTTTTCGCCACCGGCAGAAATTCGCGTTGATCGGTTTCTGGAGATAACTGTTGGCGCCGCAGGCATAGCTCTGTTCAATGTCCCGGTCGTGAATTGAGCTGGTGAGCATGATCTCGTTGCTGATGCCGCACTTGCGGAACGCCCACACGGTCAAGATCACGTCGTCGGGACTGTCATCGACCAGCAGGACTCCATCCTGCGGGACCGATGCGAAGGGAAGGGTGAAGTGAAACACGCTGCCGCCACCGGGATTATCGGTAACCTTGATCGTGCCGCCGTGACGATCGATGACGCGCTGACAGATTGCCAGACCGAGCCCGGTGCCGGGGAATTCAGTGTGCGCCCGGTAAAACGAGGCGAAGAGTCTCTCAGGCTGACCAGACGGGATACCGGTGCCCTGGTCAGCGATCTGCACGTGGACCATCTCCACCGGAGAGGGGTACCCGGGTTCGGTGCTGGCGCTGATCTGGACCTGCGCAGTCCGGCCAGGCCGGACGTATTTCAGCGCATTGCCGATCAGGTTCTCCAGGAGTTGGCGGCACATCACGGGATCCGCACGGACAGCCGGCAGCGGCCCGACCTCGATGGCAGGTGGTGATTGAACCGTCTCCGGTGAGCTCACGCGAAGATCGGTGATGATCTCGGCGATCATGACTTCAAGATCCACCGGTTGCAGACTGAGTGTGCGCTCGCGAGCAGTGACAAATGCTGGCCTCGGCAATGACCTCAGCGGCGGCCTTGACCATCACCTCAGCGACAATCGCCTGTTCGACAGCGATCAGAGCCCTTGCTGAAGCGGTGACCGATTCACCGTCACGCACAGCGACCTGCCAATCGCCGTCCATGCCGACGACCACGATCACGGTTGAGGCAGCACCGCCAGAATGGCTCGGTTGTTCCTTACCAGTAGGCTTGCGCGAACGATGGCTGGGTAGCCATCGCCACGACGAGGTCGTCCGGGCTCGTTGTCGTCAGTCGTTGTTCGGGAGAGCTCTTGACTTACGCTCGTACCGTGGCCGGGATCGTCGCCGGAATCGCCGTGCTGGGTGGGCTCACCGGGTGCGGTGCGGATGCGCCCGAAGGTTCGCTGCTGGTGTCCGAGACGGTGTCTTCTGCCTCGGGGTCGGCTGATGAGGACGCGGGGTCAAAGCCAACCAACCCTGCGCTGGCTGACAGCCTCTTCACCGGGTCGGGCCCGGTGAATATCGCCGACTGGTGGCGGAAGCACCCGGATTTGGCGCCCTCAGATCTGGGCGAGCAGAAGCTCTTGTTCAACAAGCGCGGCACCGGTCCGCAGCGATTTGCCGGTCCTGACGTGCGGAAGTACGACAAGATACTGATGATCATCACGTGCTCGAGCAAGGCGAAATATGTCTTCCGGTTGCAGGTTCTGGATGGTCTGTCGATCGCCTCGACGACCGCAGACTCCTGCGGTGGGCCAGAGCTGAATACGTACGTCCCGCCGCCACTGAACGTCACCGATTCCGAGACCGAGGTCGAGGTGCAGGTCCCTGCCGGGACAAAGTATTACGTCACGCTGTACGGCACGCCGTCCGACTGATTCTGGCGGCGAACCCGGCACCCCGCACCAACTAGGTGCGACCTGCTGACCCGGACATCGAAGGGCCACTCCAGCACGCACAACGGGCCCGGCGAGCACCTCCTCCTGCAGGTATGTCCGTGATCTGCGTGCCCGAGTGGCCCCATGCCACCGTCGGCAACGCCAACCCGGCCGACGCGGCCACCGCGCCGACATCCGGGCGTTCGTCCTGACAGCATCCTCACCAGCGATCAGACGCCCATGTCCCGCATTTCTGGCACAAGTAAGTCTCCACCGGTCAATCCCAACCGGTTCTGGGTGCAATCGCGGCTCTGGTCGGCGTGGCCGTGATCAGGGACAGCATCTACCGGTCACGGACGTCCGGCGGCGCGATGGGATAAAAGACGTGAGCGGCCTTGGAGGAAGTTGACTTCGTTACCCTTCGAGGGCACTCCGGTACCCGAAGGATGGGACATTTTCGTGCCGTACGAATTGGAACACCGGCTGGTCGTCGGAATCGCCTCGAGTGCGCTGTTCGACCTGACGGATTCGGATGCCGTTTTCAGAGAAGAAGGCGAGTTGGCCTACCGCCGCTACCAGGAAGAGCATCTCGACGATCAACTGCAGCCCGGGATCGCCTTCCCGTTCGTCCGGCGATTGCTCTCGCTGAACGACCTGAGCCCGGCGGATCCGCTGGTCGAGGTCATCGTGCTGTCCCGGAATGACCCGGACACCGGGCTGCGGGTGATGCAGTCGATCGCCTCGCACGGCTTGGACATCACCCGAGCCATCTTCCGGCAGGGCCGGGCTGCTTACAGTTTCATGCCCGCGCTCAGCATGTCGCTGTTCCTCTCTGCCAATGAGCAGGATGTCCGGGAGGCGATCAAGGCCGGACTCCCGGCCGGGCGAGTGATGGCGTCCTCGTTCGTGGACGACGACAAGCGCGGCCTGCGAATCGCCTTCGACTTCGACGGTGTTCTGGCCGGGGACGCCTCGGAACGGCTCTATCAAGCCGACGGCATCGATCTGTACAAGGCTCATGAAACGGTAAATGCCGCGACGGCGTTGGACGCCGGGCCGCTGCGGGATTTCCTGGCCGGGATCAACAAGATCCAGCGACGGGAAGAGATCTGCCGGGCGGAGGATCCGGCCTACGAGATTCGCCTGCACGTCTCGATCGTGACGGCTCGGGCGGCGCCGGCGCATCTGCGGGCGGTGCACAGTTTGAAGTCCTGGGGTGTCACCGTCAACGATGCGTTCTTCCTCGGTGGCATCGATAAAGGCAAGATCATGGAGATTCTGCGGCCGCACATCTTCTTCGACGATCAGACCACGAACCTGCAGCGCACTGCTGACTCGACGCCGAGCGTCCATGTTCCCTTCGGCGTGACGAACAAGGAGCAATAGCGAGTCGCTACTCAGGAGGTCTTGCCGGTGACGACGTCGTCACCGGCACGGCAGTGGCCTTGAGCTGGACGACACCCACACGACACCGCGCGAACCATGGATCGCGGTGGCAGGGACGCCACTACCTGGGCCGATGGCCGGTTCACGGGTCGGGCACGGCGCTGACGGAACGGCGGCATTCCACGAGGACAGGTGGATTCGCGGAGAACGGCTGCATCCACAGTGCCGGGTCGATGCGAAACCCAGGCATCGGCGCCCGACCTGGACGGCGCCCCTTCCGAAGGAGTCCTCCATGCGCCTACCGCGCCTGCTGGCCGGCACGCTGGCTTTCCTCACCGTTGCGGGAACCGCTTCCACCCTCGTTGCTCCGGCCGCCTCCGCGGCCCCCAGTCACCCCGAACTGGGGACGACCTCCCTGGCCTCGGTGCTCACCTCGGACGGCAACACCTTCGACCGCAACTCAGGTGACTACGACATCGTTACCGAGGCAGTGCTGGCGGTCCTGGCCGCCAAACCGGAATCCCCGGTCGCCGTGCTGGCCGACGGCAACACTCCGGTCACCGCCTTCATCCCGAACGACCGCGCCTTCCGACGGTTGGTCGGCGACCTGACCGGCAAGCACCTCCGGAGCGAGAAGAGGGTGTTCACCGCGGTGGCCGGGCTGGGCATCGACACGGTCGAGACCGTGCTGCTCTATCACGTGGTCCCGGGCGCGACGATCACCAAGCGGGCCGCGCTGAAGTCCGACGGGGCCGCGCTGACCACCGCGCAGGGCAGCACCGTGACGGTGAACGTGCTCCGTCGCCAGCATCACCACCGCGTCGTGAAGCTGATCGACCAGGACCGGAACGACCGCAATCCGCAGGTGGTGGCTTTCAACCTCAACCTGGGTAACCGGCAGATCGCGCACGGCATCAACCGGGTGCTGCGTCCGATCGACCTCTGATCCGCGCGGTGACCTCCCGCGATTGACCTAGGCGATCCTGCCCGCTGCCGATCCGGCGGGCAGGGTTCGCCGCCCTCCGGGTCGTTGCGGAGATGTAGGGCACCGGCCTGGTCCGGG
>JANNPJ010000098.1:0-1573 GCA_031400005.1 Kineosporiaceae bacterium | reverse complement strand
GGCCAGTTCGTGACCTCGCTCGACGATCCGGCGCACCAGGCTCGGGTAACGTTCCGCAATCCAGCCAAGGGTGAAGAACGTCGCGTGAACGCCGCGCTCGTCCAGGATCGAGAGGATCAGGTCCACGTTGCGCTCGACCCGGCAAGGCAGGGAGTCCCAGGTGCCGGGGGCGATGTGGGAGGCGAACGCCGACACCTGGAAGTAATCCTCCACGTCTATGGTCAATGCGTTTCGAATCGGTGTGGAATGCATGCTCCGGCCTGTATGTGGAACGTTCCCGCGCGGCGCATCCGGGGAACGGCGCAGGGCGGTGAACCGGTCTTCGAGTATGTTGCCGCGGCGCTCTCGTGCGCGGTGATCGACGGGCCGAACGCGAAGGAGCGGATCGGCGGGCCGATCTGGGCGGTCTTCGACGCAGATGCCGTCACGCGCGAGAAGTGGGACCTGAGACCCCCATTCGTCGACATCGAGGGTGGCTACTTCTACAGCGCCGACACACTGGGCGAACTGGCTCGCAAGCTCGCCAAGAATCGCCATCAGAAGGTCCCGATGCCACCCGCGAACTTGCAGGAGACCGTGACCAGGTACAACTCTTTCGTGGATACCGGAAAGGACCCCGACTTCGGCAAGCCGACACCCAAATACAAGATCCAGAAGCCGCCCTTTTTCGCGGCCTGGGCGACGCCGGTGATCCACGACTGCCTCGCAGGCCTACGGATCAACGAGAAGTGCCAGGTGCTCGACGTGTTCGGCCAGTTGATTCCCGGGTTCTATTGTGCCGGCGAGTCGGCAGGTGCCTTCACGCTGCATGGTCTCGCGCGTTGCATCGGGACCGGGTACATGGCTGGCACGCACGCCGCGGCCGAGGTTGCGAGCGCCTGACGGAGCGATCTGCATTAGGGGGGAAACGTGCCGGACACCACGACACACAAGACAATCGTAGAGATCAGTGAGCCGCTTCCAGAAACTGTGGATGCGGGCACCGACGTCGCGATGAGGGTCAAGGTGTCATGCCCCACGAGGTGTGATCTGCGCGGCAGACCGGTCACGGTCATGGCCGGCGAGATCATCCTGGCCGGCGCCGATCTCGCCACGTATCACGAGAAGGTCAACGAGACGGAACGCTTCACGTTCAAAGCTCCTGCGGAAGCCGGCGAGCATACGCTGAGCGTTCTCGTCGCCCGACACGAGGACGGAACCACAGTGCACGAAGCAGGTAGTATCTCGACCGCTTTGAGAACGGTGCCACACCCAACGAGCATGGCCGTGTGGGATGCGCCGGCGCCAGCGGTGCTGAACACGGCGTTCACGGTGAAGGTTGGCGTCAAGTGCTCCGCCATGTGCACGTTGTCGGGACATGTCGTGGAGGTCCACGACGAGAACGGTGCCACGGTCGGCCAGGCAGCACTCCGGCAGGAGACATGGCCAGGGTCTGATGCGTTGTATTGGACTGAGATCCCGTTGCCGGGGCCCCTTGTGGAGCAGGTGCAGGGTTGGACCGTGGTGTTCCCCACGGCAGGCGTGGCGCTGCCGCACGAGGCCGCATCCGCAACTTTCACGTTCCGCACCGAGA
>JANNPJ010000807.1:0-2062 GCA_031400005.1 Kineosporiaceae bacterium | reverse complement strand
AGAAAACTTGTGGACGTCCTCCTTCGCGGCGGCATCCTGTACGACGTCCACGTGCCGTTTCGCGGCTTCCTCAACGACGCCTGACACGATAGATCCGATAGGTGATCGAAAGAAGGCATCGCGAGTGTATCCTTGTATTGTGACTCTACCTCGTGGTTCCGTTCTGAAAACTTGGCACGCCAATGGCAAGGGACTTGACGCTGCGCTTTCGGCTTTCGGCGTCACCTGGGACGAGTTGGCAGCCCGAAGTCTTAGCGAGCGGGCTGTTGTCGCTTGCCTCGCGTGGCACTATTCAACCTCTCATACCGACCCCCTGCCGCAGAGTGTTGCGCAAAGAGTGTTGAAGGAAACGATTGACCATGTAGAAACTAAGGGGTGGGTGGGTTTAATATTTCTCTGCGGAGACGGCGACCACGTAGCTGTTCTCGAAGACGAAGAATTCATAGTATTTGAGCCTGCGGGTTGTCAGGCGCCGACCCGGTACGTGTTTCAGCTCGTCGAGCTCAAGGGGATGGCGCAGGTTCTCACCTGAGCCTTTTGGGTTTCTGAGCACGCCGGGACGGCTCTAATCCCGATGGATCTGTTTCGAGGAATGGCTTTGGATGTGACCCTAGCCGCGAGGCCGTAGCTATTCAGGTGGGGCGGCGCGCCCGGTGTAGTCGGGTTGATGGGGTTTCGGGGCCTGATGTGTTTGGATCTTTGGATGCAGCCGCTGCCGGACTCGTCGCGTGAGGATCTCCTCGCGCTGATCGGTGTGCTGCAGACGTCGCTAGCGGCGCAAGAGACCCGGGTCGATTCGCTGCTGGCGTCGCTGAACGCCCGCGATGAACGGATCGATGCGCTGCTGGTCACGGTCGGGGAACTGACCGCGCAGGTGCAGGCCCTGGTGCTGCGGCTGGGGAAGGATTCCTCCACCTCCTCAACACCGCCGTCTTCGGACGGGCCGGAGCGCCGCCCGAGGGGTGGGTCCTCACGCACGTCCTCGGGCCGTAAACCCGGTAAGCAGAACGGTGCTCCCGGCACCGCGTTACGGCTGGTCGATGACCCGAACGAGAAGATCATCATCCCTGCCCCGACCGCCTGCGGATGCGGGACACCCTTGATCGAGGCACCGGTGACCGGGGTGCGCCGCCGTCAGGTCCATGACCTGGCCCCGCTACCGGCACCGGTCGTGACCGAATACGCCGCTCAGCTGAAATGCTGCCCCGGCTGCCGGAAAACGGCCGTGGGTGAGTTCCCCGCCGGGGTGAACGCCCCGACCCAGTACGGGCCTGAGATCACCAGCAAGGTCGCAGACGTGGTGCTGGGTCATCACGTACCGATTCACCGCTCGACCCTGCTGGTGATGGAACTGCTCGGCCTCAGCGTCTCCACCGGGTTCGCCGCGTCCCTGCGCGGACGGGCAGCCGCTCTGATCGCGGACGGCGGGTTCATCACCGCCGTGCGGGCCCTGCTGCGCTCCGCCCCGGTCGTGCACGCCGACGAGACGTTCGCCCGCGCCGCCGCAACCACCGCCTACGTCCATGTGGCGTGCACCGATCACCTGACGTTGATGCATACCGGGAACCGCTCCGGTGACGCGATCGATGCCGGCGGAGTCCTCACCGAACTGACCGGAATCCTGGTCCGCGACGGATACGCCGGTTACGCGCACCTGACGAACGTCCTGCACGCCTGGTGCGGAGCCCATCTCCTGCGCGATCTCCGCGGCATTTTCGAGGCCGACCCCACCGGGCAACTCTGGGCCAGAGCAATGGGTGACACCCTGCTCGAAGCCCACCGCATCGCCACCGCCGCCCGCGCTGAAGGCCGCGAGGAACTCACCGCCGACGAACTGCGCACCATCAGCCGCCTCTACACCGGCGCCCTGGCCCGAGCCCGCACCGACAACCCCACCAGCGACCGCAGCCTCCTGGCCGGGCACGCCCGGACCCTGGCGAAACGGTTCGACGTCCACCGCGAAATGATCCTCCGGTTCACCACCGACCTGGCCGTAGGATTCACGAACAACGTGGCCGAAAGAGCAGTCAGGCCAGTGAAAGTACAGCAACGCACCTCCGGC
>JANNPJ010000784.1:0-4267 GCA_031400005.1 Kineosporiaceae bacterium | reverse complement strand
CGTACTCGGCGGTGGTGGCGGTGAAGCGTCCGCCGCTCCCCAGAGTGAAGGTGAACCGCGCCAGCAGGCCCTCGGCATTCGCCTGACCCGGGGTCGTATGATCGGCCAGTAGGTTGCCTAGTCCGTAGGTCACCCAGGTCGTCCCGATCCGCTGAATCGGCTCGACCACATGCGCGTGATGGCTGACGATCAGGTCTATCACTCCCGAACGGGCCAGCTCAGGTGCCAGGTCGAGTTGCTGGGCGCTGGGCTTCTGGCGGTACTCGGTGCCCCAATGCATGGACAGGACAACCACCTGGGCACCAGCGCTGCGCGCCCGCCGGGCGTCCGCGAGGATCCTGGACTTGTCGATCAGATTGCCCCGCCACCGATCGTCTCCGGGATAGTCGTAGCCGTTCCATCCGTAGGAATAGGACAGCAGCGCCACCCGGACGCCGTTCGCCTGCACCGTGGTGATCCGACGGGACTCGCTGGGGGTGCGGGCGGAGCCTGCGTGAGCGATGCCCGCAGCGTCCAGGTTGTCGAGGGTTCGCTTGATCCCGGCAGCACCCTTGTCGAACGCATGGTTACTCGCGGTGCTGCAGGCGTCGTACCCGACGGCCTTGAGCGCCGAGACGATCTGCGGCGGCCCGGAGAACGAGGGGTAGCTGGCGAACGGCCCTGCCTGACCGGCCAGCGGCGTCTCCAGATGACAGAGTGCCAGGTCCGCGGCCGACACGTACGGTTGCACGCCGGCCAGCATCGGGGCGAAATCCATCGTTCCCGAGCCGGTACGGACGGCGTCCCGACGGGCCTGCGCCCACAGGGGGGCATGCAGCAGGACATCACCGGTCGCCGCGATCGTGAACGTGTGCCCCACCGTCGTCCGGGAGGTGGATGCAGCCACGGAAGGGGAGGACGGCGAGGCGGTCGGGGTGGCCGAGACGGTCGGCGATCCGGTGGCCTCGGCTGGGCCGGCGCCCGAGCCGCCCGAGCCGCCCGAGCCGCCCGAGCCGCCCGAGCCGCCCGAGCAACCTGCCGCTACGATCAGACCCGCACTGGCGGTGATCAGGGTGAGTCTTCTGGCGAAATGGCGGCGCATAAGTCAGATCAAGCCTTCCGGTGGCTGGTCGTCGAGCGGCGCTGCCGCCTCGGCTGTGACCTGCTTGAACGTCCCGATCGGGATACCGGGCGGGGTCTGGGTGGAAAGGTAGATGCGGTCGATCTTGGCCACCGAGACGATGTGCCGGCGATCCCGGGTGCTCGCCCGACCGCGCTGAAGGCCGTCGGCCTGCTGAATCCTGAAAACCGCTTCCTGTGACGGTGGGGACAGGGACTTGCGGCCGAGCGACCCTGCGGCTGATTCGGGTGCTACCCGGGCAACCGCGGCGGCGAGCCTGCGATGCAGTTCGTAGCCGTTCCTGAGTTCGGGCGTCGGCGGGTCGAGATGATCCGCCAACGCCACCACAAGGTCGGGATCGTTCTCCACCAGCGTGGTCGCTGCTGTCGTCGGCGCCACCAGGTAGGCGAGATCGTTCGCCGGTTCGCTGGGAGCGCTCTGACACCCGTGATTGCGCAGGACAAACACGCCGTCGAGGGCGCTGACCTCGGCAGCCGTGATCCGCATCGTGGCCAGGCCGAATGAACTGCGACCGAAGAAGGGCCAGTGCAGGCCTGCGGTCAGCGCCATCACCACCGCCCGCCGACGATCGAAATCATCGGCGTCATTGACGAGCTGGCCGAAGGCGTCGTGGACCTCGATGCGCCGCAGGGCCGCATCGAAATCGATCCCGGTTTCGACGGTGATGCTGAAGCGATCGACCTGCCAGGTGATGTCCCCGACCTGAACGTCACGCCCGCCCACCGGCCCAACCCAGGTCCAGGCCGGCAGGTCGTGCCACCGATCCCGGACCGCCATCGAGGCGGGGAGAACATTCTCCGAGGCAGGTCGGAGATTCTCCGAACGCTGCGGGGCCTGGACCGCCGTCCATCCGGTAGGAGCCGGAGTCGACGGTGGCGGAGGGTGCAGGAACCCCCGCACCAGATCCAGGATCGCCGCCAGCAGCACCGCCCCGATGAGCAGCCTGACCAGGGGCAGTGCCGCCGCCGCAGGGTCAGTGTCGAAATTCGCGAACGTATAGCCGAGGCTGCGCGGGACATCCCCGACCGTTTCCAGGAAAGGCGTCCCGAGCAGAATGGCGAGATCGGCAACGATCAGTACGCCGATCAGGATCAGCCTTCCATGCCTCATCCTGGCCTCTCCCCCGTTTCATCCCTTTCGTCTCCTTCCAGGTTCACACCCGAGCGGGCTTCCGCCAAGGGGGGCAGGGCCGCGAGAACCTCAAGTCCCTGACCGGGGCGAGCGAGCACCTATCGAGACCTGAGCGTTCACACCCTTGGGTGGGCCCCGATCTGGACGACTGGATATTGACTGGAGGAACCCCGTGGCGGGCACCAAACTGCTCCGCTCGGGATCGCGAGGCCGACAAGCGCAGATCACTCAGTTCGACGCGTAGCTCAGGCTTCGATGCTGGTCAGCGTCTCCACCCTGGGCACGGGAGGTCGCGGCAGAGGGCTCAAAGTGAAGTAGAACGTGGCGCCGTGGCCCAGCTGCCCTTCTGCCCAGACTTCCCCACCATGGCGGGTGATGATGCGCTGCACGGAAGCCAGCCCGATCCCCGTTCCTGGGTAGTCCCCGGCATCATGGAGTCTGCGGAACACTTGAAACAGCTCGTCTGCCCGGCGCATATCAAATCCCGCACCGTTGTCACGCACGAAATAAATGGTCGTGTCGGCAGTTACCTGACTACCCACTTCGATCGTCGCGTGGGCTTGCTTTCTGGTGTATTTCACGGCATTGCCGAGGAGATTTGCCAGCACCTGCCGGACGAGACGGGGATCTCCACGCCCCGGGGAGAGCGGGCGGAGCAGGAACTCCACGTCCCGACCCTCGAGCTCGGGCGCAAGCTCCTCCCAGGCGCTGCGGGCCAACGTCATCAGATCCAGGGATTTTGCGTTCATCGCCTGTCGCTGGGTGGCCGACAGGCTGAGCAGCGCGTCAACCATGTTCGTCAACGTCTCGGCGTTCACTACGATCCGGGCAGCGTAATGACCGGCCTGCTCCGACAATCCTTCGGCACAACGCTCGGAGAGAATCGCCGCGAACTTGCCGATCGATCTCAACGGCGCCCGCAGATCGTGGGAGACGCTGTAGGAGAAGGCCAACAGTTCGGCATTGGCGGCACCCAACTGCGCTGCCTGCAGCTCCAATTGGGTCGTCCGTTCCTCGACCCGCTGCTCCAACTCGGCGTTCATTCGGGTGATCGCCAGTTCGACCTCACGACGTACTGTCGCGTCGTGGGCCACGGTGACGAATCCCAGCAGCTCACCGGCCGCACTGCGGCGAGCCGTGATCACGGTCCGGGCCCAGTATCGGCTGCCGTCCTGACGCACGCGGACACCCTCGTTCTGGTCCCTACCGGTGGTGGCCGCGAGGCCCAGGCTCCGCGCCGGCCTACCGGATGCCACCTCCTCGATCGTGAAGAACACCTCGTAGTCGCGACCGAGGATCTCCTCCTGTGCGTATCCTTCCAGCAGTTGCGCGCTCGGGCTCCAACTGGCTACTCGCCCGTCGACATCGAGCATGATGATCGCGTAGTCGCGGGCGCCCTGGAACAGCAATTGCAGTCGTTCCTCGGACGCCCGAAGCTCGCGCTCCGCCACCGCCAGCCGATCCAACGGACCCGCAATTTGTCGATTGACCAGGAACAACAGGACCACCACGACCGCCAGTGCGGCAAGCGCCAGCCCGCCGCCACGAAGCAGCAGGGCTTGAGTCGACCCGAGCGCTTCGGTCTCGGAGATAGCGGCTTCGATCCGCCACCCGACGGCCTCTACCCTGGCCGAGCCGGTCAGTTGCCCGGCAGCCGATCCGCCAGGGGGCAGGCCCGCGACTGCCGGGCCGGAGATCGCCCTGCCGTCTGCCGTGACGGTGAAGGCGAAACCCCGTGGGCCGGCGTAGCTCGCCGCCAGGCCCTCGGACAACGTGGCGAGCGGAAGAATGAAAGTGATGAGCGCCACCTGTTGCCCATCTGCGCCCGGCAGCGGCATCACCACGGCGATCGCTTCAGAGCCGGTCAAGCGGTCCGAGAATGGTGGCGAGACTGTGGGCGCCGGCGGAACTGCTGACGACAGCCAGGGTGTCCCCGCATGAGTGGCGCCGGGCGGAGCGCCGGACTCGGAAAGCGAAGAGCAGGCTACCGGCCCAGCATTGCGAACGATGTCGATG
>JANNPJ010000727.1:0-10436 GCA_031400005.1 Kineosporiaceae bacterium | reverse complement strand
GGTCTGCCTCGCGACGTCTGGACCAGGCGGACTGCATCTGTTGAACGGTCTCTATGACGCGAAATTGGATGGTCAGCCCGTCCTGGCGATCACCGGCCACACATTTCATGACCTGATCGGTACGCATTATCAACAAGACGTGTCTCTCGACAAGGTCTTTATGGATGTCGCGGCGTATAACGAGCGGGTCATGAGCCCGGCTCATGTGTACAACGTGGTTGACGAAGCCATGAAAACCGCCATCGCGAGACGGTCGGTGGCCCATATCACGATTCCCAAGGACATCCAAAAATGGACCACTGAGGGACCGCGCTCCCCTACCAACATTCCGAAGCACAGCGGAGATCTTTCGAGCGAGGCGCGGCCGTTGCCACCGAAGGCACTCGTTGAACTAGCGGCAGATATGATCAATGCCGGATCAAAGATCGCCATTCTTGCGGGGCAAGGCTGTCTCGCTGCACGCAAGGAAATCTTACAATTCGCTGAAATCGTGGGCGCCCCGATTGTGAAGCCCTTGTTGGGGAAAGCGGTGGTGCCCGATGATAGCCCGTATACCACCGGAGGGATCGGTTTACTTGGAACCGCGCCATCGCAAGAAGTATTGGAAGCGTGCGATACCCTGATTATCGCCGGCAGCAGTTTCCCCTACCTCGAATTCTATCCGAAGCCCGGTCAGGCCAAGGCCATTCAGATCGACATCGATCCGGCAAGAATCGGTCTTCGCTATCCGGTAGAGGCCGGGCTTGTCGGTCAGTGCGGGGATGTCTTGCGAGCGTTGCTGCCGCTCATCCGTGTGAAGACGGATCGCAGTTTTCTGGAGCAGGCGCAAACACGGATGACGAAATGGAATGCGTTGATGGAAGAGCGAGGGACCCGCATGGATCTCCCGTTGAAGCCCCAGGTGGTCGTCCGCCAGTTGAATCAGTTCCTGCACGACGACGCGATCATTTGCTGCGATACCGGCACCGTGACGACATGGGCTGCCCGTCATATCCTCATAAAGGGCGCCATGCAATTTTCTGTTTCCGGCACGCTGGCCTCAATGGGAAACGGTCTCCCTTATAGTATTGGAGCGGCGGTGGCCTATCCGGGGCGCCAAGTTGTCTGCATCGCCGGAGACGGTGGACTCACCATGCTGATGGGCGAACTCGCCACGTTGGCGAAATACCAGCTGCCGGTGAAAGTTATTATTCTGAAAAACGATATGTTGGGCACGAAGAGCCGCTGGTATGCCTGGTCGTAAGCAGACTGCGAACCCGCGAAACCGCAGCGGTAGACCCCGTTGTTGACGTCCTTGAACACCAGCAGAGCCACCTCGTCGATCTCGGCACGCAGCTCTTCTGGGTACAACTCGGGCGCGCCGTCCCGATGGAATTGTCGCCACTGAGTAGAGAAGTCGAGGGTGATCTGGGCGAAATCGTTCGTCACGACCTGACCGGACGGGACGTCGACGATGGCGGGCACGGTGATCCCACGGGAGTAGTCCGGAGAGCGAGCGAAGTAGGCGTCCTGGATCCGCGCAATCCCCAGTACCGGGTCGACTCCGCCGGGGTCCAGGTCGAAGGTCCAGCTCCGCTCGTCATGGGTAGGCCCACAGACCCCCATCGAGATCGCGTCTTCCAGGCCAAGCAGGCGACGGACAATGATTGCCCGGTTCGCCCAGGGGCACGCCCGGGCAACCACGAGTCGGTAGCGGCCGGCCGCCACCGGATATCCATCGCGGCCGTCGGCGGTAATTCGGGTGGTGAGGTAATTCGCGTCCCGGCTGTACTCGGTAGTCATTACCTCAGTCTGGCGCAGACACTGTCGTAGGTCTGCTGCGAGTTGGCGAACCCGCAGCAGACCTACGTCGAACTCCGACAGTGCTCAAGCCGCGCTCTAGGTCGCGCTGACCGTCACCTCCCGAATCACCGTCGCCGCCTTGCCCCAACCGTCGGTGGCGGTGAGAGTCACGGTGTACGTCCCCGCTGCCGGGAACGTGTGACTGATCGCGGACGCGGCGCTCGTCGGCGTCCCGTCCCCGAAGTTCCACAGGTAGGTGAACGTGTCACCGGCGTTCGAGTCAACGGTGCCCACTCCACTGATGTTGCACACGAGCAGCGAGCAACTCGGCGCGTTGATCACGGGCGTCGGAGCGACGTTGCTCGGCGGCTCCACGATGGTCACCGGCTTCGTCAACGAGGCAGTCGCGCCGTACTCGTCCTTCACCGTCAGGACCACGTCGAACGTACCGGCGGCAGTGAAGTTCTTCGTGGCCACGGCGCCGCTCGAGGTGCCCTGGACGCCGTAGCTCCACGCGTAGGTCAGCGCCGGGGTGTTCTCGTCGGTCGAGGTCCGGCCGTCGAAGGTGCAGACGTTGTTACTGCAACTCACGGCGAAGTCGGCCACCGGCGGGGTGTTCGGCGGAACCGTGACCGTCACGTGAACGTCGGTCGTCGGGTTCGTGACGAGCCCGTGCTGGTCCACTCCGCGGACCCGAACGGTGTACGAACCGGCCGGGATGGCCGGCGTCGTGTACGAGTAGTTCGAGCCCGGCGATCCTGGTGAGTTGAGGAACGCAGCTCGCCAGCTTTCCGTCGTGCTGGTGAAGGTGCCCGCCGAGCTCAAGTACTGGCCGAGGCTGTTCACGATGCCGACCTGCGCGGAGGCGATCTGCTGATCGTCCTCCACCCGGCCGCTGACGAAGATCCGAGCGTCCGCGAAGGTGACGCCCTCAGTCGGCTGGAGCAGGTTCGCCACCACGACCGGGGGCAGGTCACCGGGGTAGATCGCGTACCGAGCGGTCGCACCGGTGGTCGAGGTGTCCAGCTGCCCCACAGTGTCGACCGCGTACGCCGTGACGGCGTACGTGCCTTGACTGGGCAGGTCCAGCGAAAGGGTCCAGCCGGTGCTCGTAGCGTCCGGGGTTGTCAAGACCGCATCGCGGGTGGCGAAGCCGGCACCGAGCGAACCGTTCGTCTGGACATACCGGCTGCTGTCCAGCTCCTGCAGGGAAACTCGCACGCCGGCCACCCCCAGGTCGTCTGTCGCTGTTCCGGCCAGGTCCAGGTGCAGGGCTGGGGCCGTCTGGTTACCGGTCACTGTGAGCAAGCCGTTGGGTGGCAGGTCTCCCGAGACCTGTGCGTTGACGGTCAGCCGGCCCTGGTTGGTGGTGGAGGTCACGAGCCCGAGGTCGTCCGTCGCCCGGACCGCGAACGCGTACGCACCGGGCTTGAGGTCGAACGGCGTCGTGTAGGACCAGTCGTACGTCGTCGCGTTCAGGTTGAGCGGCGACAGCCGGTGCCATCCGGCCTGGACGTCCGTGCTCCAGGTACCGTCCGAGGCGAGGTTCTCCCGAGTGGTGCTGTTACGCAAGGAGATTTCGACGCTGAAGAGGTCCTCGTCATCGACGGCGGAACCGGTGAACATCATCGGGCTACCCGGTGCCACGGTGATCGGGGACGTCGCCGTCGGCGGGTTCACCACCGCCGGGGCGGTGACATTGACCGTGGGCGCGAGACCAGTGGAACTGACGATCCAGGTCCGGTCACTGGTGTCCAGGGAGGACTGGCCGGAGGTGTCCGTCGGAGTCACCTGGATCTGCCACTGACCCTCATAAGGGACGGTGATCTCGGTGGACCAGGTGGTCGAGGTGCCGCCCACGACGTCCGGCTGGATCCGGAACTGGTTGTAGGCGGAACTGGCGGTTCCGTCGTCCTGAAGATACCGGTTGTTCGCGTCGCGGAGCGTGTAGCCGATCGAGTTCACGCCGAAATCGTCAGTCGCCGTTCCGGTGACCGTGAACGTGGGCACCGGGATCACTGACGTGGTCGGACTGGTGATCGTGGCGGTTGGGGTTCTGTCGGCGATGCTGAAGGTCTCGAACTTCGTGATCGCCTTCGAGCCGTCGCTCTGGCCGTTCACCGCGAAGGTCTTGGCCTGCACCTTCAGCACCTGGTTGCCCGGGATGGTGAGCGGCAGCGCCCAGTTCGTCGTCGCGTCATTCGGGATCGCCAGAGTGGCGTTGATGTTGGTCGCCGCGCCCCAGGTGACGAGGTCTTTCTGGAGGTAGCGGTTCGCTGAGTTGATGATTTCCAGCGACACCCGGCGCACGCCGCTGGTGGCCTTGGCCGTGCCGGTGATACTGAATTGCTGGCCGGCGGGCTGGACGTATCCCTGGATGGGCGTGGTGATGGTGGTGTCGTACGGCGAGGGCGCCGGCAGCGAGTTGACGTCGTAGAAGGCGATCCGGCCGACGTTCGCATCACCCTGTGTCGTGGCGTCCCCACCGGTGATCAGGCCTCGAGGATGGGCGAGCATGGCCTTGTTGCCCTCGAACGAGTTCGAGCCGGGGTTCCACTCCAGGGCCTTGCCGTTCGCGGGGTCGAGGGCGCCGATGTGGTCCCGACGGACGACCGCGTCGCCGAGGCCGTATCCACCCAGGCCCTGACCCGTGCCATAGCCCACGTTGTTGAGTCCGGGCCACGGGTCCGGAGCGCTCTGCGACTCCATAAACGAGAAGTGGCCGCCGATGTAGACCGCCTGCTCGGTGATCGCCACCGAGTAGATGCTGTCGAACGCGCGCGAGACCCACAGCGGCTGGACGTTGTCGTCGCCGGCAACCGGGAACGCGATCGCGGTGTCGTTGATCGGCGGCCGGTCACCGCCGGAGCCGCTGGTGACCACGAAGTACTGGTCATTCGGGGCGATGTCGCCTGCGTAGATCCGCTGGATCCCGCCGACGAACGGGAGGTTGTCCTCCCAGAGCCGGGAACGCCAGGGCAGCAGCTGGTTGGTCTGCGTGCTGATCAGCCCGACGCCGTAGCGGTCCTGGCCGGCGATCTTGCGGCCGGTGTGGACGACGAGCAGCTTGCTGTCGTCGTGCGTCAGTACCAGCGCCTGAACCGTCAGCGCCCCTTCCAGGCCGATGCCGCCGGTGATGTTGTTCTGGAAACCGGTGACAACGGCGCCGGTCGTCGCGTTGACCGCGGCCAGGCTGGCTCGGGCGACGTTGTTGACCGTGGTGAACTGGCCCCCGACGTACACGGTGGTGTCGGACGCGGCCAGAGCGGTGGCCGCGCTGTTGGCGTTGGCGGTGAAGCCAGCGACCGCGGCACCGGTGGTCGGGTTGAGCGAGGCGATTTTCCGCTTCGTGACGCCGTTGATCGTGTTGAACCGGCCGGCAACGAAGAGCTTGGTGCCGTCCGGGGAAGCCGCGACCTCGGTCACGCCACCGCCACCGAAGGCGGGCCGGAAACTGGTGTCGATCAGACCAGTTCTCAGGTTGAACGATGCGAGGTTGGCCTGATTGACGGTCGTGGTGTTGGTCGAGGTGTTGTTTCGGATCGAGGTGAAGGTACCCGCGACGAACACTCGTTCGCCGATATAGGCGATATCCGTGATTTCTCCGGTGGTGATTCGCGGAATATCGGTGCGCGGGACATTTGGCGCCAATTGGGTGTGCCCGGGCACCGGCTGAGCGGCGTTGGCCGCAGACCCGGCAATTGCGGGTAAACCCACCACCGCCACGGCTATCGCCAGCAAAATCGTGCCGCGTCTACGAATAGACATCAACGTTTCCTCCATGCCCTACCCCGCGAATACTTGATGACACAGAGTTGCAGGCTGAGGCCTAAGTTATGAACGCTTCGCCAAATATCGCCCTGAGTAGCCTAATGGACGAGGTGGCCGGTTGGAGAAATCGGGCATTCGGCTCGGCCGATGACAGTGGGTCACCATCGGTCAGCGATTCACCACTGCCCGCCGAGGCACCCACGGCCGTTCACCGTCGCTGGGTCCGGACGCCGCTCGACGGTCCAACGACGCCACAGGATGCTTCCACCAGGCACAACGGACTCCACGAACCCGGATCGCTTCGAGTCGCACGCTGGTCGCCATCGCCCTGCAGCATCGGCGATGGCTACGTCACCGATCGGATTCAGCTGGTTTCTATCGTCACGTAGTCGAGGCCACCGGCGAAATAGTCACAGGTGACCGTGTTCTGGTTGCAGTTCAGTTTTCCGCCGATCGTCATCGGGATGGTATTGGAAATACTCCCGGCCCTTCCGTTCGTCCACACGGTTCGCGTGCCGTCGATCGTCATCGTCACTCTGGTTGCAGTCTTCTCGCAACGGAATGTGTGCCAGGCACCGTCATTGGTCGCGATCGGCGAGCGCACCGCGACCGATCTCGCGCTCCCCTTGAACAGACAGGCCATTATGCCAAGCGGCTGTTCGAATTTGAAATAGCCACCAGGGGTTGCGTTTTGGCCTTTCTGGATTATATTTCCATAGCTGTGAGTGGTGCGATAGCGAATGGTGACGGCGATATCACGCGACCCGGCGTTGAGTCGACCGTCTTGGATTTGAACCAATCGCTCGGGCTTGGTCGGGGGCTGATTCGGCTGGGTCGACGCCCAATTGTAACCGGTGGCTCCGCTAACGACAGTTCCGGCGGTGACGGCATGGCCAATGGCGCCATTGATGTGATTCGGACCACTGTCGAGCATCACGGTCGCTCCGGCCGGCTCGTTCATCTCCCAATCGACAAGCGTTGTCGAGGCAGCGGCCTCTGCGGACCCGGCGAAGCTGGCCGCAACGATGAAACCGGTGATAACTGCCAGCGCAATGCTTCCCTGGTGGTTCATGGTGCCTCCATAGCGACAAGCACTGCGCGGGATCATGATTCGAGTGCGTCGCGTCAACATACCTCCCGAGCCCTGACTTTGGGTGGCAAAGGGCATGGTGATGGTCTCGGGCCCGAATGACGGCATCCTTGGGTTGGCGGGCGCGTCGTCATGAATGCCGCAAACCTGATCAATGCCCTGCCGGTGGTGGAGTACTTCATGATTAATCATGAATTCATGGCACTTCGGCCTTGGGATCACGGTTCGGATGAGCGGACTAGCGGCTCGCGCGGCCTGCTGCTGGGCGGCCTGCCGGGAGTGCGGCTCAGGGCTCAGCTGTCCTCGCGCTCTCCCCCGCCGAGCCCACCTCGATGACGTCCTTCCCCGACTGAAACACACCCGTCCGGGCGAAAGACTCCAGCCATCACGCGCGGTATGCATTTCGGCGATACATCGGGTGGTCGCGCACCGAGAGTCACCGAATGGCTGATTCTTCTGTGGTTTAGCGCCAGCTTCGCTACTCAGCGGCTACGTTCACCGAGACATCACCTCTGGTTGTGAATTCCGGCGTCCTGGAGAAGATATGCAATCAAAACGCGCAATCGCGCTCATCGCCTTGATGAGCCTGCCAATGTTCGGATTGGTCACGGCTGGAGCCGGCAACGCCAATGCGGTCCAGACCACGCAGAGCCAGGTCGTTTCGGACAATCCAGCGAACTTCACGCCCAATGTCATGAACGGGAAAGTTAACGCTGTCGTCCAGGTCGGAACCACGACGTACCTGGGTGGATCATTCAGTTCGGTGGCTCCCAGCGGCGGCACTGCGGTCACTCGAAACAACATCCTGGCGTTCAATTCGACCACCGGGGCGCTGAGTACGACATTTGTTCCGAGCACGGACGGTGAAGTCACCTCGATGGTGGCTTCCGCCGATCAGCAGTCACTCTTCATCGGTGGGTCATTCACTACGGTGAACGGCTCCGCTGCCCGGAGGCTGGCCAAGCTGAATGTATCAAACGGCGCTTTAGGAGCCGGTTTCAGCGCGCCCACACTTGACGCCCGGATCACCGACATGAAGCTGTCCAACAACCGGCTGTGGATCGGCGGCAGCTTCACCCGGGTCGCCGGGGTCGCGCAGACCGCCCTGGCCACCGTGAACCCCGGCACCGGCGCTCGACTGCCGTACATGAACCTGAGCTTCGGGAACCCGCGCAACGATGGGGTGACCCAGGTGAAGAAGTTCGAGATCACCCCGGACGGCAGCCGGCTGATCGCGATCGGGAACTTCGACACGATCGGCACCACCGCCCGCGGCTTCCTGACGCTGCTCGACCTCACCGGTCCGACCAATGTCGCGGTCGCCGACTGGGCCACCGGGTTCTTCGGGCCCGCGTGCGTCGACGTGTTCGATACCTACATGCGCGACCTGGACGTCTCCCCCGACGGCAGCTACTTCGTGGTCAGCACCACCGGCGCCTACGGCGGCGCCAGCGGTCCGTGTGACACCACCACCCGCTGGGAAGTCGGCGCCACTGGCACCGCTATTGCTCCGACCTGGACGAACTACACCGGCGGGGATACCACGTACGGCGTCGCCATCACCGGCACCGCCGTCTACGTCGGTGGTCATTTTCGCTGGCAGAACAACTCTTTCGCCGGTGACGCCGCTGGGCCCGGCGCAGTGGCCCGGGAAGGCATCGCCGCCCTGGACCCGGGCAACGGCCTGCCGTTCGCCTGGAACCCTGGCCGTGACCGCGGCGTCGGCGTATTTGACATGCTCGCCACCTCGACCGGTCTCTGGGTGGCCAGCGACACCGACGTGATCGGTGGCGAGACCCGCCGCAAAATTGCGTTCTTCCCGCTCGCCGGAGGCACCACCATCCCGGCTAATCCCACCGGCTCGCTGCCGAATCACGTCTTCCTGGCCGGTGCTGCCACGGCCAGTGGTCCGGTCCTGTACCGGGTGAACGCCGGTGGCTCGACCCTGCTGTCCACCGACAGCGGCCCGGACTGGTCCGCCGATACCAGCGACAGCGTCCTGCACAACGGCGGTAGCAACACCGCGAGTTGGAGCCCGGTTGGGACGGTGGACGCCTCGGTGCCGGCGAGCACGCCGGCTGCGGTGTTCGATTCCGAGCGCTGGGATCCGAACGGCGACCCGGAGATGCACTGGACCTTTCCGGTCGCCAGCGGAACCCCACTTCAGGTTCGGCTCTACTTCGCCAACCGCTGCTCGTGCACCAGTTCGGTCGGCAACCGGGTGTTCTCGACGTCGATCGATGGCAACCCGGTACTGAGCAATTACGACATCGTGGCCGACGTCGGCGACAACACCGGGACGATGAAGTCCTTCCCGATCACCAGCGACGGGACGGTCGATATCGACTTCACCCACATCGCCGAGAACCCGCTGATCAATGGCATCGAGATCCTCCGGACCGACGACACCGGCCCGGCTCCGGACCAGAACGACCTGCAGGACACGTATTTGACCTCGACCGGCGGCAGCGCGGCCGGGACCTTGGCCGGTGGCGGAACGTCGTGGAGTTCTGCCCGAGGCGCCACGATGATCGGCAGCAGCGTCTACTACGGCTCGACCGACGGCAGTTTCACTGCCCGGACGTTCGACGGGACCACCTTTGGGCCGGCCGTGTCCGTCAACACCGCCGACCAGATCGTTAACCTGGCCAGTTGGCACAGCGAGGTCCCGAACATTACCGGGATGTTCTTCGCCAACAGCCGGCTCTACTACACGCTGGCCGGTCAGCCTTCGCTGTACTACCGGTACTTCACGCCCTCTTCGCGAGTGATCGGAGCGCAGCGTCACACCGCCGCCGGAAGTGTCAGTGGGATCGACTTCTCTGCTGTGGAGGGCATGTTCATCGCTGGCGGGAAGCTGTACTTCGGCGTCACCGGAGTGCACAGCCTGAACAGCGTCACCTGGGACGGCACCGCCCCGGTTGCCGGCACCGGCGCGGAGGTGAGTGGGCCCACCCTTGATGGGATCAGCTGGCGCAACCGCGCGATGTGGCTCTACACCGGCAGCAACCTGCCGGTGCCGACCGGACCGAACCAGGCGCCGACGGCGGTGGCCGCGATCACGTGCACCAATCTGGTGTGCGCCGCCGACGGGACCGGCTCGAGCGACCCGGAGGGCGCTATCGCCAGTTACCTGTGGGACTTCGGCGATGGCGGCACCGCCACCACAGCCAAGCCCGGGCACACCTACACCGCAGCCGGCACCTATCCGGTCACGTTGACAGTGACGGATGCAAACGGAGCCACTGGCACCGACACCAGATCGACGACGGTCACCGCGCCGGTCCCGCCAGCAGTGCCGATCACCTACGTCGGCTCGGCCTCGGCCAACGTCAACGCCACGACGGCAACCGTCACGGTTCCGGCTGCAGCGGCAGGTGACGCCTTGCTGCTCTTCGTCACCAACAACACGTCAACGGCGACGCCGGCAACTCCGGCCGGCTGGACCTTGCTCTCCAGTCGGGACCTTGGCAGCGCCAACGGCACCAGTCGGCTCTACTCCCGGGTGGCCGCTACCGGCACCGGAGGGTCGAATGTGACGGTGACAATGTCGGCCATCGCCAAGTTCTCGGCCACCGTGGTGGCTTACCACGGGACGGACACCGATCCGGTGGCGTCCTCGGCGAGTCTGGCCGAGACGGTCTCCCGGACAGCGCACGCGACTCCCGGCGGCACCGTCGCCGTCGGTTCCTACGTGGTCTCCTACTGGGCCGATAAGTCGGCCGGAACCAGCGCCTGGATCGCCCCGGCGGGCGAGACGGTGCGGGCGACGAGCATCGGCTCCGGATCCGGA
>JANNPJ010000703.1:0-10479 GCA_031400005.1 Kineosporiaceae bacterium | reverse complement strand
CGTGGTCATTGGGGAGGATCCTGCCCATCGGATGGGCAGGATCCTCCCCAGTAACGCTTCCGGGCTGGGGAGAGGGGGGGGTGTGGGAAGGAGAGGTGGGTTAGGGGGTTAGCGCAGCCAGGGTGAGTAGGGCTGCGGTGGTGCCGATTTCGACCGCCGCCCCGATCACGTCGCCGGTGATTCCGCCGAAGCGGTTGGCTGCCCGTCGGACCAGAAGACCGGTGCCGACGACGACGGCGACGACCGCGAAAGCTCCGGCCCACCAGTCGAATCCACTGGCCAGGCCGATCAGTGAGCAGGCGATGGCGGCGGCGGCGAGGACGGCGCCGAGGGAGATCACGGAGACGGATCCAGCGACGGTGGCACCGAGTCCTTCGGGCCGGGCGGCCGGGATGCCACGTACGCAGGCGAGCGGGATCGCCACCCGAGCCGCGATCGCAACCGCCAGCACGATGGCAACCGTTCGCACGGTTGACCACGGCTCGCCGTCGACCTGTAGCCGCGCCGCCTCCAGGATCTGGCTGAGGGCGGCAACCTGGAGGAGTAGCACCAGGACGACGGCGGCCAGTCCGGTCGGCCCGGTGTCGCCGCGGCGCATCACCGTCAGGGCCTTGTCCCGGTCGTACGAGGCGGCGAGTCCATCGGCGGTGTCGGCCAGGCCGTCGAGGTGAAGCCCGCGGGTGGTGAGCGCGAACATCCCGACGACGATCACCGCCGTCAACCCGGACTCGAGGCCGACGACGACGGCGAACCAGGAGGCGACCGCCGCGACTGCACCGGGAATCAGACCGACCAGCGGGGCGAGCACCATGGCCTGACCCGGCACCGGCGGCTCGATCGACGCCGGGGGTGAAACGCGGGTAGCGGTGAGCGTACCGACGGCCAGTCGGAGCGGGTCACGCATCCATCGCCCTGCCGTCCGCTCGGCTGTTTGGGATGGTCTGGGCCGGGATCCCGCCGGGCGGGGTGGTCTCGGGTGGGGTGTCGTCAGGCGGGGTGGTCTCGGTCGGGGTGGTTTCGGCCGGGGTGTTGCCGGGTGAGGTGTCGAGGCTGGGCAGCAAGCTGTGGTCGGTGTCGGTGTCGGTGTCGGTGTCGGTGTCGGTGTCGGTGTCGGTGGCGGACGGGACGGCGGCGGGCTCGTCGTCGAGGTCGTCAACCGCGCTCTCGTCGAGGTCGTCCGCGCTGTCGATCGCCCGGCCAAGGGCAGTCTCCAGGAGGCTGAGCCCGATGCGTGCCGCCGTCCCGTCCTCGGTCGGTAGGCCGAGCCGGGTCAGCGGGGTGAGCCGCAGATCGGTGAGGATCCGATCGTGCAGTCCGCGGTGGCCGGCGTCGGCTGCCTGGCACCAACTTTGGGAAGCCCGGCCAACGCGATGCGCCAGCAGCGCGCAGGCGGCCGCGCCGGGACCGTCGAGCAAGGCCGGCGTACGTCTGGCGGCTGCTTGCAACAGCAGGCCGGTGCCGGCCGCGAGTGCCGGGCTGTCCAGCTCCTCGAGCAGGCGTTCGGGCTGGTTGCGAATGCCCCGCACCCGCCGTAGCCCGTCTCGGATCGCGGCGATCCGCTCGACCCACTCCTGGTCGGTACTCCCGTCGGTGGTCGGCCAGCCGGTCGCTTCGAGCGGATCGAGCTCCAGCAAGTGCGCCGCAAGGACCTGCCAGCTGATCTCGTCCCGATTCTCGGAAGCAAGACTGACCAGCAGCAGGTCGCTACCCTCGTCGACCGCGTCGTCGGCGATCGCGACCCCCCAGCCGATGGCCTCGGAGACGGACTTCGGGGCATCGAAAGGCCGGATCACCACCTCGGCGTTCGGCTGGTTACCAACCGGCGGCCGAGCCATCCACAGGTGATCCACCCGACGCGGCGGCGCGGTCCCGGCCACGCTTGCCCACCAGTCGGCCAGATCCGCCAACCGGTCACCGGCGAAGCCTGGCCCGGCCCGTCGTTCCCGTCCGGCTCGTCGCGGACCGTAGGCCGAGGCCGCCGGGATTTCCACCTGGGCACCGATCGCTGCCAGATCACGTTCCTGCACGACGCTCATCATTGCGGTCCCCGGACGTTCCTGTTGACCCAGCACCGACTCAGCCACCCACCCAGCACCGGCTCAGCCACCACCCAGCAACCCATTAGGCACCCACTCGGCCACCGACCCAGCAGCAAACCAGCCCGTCAACCGGCCACCAACTCGGTGGTGGAGCAGGTACTGATGCGGGATGTGGTGGGCTCAGCCGCCGGTCGGGGCGTTGACCGAGGCCAGCAGTTGACCGGCGACGACGATGAGTACCTGCTCGCTCTCGTCGGCCAGTCGCCGGTTCAACCGGCCCAGTTCGTCCCGGAACAATCGCCCAGCAGGCGTCGCCGGCACCACGGACAGCCCAACCTCGTCCGAGACGGCGACCAGCTGGCCCTGACGAGATCGCCACGCTCGGACCAGGACATCGGTTTCGGCGTCCACCCGCTTCCGCCAGCCGTCCTGCTCCTGCCAGGCCCCGGCCCGATCGAGAACTCCAGTCAGCCAGGTACCGACCGAATCCAGCAGGATCGGCTGCTCGACCTTGGACAGCAGAGCCGCGACCTGGTGGGTCTCCTCGGTTCGCCACCAGTCGGGACGTCGCTCGCGGTGCCGTCGCACCCGGCGCGCCCACTCCTCGTCCGGGGCGGTCCGCAGGTCCACCACCGGACCGGTGGCGGTGTAGAGCACCTCCGGCTCGGCGGCCAGCAGGTCCTCGGCCAGACCGGACTTCCCGGACGCCGAACCACCGAGCACCAGGGTTCGCCCGCCGAGCGGTGGGACCGTCGAGGTGTCGGTTTCCAGGGTGTGGGCGCTGCCTGACGTCAGCCGGGTGCCATCCGGCGGAGCCAGTGCCCGCCAGTGCTGAAGGCAGACCGCCAACCGGCCGGCCGATCCCTGCTGGTGTCCGATCCCGACGAAAATGCAGGTGGTCCAGTCACCGACGGCACCGATTGCCCGTAGCCGGCTCAGGGTCAGGGCGCTCTGGACCGGGCTTGGTGCGTTCCTGGCCTCGTCCGGGTCGGTCTCCGGAGCGGGGCCGAGAATCGCCGTTGCGAGCCGGATACCGGCCAGGTCGACTGAGGTGGACTCCGGCAGTCGCCCGGCCTGCGGGGCCCACAACAGCGGCGGACCGTCGTCCGGGTGGATCAGCAAGCTGACCCCGACGCCGGCCGAGGCCAACGCCCGGACGCTGATCCCCGGCAATTCCATCTGATCGCCGGCGCCTAGCCGATGATCGGTTCCATCAGGTCCGTGCAGGACGCCGTCGATGTCCAGCCGGTACTGGTCCCCGAGCCACAGTTCGGCCGGTCGTCGAGGCAGTCGAGTGCCGGGCCCGGTCGGCCCGACCGAGGATCCGGTCGAGGTGGTCGAGGTGGTCGAGGTGGTCGAGGAAGTCGAGGCGGTCGAGGTTGATCGGCAGGTTGCGCAGGGGCAGCCCGGTACCGGGAATCCCGAGGCCGGGCCGGTCCCGGTCAGCAGCAGGTCCATCGCGTGTCTCCCGAATGTCGATGAGCGGGCCGGCGTCGATGAGCTGCCCTGCGCGGTGTCATCGTCCACGCTCGAGTCCCTGCTGTGGCTACGCCGCGCTGCGTGTCCAGTCCCGTCCAGTCCAGTCCCGTCCAGTCCCGTCCAGTCCCGTCCCATCGTCCGTTGTCCCGTCGTCCTACCGGTCTGCCGGTGCAGCGCATACGGTAGGCGGGTGAACTCGTGGACTTGGCGGTACGAAGCAGCAGACGGCTCGACGATGACTGGACCCGACCTGCCGAAGACCGGCTTTCCCAGCCAGGCGGACGCCGAGACCTGGGTCGGAGAGACCTGGCACGAACTGCTCGCGTCCGGAGTGGAGCAGGTCTACCTGTTGAACGGCGGCGAGCAGGTCTACGGCCCGATGAGCCTGCGTCCGCTGGAGTAGCGCCAGCTTGTTGGTCCTGCGGTTTGACCCGCCACAGGGGTCAGACCGCAGGACCAAGTCCGCATCGAGTCCGGAATCGGAACCCGGTTGAGCGGCACCTGCTGAAGTAGCCCCGCCCCACCGTCGAAGGGACTCCGGTCAGCTCGGCCGGGTGGCCGGAGAATTCTTGGCGGTCATCGCCGGATCCCGGACGACCACGTCGCTGAGCACGTCGTCGATCCGGGCGAGCAGTTCCGGCTCCAGCCGAACACCGGCAGCGGTGACGTTCTCCTTGACCTGCTCCGGCCGGGAGGCGCCGATGATCGCGGCGGCGACGTTGTCGTTCTGCAGCACCCAGGCGACCCCGAGCTGGGCCAGGCTGAGCCCGGCGTCGTCGGCGATCGGCTTCAGTGCCTGTACCCGGGTGAGGACGTTGTCGTTCAGGAACCTGGCGATGAAGTTGGCGCCACCCTTCTCGTCCGTGGCCCGCGAACCCTTGGGCGGTGGCTGACCGGGAAGGTACTTGCCGGTCAGTACGCCCTGGGCCAACGGGGAGAAGACGATCTGGGAGAGCCCGAGTTCCTTGCTGGCCGGAACCACCTCGGCCTCGATGACGCGCCAGAGCATCGAGTACTGCGGCTGGTTCGACACCAGCTGGAAGCCCAGGCCGGCGGCCAGGGCCTGGCCGGCCCGGATCTGTTCCGCCGTCCATTCGCTGACGCCGATGTAGAGCGCTTTGCCGGCCCGGACGACGTCCGCGAAGGCCTGCATGGTCTCTTCCAGCGGCGTCTCGGTGTCGTACCGATGGGCCTGGTAGAGATCGACGTAGTCGGTGCGCAGTCGCCGCAGCGAGCCGTTGATCGACTCCATGATGTGCTTGCGGGACAGGCCGCAGTCATTCGGGCCACCCGGTCCGGTCGGCCAGTAGACCTTGGTGAAGATCTCCAGGCTCTCCCGGCGTTGGCCCTCGAGTGCCCCACCGAGCACCTCTTCGGCGACCGTGTTCGCGTAGACGTCCGCAGTGTCGAACGACGTGATCCCGGCGTCCAGAGCAGCCCGCACGCACTGGGTCGCGACATCGTTCTCGACCTGGGAGCCGTGGGTCAGCCAGTTGCCGTAGGTCAGTTCACTGATCTTGAGGCCGCTGCGGCCGAGGTACCGATAATCCATGACTTGACCCTACGCCCGCCCGCCGATTTGCGACTGTCGGTCCGCCCGGACCTACGTCACTTCGGGTGCTGGCCCCGCTTGACCTGTGGTTTCGGCATCCGGGCCCGGCGCAACTGAAGCGCCCGCATCAAGCCGTAGGTGCCGACTCCGGCCGTTCCCTTGTCTCCGAACTTGGCAGCGGTCACCTTCTTGAGCCGGCGGCTCAGCAGGAAGGAGTCGATCGCGATCGCGATCACCATCAGGTAAAGCACGATCAGCGAGAGGATCCGGGCTTCCTCGATGCCGATGAACCCGATCATGATCGAGACCAACGCCACCGGCAGGAAGAACTCGCCGAGGTTGAGGCGCGAATCCACGTAGTCGCGAACGAACTTGCGCACCGGGCCCTTGTCCCGGGCGGGCAGTGCCCGCTCGTCGCCGTTCGCCAGGGCGATCCGGGCCTGAGCGCGCGCTTCCCGCGCGGCGGCGGTGCGAACCGCGCGCTGGGCCTTGCGCTCGGCGCGGGTGGCGCCCTTGGGTGGCGGCGGGGCGCCGACGACCGGGCGGCGGTTGCGCAGCTCAGCTTCCCGACGGGTCGGTGTGGCGCGGCCCTTGCCGCCTTCTTTCACCCGCTCAGGCGTGGTGTTGCGATCCGCCGGAGAGCTGGCTGAGGGGGCTGAGGTCTTCTCGCGTCCGAACACCGGACCAGCCTACGGCCTGCAGAGCTCTTCGCTGGGACCAGTTGTGGTGCACACTGTCCGTATTCGTTCCATAACCCTCCGAGGAGGTCGGAATGCCGGTCATGCAGCGGCGAGCCCAGGACACGCGCTCCGCGCTGCTCCAGTCGGCCCGGGAAGTTTTTGCCGACGTGGGCTACAGCGAGGCCAATGTTGCCGAGGTGGTATCTCGGGCCAGCTCGAGTGTCGGCAGCATGTATCACCACTTCGGTGGCAAAGCGGATCTGTTCCTGGCCCTGCACGATGGGTACCAGGCCAGGCAGGAAGCCCGAGCGGATGCCGCCGTCCGGGAAGCGTTGGCGGCCGGGGAGCGCAACCCGATCCGGGTGTTCGCTGCCGGGGCCCGGGCATTCATGCAAGGTGCCTGGGAGGAGCGTGATCTGGCCCGGCTCTTCCTCGCCGGTGACGCTCCACCCGGATTCGACTCGGTGATGCGGGCGGGCTTCGGTGACTGGGTCCGGCGCAGCGGAGCGGTGCTTCGCGGGTCGGACGGCGAACGCCTGAACCAGGCGTATCCGCTGGTGCTGACCACGGTGATCGCGGCCGGAACTCGGGAAGTCACCCAGCAGTCGGATGAGCAGGCAGCGAGGGTGTTCGCGGAGGACGTCCTCAGCTTGCTCGACCGGTTCAGCCCAGAGTGAGAGCGGCGATCCGGGCTCGGTGCGTGGCGGCGTCACCGTAGGTCTGCTCCAGGCGGCGGGCGCGCTTGAAGAAGATGTGCGTCTCGTGCTCCCAGGTGTAGCCGATCCCACCGTGGTACTGGATCATCCGTGCGGTCGCCAGCCGGGCGACGTCGCTGGCCTTCGCCTTCGCCACACTGACGGCGACCGCCGCGTCCGGCAGTTCGGCGTCCAGCGCGTGCGCCGCGTACCACCCGGCGTGCTCGGCCATCGTCAGCCCGACGAGCAGGTCGGCCAGGTGATGCTTGAGCGCCTGGAACGATCCGATCGGTCGACCGAACTGCTCCCGAGTGCGCAAATGGACGACGGTACGGGTGAGTGCCTCCCGGGCGATCCCGATCAGGTCATTGGCGGCCAGCACGGTCGCCCGGGACACCAGGTCGGCCACCGTCGCTGCGTCCGCGCCGGGCAGTTGCTCCGCCTCGGCCCCGGTCAGGGTGAGCGTTGACGTCCGGGTGGTGGCATCAAGCGTCGGAGTCCGGGTGATGCTCACCCCGGTCGCAGCCGGATCCACCAGCCAGAGCCCGACCTCTGCCCGCGCGTCGTCGGTTTCGGCGGCGACCACGATCCGGTCCGCCAGGTGCGCGTACTCGACCTGCCCGACCTCTCCGGTGAGCTTGCCTTCGGTTTGTCCGGCGGCTTTGACGCCGTCCCCGGGCCGGTCCCAGGCCGCTGCGGGCCGCAGCAAGGCGACCGCGAACCGAACCCGCCCCTCGGCCAGTCCGGGCAGCCAGGCCGACTGTTGCTCGGGTGAGCCGGCCGCCCGGATCGCCTCGCCGCCGATCAGGTTTGCCGCGATCGGACCAGGGACGACGCCCGCCCCGAGGCAGCGGGCAATCACTGCCGCTTCCAGCAAACCGAGCCCGAGGCCGCCGTACTCCTCCGGAACTGCGACCGCCGGCCAGCCCTGCTCGGCGATCCGGGCCCAGAGACCGGCCGGCTCACCGTCGGACTCCGGGGAATCGACCACGGCCCGGACGACGTCCAGGTGGGCTGCTCGAACATGGGTGGCAATCAGGTCGCGGACTGCTGACTGCAGACCCAGTTGCTCCTGGGTGAGCGCGAAGTCCATCCGAGCCTCCTGTCGATGGGGAAGTCAGCCGAGGGAAAAGTCAGCGGGGTAGGCCGAGCAGTTGTTCGGCGACGATGTTGCGCTGGACCTCCGAGCTGCCGCCCCAGATCGTCTCCGAGCGGGACCAGAGGAAGGCCCGTTGGAGCCCGTAGGCGCTGGCATCGGCGTCCGCGCCACCGGCGGTGAGCTGATGATCTGCCCCGGCCACCTCGGTGAACAGGTCACCGAGATCCTGGTGGGTCTGGCTCCACTGCAACTTGGTCAGCGACGACGTCGCGCCCAGCTCGCGGCCCTGCTCCACCTGGGTCAGGACATGCAGGGAGTGCAGTCGCAGTGATTCCAGCTCGATGTGCAGCTGGGCGATGCGTTGCCGGATCGAGGGATCCTCGATCGCCGGCCGCCCACCCCGCTCGGTCCGACGGGCCAGCGAGATCACCTCGTCCAGCTCCCGGCGGAACGCGGTGTACTGGCCGATCGCGGACGACCCGCGCTCGAACGAGAGCAGCAGCATCGCCACCTTCCACCCCTCGCCCGGGGTTCCGAGTACGGCGTCGACCGGCACCCGGACGTCGGTGAAGAACACCTCGCCGAAGTCCAGCGAGCCACTGAGCTGGCGGAGCGGACGGACGTCGACGCCGGGCGAGTGCAGGTCGATCAGCAGCATCGACAGCCCTTGATGCTTGCGCTCGCCGGGGTGGGTTCGCACCAGGGCGAACATCCGGTCGGCGTGCAGCGCGTTCGACGTCCAGATCTTCTGCCCGTTGACGACGTAGTGGTCGCCGTCGCGGACCCCGCGAGTCCGGACGGCGGCCAGGTCGCTGCCGGCGTCCGGCTCGGAGAAGCCCTGGCACCAGATCACCTCATTGCGCAGCAGCGGCCCGATGATCTCCCGCTTCTGGGCCTGGCTGCCGATGGCCATCACGGTGGGCGCGAGAAAGGTCAGCCCGAGGGTGTTCACCGTGAGCGGCGCACCGGCCCGGGCCAGCTCCTCGTCATGGATCGCCTTCTGCGCCGCGGTGCCGCCTCGGCCGCCGAACTCGGTCGGCCAATCGATCCCGGAGAACCCGGCAGCCGCCTTGGCTGCTTCCCACTCGCGCCGGCGGGCGAAGCTCTGGTCGGCGTCCTGCCTGGACCAGTACCCGAAGGTCCGCCACTCCGGCGGCACGCTCCCTGCCAGCCAAGCCAGCAGTTCGGCGCGGAACCCCTCGTCCGCCTCGGAATAGCGCAGGTCCATCGTCAAGCCCCTCCCGTGCCGCCCTCGACGCCCGCCCGTGCCGGTGTCTCGATACCGTCACCGTATGACTGCCTCGGCTGACCCGCATTCGGCAAAACCGCCAGTTCTTGGCTCCGACGTCGACCGTTTCCGCGAGCGAATGCACGAATTGCTCCCGCAACTACGGGCCGACCTGGAGCGCCTGGTGCGCATTCCGAGCGTCTCGGCCGCGGCGTTCGATCAAGTGCATGTCCAGGCCAGTGCCGATGCGGTGGCCGACCTGCTGCGCGACGCCGGTCTGGAGGACGTCCAGCAGCTGCGAGTGAGCGCGCACGGTCGGCCCGGGGCGCCGGCCGTGGTGGGACGTCGTCCCGGGCCGGCGGGTGCACCGACGGTTCTGCTCTACGCCCATCACGACGTCCAGCCGCCGGGAGCCGATGCCGACTGGGACACGCCGGTGTTCGAACCCACCGAGCGCGACGGCCGGCTCTATGGCCGCGGCGCCGCCGACGACAAGGCCGGAGTGATGGTGCACGTAGCCGCGCTGCGAGCACTCGGCGAGGAACTCGGTGTCGGTGTCGTGGTTTTCGTCGAGGGGGAGGAGGAGATCGGTTCGCCAACCTTCGAGGCCTTCCTCGCTGAGCATCGCGAACTGCTGGCCGCCGACGTCATCGTGGTCGCGGACTCGGTGAACTGGAAGGTCGGCGTCCCGGCTCTGACCACCAGCCTGCGTGGGCTGGTGGACGGGACGATCACCGTGCGCACCCTGGATCATGCGGTGCACTCGGGGATGTACGGCGGGCCGGTGCCGGACGCGATGCTGGCCACCGTCCGGTTGCTCGACTCGTTCTGGGACGCGAACGGCGATGTCGCGGTGGCCGGGCTGGTCGGTGGCGAGGCCGAGGCACTCGACTATCCGGAGGCGGACCTGCGGGCGGATGCCGGAGTGCTGGACGGCGTCCACTTGATCGGTACCGGAAGCCTGACCTCGCGGATGTGGACCAAACCGGCGCTGAGCATCGTCGGGGTCGATGCGACAAGCGTGGATTCGGCGTCCAACACGCTGCTTCCCCAGGTGCGGGTGAAGTTCTCGCTGCGGATTGCGCCCGGCCAGGACCCGGCTACCGCGTTCAAGGCGCTGCGCGGTCATGCAGAGGCGCATGCCCCGTTCGGGGCCAAGGTCGAGGTCACCGAGGGCGAGGCCGGTCAGGCATTCGCCGCCGATGTCGAAGGGCCGGTCTACCGGACTGCTCGCTGGGCACTGGAGCAGGCCTGGGGGACCGCGCCGGTGCAGATCGGGATCGGCGGCTCGATTCCGTTCATCGCTGAACTGTTGGCGGCCTACCCGGCCGCGACGGTGCTGGTCACCGGTGTCGAGGACCCGGACAGTCGGGCCCACGGCGCAAACGAGTCACTGCACCTGGGCGAGTTCGAACGCGCCTGCCTAGCCGAAACCCTGCTCCTCAAAGCCCTCGCCACCTAACCGCGGGCGGTTTGCGCGTTACTGGGAGACTTTCGTGCGGTTAAGGCGCACGAAAGTCACCCACTATGGCGATCTTTCGGTCAGTGCGCCGGGTCGATGGTGAGGTCGGTCAGCCGGGGAGGGCGAGCATCTGGTCGAGCGCGACCCGGGCCCAGTGGGCGACGTCCGGGTCGACGACGATCCGGTTCACCACCCGGCCGGCGGCCAGGCTCTCCAGGCTCCAGACCAGGTGCGGCAGGTCGATC
>JANNPJ010000220.1:0-5516 GCA_031400005.1 Kineosporiaceae bacterium | reverse complement strand
CCGATCGTCGTGGCGATCAACAAGGTGGACAAGGAAGGCGCCAACCCGGACAAGATCCGGCAGCAGCTGACCGAGTACAACCTGGTCGCCGAGGAGTACGGCGGCGACACGATGTTCGTCGAGGTCTCCGCCAAGCAGCGGCTCAACCTGGACAGCCTCCTGGAGGCTGTGCTGCTCACCGCGGATGCCTCGCTGGACCTGCGGGCGAACCCGGACAAGGACGCTCGCGGTGTGGCGATCGAGGCCAACCTCGACCGTGGCCGTGGTCCGGTGGTGACCGTTCTGGTTCAGTCCGGTTCGCTGCACATCGGTGACTCGATCGTGGCCGGTACCGGCTACGGCCGGGTCCGGGCGATGCTCGACGAGCACGGTGAGGCGGTCGAGGTGGCAACGCCGTCCCGTCCGGTGATGGTGCTTGGTCTGACCTCGGTGCCCGGCGCCGGTGACACCTTCCTGGTGGCTCCGGACGACCGGACCGCCCGGCAGATCGCCGAGAAGCGCGAAGCGATCGAGCGGAACGCCGCCCTGGCGAAGTCGCGCAAGCGGATCAGCCTGGAGGACTTCACCAAGGCCCTCGAGCTGGGCAAGGTCGAGACGCTCAACCTCATCCTCAAGGGCGACGGCGCAGGATCGGTCGAGGCCCTGGAAGATGCGCTGCTGCAGATCGACGTCGGCGACGAGGTCGAGCTGCGGATCATCGACCGCGGGGTCGGTGCGATCACGAAGAACAACATCAACCTGGCGGTCGCGTCCAACGCGATCATCGTCGGCTTCAACGTGAAGTCCGAGGGGCAGAACGCGGAATACGCCGACCGCGAGGGCGTCGACATCCGCTACTACCCGGTCATCTACCAGGCGATCGACGAGATCGAGGCTGCTCTGCGCGGGCTGCTCAAGCCCGAGTTCGAGGAGGCTCAGCTCGGTACCGCCGAGGTGCGCGAGGTGTTCCGTTCCAGCCGGTTCGGAAACATCGCCGGGTGCATCGTCCGGACCGGGGAGATCCGTCGGAACACCAAGGCCCGGGTGCTTCGCGCCGGGGTCGTGGTGGGCGACAACCTCACGATCGAGTCGCTCAAGCGGTTCAAGGACGACGCGACCGAGGTCCGCGAGGGATTCGAGTGTGGTATCGGTCTGGGGTCGTTCAACGACCTCAAGCCCGAGGACATCATCGAGACCTTCGAGATGCAGGAGAAGCCGCGGATCGAGAAGAAGCGCGACTAAGCCCGCCCCGGAACCATGTCGGGGCTGCGTTCCCACGCAAGCTGGGCCCGGCACCCTAGGGAGCAGGATCGGGACAGAATGGAGGCGTGATGTACGTCGGATCATTGACGTTGGATTTGCTGCTCGGTGACGTGCATTCGCTGAAGGAGAAGCGCTCGCTGGTCAAGCCGGTGGTGGCTGAACTGCGGCGCAAGTTCGAGGTCAGCGCCGCGGAGACCGGCAATCAGGAACTGCACCGGCGGGCCGAGGTCGGAGTGGCGATCGCCGCCGCCGATGCCGCGCATTGCCATGCGGTGCTGACGGCCTGCGAGGAACTCGTCGCTGGGCGCCCGGAACTCGAGCTGCTCGCCGCACGTCTGCGGGTGTGGGGCGAGGACGACGATTGATCTGATCGGTGCCCGGATGGGCCCGATCGCAGGCACGAGTCTGATCACGTATTGAGCCTGATCACGTACTGAAAACAAGGTGGGACGACGATGACGGACACGGCACGAGCGCGGAAGCTGGCGGACCGGGTACGCGAGGTGGTGGCCGAGGCCCTGGAGAAGCGGATCAAGGATCCGCGGCTGGGCTTCATCACGGTCACCGATGCTCGGGTGACGGGCGATCTGCAGCACGCGACGGTCTTCTACACCGTTTTCGGCGACGACGAGGCCCGGGCCTCGACGGCCGCCGCGCTGGAAAGCGCGAAGGGGGTGCTGCGCTCCGAGGTCGGCAAGCGGACCGGGATCCGGCTCACCCCGTCGCTGGAGTTCATCGCCGATGCGCTGCCGGAGACGGCGGCCCACATGAACGACCTGCTGGCGGTGGCCTCGCAGCGGGACGCCGCGGTGGCGGCGCTGGCGAACGGCGCCAGCTATGCGGGTGACCCGGACCCGTACCGCAAGCCGGTGGTCGCTTCGGACGACGACGCAACGGACGATGACGCAACGGACGACGACGCAGTCGACAAGTCGAACTCTTGAGCGAGGTCGTGCAGAGCGGCTTGGTGATCGTCGACAAGCCGGCCGGAATGACGTCGCACGACGTTGTCGCCCGGATTCGCGCGCTGGCCGGCACCCGGCGGGTCGGGCACGCCGGCACCCTGGACCCGATGGCCACCGGGGTGCTGGTGATCGGGGTTGAACGGGCCACCCGGCTGCTGACCTACCTTGTCGGCGCCGACAAGTCGTACCAGGCCACGATCCGGCTGGGGATCAGTACGGTGACCGACGACCGCGAGGGTGAGATCGTCGCCCGGCCCGGTCTGGAGAGCGCTGATCTGGCCGCGATCGAGGCGCAGGTCGTCGGACTGCGCGGCCAGATCCAGCAGGTCCCGAGCTCGGTCAGCGCGATCAAGGTGGCCGGCAAGCGGTCCTACGCGCGGGTTCGGGAGGGTGAGGACGTCGTCCTGGCGGCTCGTCCGGTCACCGTGCACCGGTTCGCGGTGCTGAGCGCCCGATCAGAGCTTCAGGACGACGTGCCGGTGGTGGACGTCGACGTCGAGGTGGTCTGCTCATCGGGGACCTACATCCGGGCGTTGGCCCGTGACCTGGGCACCCGGCTGGGCAGTGCCGGGCATCTGACCTCGCTGCGTCGTTCCCGAGTCGGCCCGTACGGGATTGAGCGAGCGCACACCCTGGACTCGCTGACGGCGGAGTTCCAGATCCTGCCGATCGCGGACGCTGCTCGAGCCGCCTTCGCGACCCGGGAGCTGACCGCCGACGAGGCCCGGAAGCTGGCGCACGGCCAGCGGCTGGAGGCCAGCGAACTAGGCCCTGCCCCGGTCGCGGCCTACGCCCCGGACGGCGCCCTGGTGGCGCTGATCGCCGACGCGGGCCTGACCGCTCGTCCGCTCGTCGTGCTTACCGGCTGACCGCACCTGGCGCGCTATCGCCAGCCGAGCAGTCGTGCGGCGTGATCACTCAGAGTGATCAAAAGGGTGGACACTAGTCCCGGGTCGGTGGCGCCTCGGTGTTGTCGGGCCTCGTCGCTTGCGCGCAGGGCCAGACGGTTCCGCAAACTACGCAGAACCCGCCGCCACTGGCGTGCGCGAACCGAGAGCTATTTGAGGTGCCTTGGGCCAGCATCGGAGCACGCCCAGCGACCGACCGGGGGTCGGGAAGGCTGCCCGCTGAAGACTTAGTTGACTGCACGTCACTATCCAATCACAGGTAGTCATGAGCATGTAATGAAGCTCTCATGACAAGAGCAGATTTCACCACATCGGAGCACCAACTGCCGCACTGAGATACCCCTCCTCAGATAACGATGCGAACCACTACCTCATCGGCCCAGGTCGCCAGTTACTGATGGGCCGAAGGGGTAGCGAACGTTTACGTTCGGTGGCCTGGCACAGTTGGTACGTGCAGCAGAGCGAGCCGGTTCAGCGTTGGAGCGATCTGCGCGACGTCCCCCCAGATTTCGGGCCGTCCGCAGTGACGATCGGCAACTTCGACGGTGTGCACCGTGGGCACCATGCCGTGCTCAAAGAGGTGGTCGACCGCGCCCGAGCCGCCGGGCTGAGCGCAGTTGCGGTCACCTTCGACCCGCACCCGCTGGCGGTGCTGTATCCAGACCGGGCCCCGCAGCCGCTGTCCACCACCGCGCACAAGCTGGAGTTGCTGGCCGAGGCCGGGCTGGACGCCGTCCTGGTGATGCCGTTCACCCACGAGCTGGCGCAGTGGAGTCCGCGGCGGTTCGTCCAGGAGACGCTGGTGGACGCGCTCAAGGCCAAGCAGGTCGTGGTCGGCAGTGACACCCGATTCGGTCACCGCAACAGTGGGGACGTCGACACGCTGCGCGAGCTCGGCGCCGAACTGGGCTTCACCGTCCACGTGGTCGCAGACCTCGGCCGCGAGGGGGCGGAGCGACGCTGGTCGTCAACCTGGGTCCGCGAGCTGATCGCCGCTGGGGACGTCGCCGCCGCGGCCGACGTCCTCGGGCGCCCGCACCGGGTGACCGGCCAGGTGGTGCACGGTGATCACCGCGGTCGGGAGATGGGCTACCCGACGGCGAACCTGGCAGCGGACGCGATCGGCGCGATCCCGGCGGACGGCGTCTACGCCGGATGGCTGGTCCGCCCCGAGACCTCGGCTCCGGCGGAGGACGTCGACGTACCCGGCCCGGTCGAGCGGCTGCCGGCCGCCATCTCGGTCGGCACCAATCCGACCTTCGAGGGCAGCCGGGACCGGCGGGTAGAGGCCTACGTGCTGGACCGGGTGGACCTGGAGCTGTATGGCGAGGTGGTGGCCG
This sequence comes from Kineosporiaceae bacterium, assembly GCA_031400005.1. Classification (GTDB taxonomy): domain Bacteria; phylum Actinomycetota; class Actinomycetes; order Actinomycetales; family Kineosporiaceae; genus JANNPJ01. The sequence continues at coordinate 1,061 of JANNPJ010000220.1, read as the reverse complement.
TCGAGTTCGTCGAGCGGTTGCGGCCGACCTTGCGGTTCGACGGGATGGCGCCGCTGCTGGAGCAGATGGCCCTGGACGTCGTCCGCTGCCGTGCGGTCCTCGGCGTCAGCACGGGCGTGTGAACGTGCTCGGTGGTCCGTCTCTTGAGGACGATGGTGTGTCCAGTCACGACGAGGGTGCGGCTGCCCAGGACGGGGGCGTGCTCAGTCACGATGGTGTGCCCATCGGGGACGGTGACGCGTCCAGAAAGGGTGCCGAGGCCTGGTTTGTTGGTCACGGGCTGCCCTGGTTCATCGACCGCGAGGACGCCCGAATTGCCCGGCTCCTGACGGTGGGTCGGCTCTGGCCACTGCTGGCCGGATTGACCGTCCTGTCGCTGATGGTCGGCGCCATCGTGTTCGCTGTGGCCGTCGGAGTGCAGGATGCCCGTGGCAGTGCGGCCGTAGGGAGCGCCCTGGTGGCCGCGATCTGGGCGGCCGGGATACTCGTGACCGGTTACGCGCTGACCGCCCTGCGGGGCTGGGGGATTGCCGGCTGGGCCGCCCGTCGGGCGCTCGGCGACCTCGGCCTCCTGGTGCCGCTGGTGACGCGGGCCCTGCCCTTGCTGCTGCTGTTCACCACGTTCCTCTTCATCAACACCGAGGTCTGGCAGGTGGCCTCGGCGTTGAAGCGCAGTTGGCTCTGGGCCACCGTGCTGCTGTTCTCCGTCGTCGCCGTGGGCTTCCTGCTCGGGCAGTTGCCGGAAGAAGTGCGCAAAGTGGTCGCACAGGTCAAGGCCGGCGGCCCGGTCGACGCCTGCGCAGAGACGCCGTTCGAGGACGCCGCCCGTGACCTGGGTGACCGCATCGGCGAGGTGACGCTGTCCAGCCGGCAGCGGGTGAACCTGCTGCTGGTGCTGCTGATCGCGCAGGCCGTGCAGGTGTTGCTGCTGGCGGCGTCGGTGTTCGGGTTCTTCCTGACCTTCGGGGTGGTGGCGATTGGCCCCAAGATCATCGAGACCTGGACCGAGACCGCGCCGGCCCCGCTCCAACTGTTCAACTCGATCGAGATCGATGGCTGGG
>JANNPJ010000671.1:0-4248 GCA_031400005.1 Kineosporiaceae bacterium | reverse complement strand
AACCAACGTAGGCGTACACCGGCAGATTTACAGTCTGCTCCCTTTGGCCACTCGGGCAACCCGCCTTGCCAACCTTCGGATCTCGCGATCCTTCCGGCGGATGCGAGGATAGCAACAACAGGGCCTCTCGCGCGCATCGGTCCAGATTGGCAGCCGGAACCCGACCAGGATTGGGGAGGAACCTGCCCATGGCACGGTGGGTCGGATCTTCCCCAATCCGGCCGTAAAGCTCCCTAGGCACCGCGATTTGGGTCATTGGGTGACTTCAGCGCGGAATACGCGCACGGAAGTCACCCAATGACACCCGGACCTGGCCGGACCGTCGGCCCCGATCAGCGGGCGTCGGCCCCGATCAGGGGGGCGTCGGCCCCGGACTCGCGGTGCCGGGCGGGGAGGAAGATCAGCACAACGAGACTGGCCACGAACGTGGTTGCCGCGGCGATCAGGGAGCCGGCCTGCAAGCCGTCCATGAACGACTCCCGGACCGCCGTCCCGGCCGAAGCCTGGGCTGACGCCGGCAACTGGCCGATTACCGCCAGGCCGGCCACGACCGACTCCCGAGCGGCCTGCACCGCAGCCGACGGCAGCGGCACGCCCAGCGACGACAACGCGTCGGCCAGTCGGGTCCCGTAGATCGAGCTCATCACTGCGCCGACCACGGCCACCCCGAGTGTGCCGCCGACCTCGCGGGTGGTGTCGTTCACCGCGGAGCCGGCTCCGGTTTTGGCCCGCGGCAGCGCACCCATCACCGCATCGGTGGCCGGACCGGTGGTCAGCGCCAGGCCGGCGGCCATCAGGACCATCGAGCCGACGATCCGTCCCCAGTACGCCGAGTCGACGCTCGAGCCCGCGGCCACCAGGAAGCCGAGGCTCATCAGCGCCAAGCCGAGCGCCACCACTCGGGTCGTCCCGATCCGCTTCATCAGCAGGATCGCTACCGGTGACAGCACCCCGGTGACCAGCGCAAACGGCAGCGTTGCCAGCCCGGCGTCGAGGGTGTCGTAGCCGCGCACGGTCTGGAAGTACTGGGTGATCAGGAAGATGAACCCGAAGAGCCCGAAGAAGGCCGCGGCGATCGCGAAACTGGCGGCGGAGAACCGGGCGTTGGTGAACAGCCGGACGTCGAGCAGCGGGTCCGGGCGACGGGTTTCCCAGCGGACGAAGCCGGCCAGCAGCGCGGCCGACACGATCAGTCCGACGACGGTGGTGGACGACGTCCATCCGTGGTTCGGAGCCTCGATCACGGTCCAGACCAGCGTCCCGATGCCGGCGATCGAACCGACGGCGCCGCCCAGGTCGAAGCGGCCGGGACGATCGTCGCGTGATTCCGGCAACAACCGCCAGCCGGCGGCCAAGGCGATCACCGTGAGCGGGACGTTGACCAGGAACACCGCGTTCCAGGAGAAGTGCTCGAGCAGCAGCCCACCGCTGACCGGGCCGAGCGCCACGGCGAGACCGGAGATGCCGGACCAGATCCCGATCGCGGTGGCCCGTTCCCGGGGGTTGGTGAAGATGTTGGACAGCAGGCTGAGCGTGGCCGGAAAGATCAGCGCAGCGGCCACACCCATTGCGGCCCGGCCGGCGATCAACTGGTTGGTGGTGCCGGCGCTCGCGGCGGCCAACGAGGTCAGGCCGAAGAGGACGAGGCCGATCTGCAGCAGGCGTCGCCGGCCGAACCGGTCGCCCAGGTGCCCGGCGACCAGCAGGAGCCCGGCGAAAACCAGCGTGTAGGCATCGACGATCCACTGCAGGTTGCTGGTGGAGGCGTCCAGGTCTCGGCTCAGGGTCGGCAGCGCCACGTTGACGATGGTGTTGTCGATCGTCACCAGTAGAACGCTCAGGCAGAGCACCAGCAGCATCCACCAGCGACGGTCTCGGGTCTGGGCGGGTGGAACAGCGGGAACGGAGGTCGAAGCGACACTCATCACGGTTCTCCTTAGAACGACGTGCTATAGATGTAGCACGTTGTTCTATTAATGTGAAGACGTCGTCGTCTTCAGTGCGGGAGAATGTGAAGCGATGAGCACCGCTAAGCGAACTGGCGTCCGTACCCCCAGTCAGGACGTGAAGTCCGCCCTGGTGGACGCGGCCGAGGCGGTCTTGATCCGGCAAGGGGCGGCCGGGGTCACCGTGCGTGCCGTCGCGGTCGAAGCCGGGGTTGCCCCGATGGGCGTCTACAACCGGTTCGGTAGCAAGGAAGGGCTGATCGACGCCCTGCTGATCCGGGGCTTCCAGCGGCTCACCGAGGCCTTGGCGCCCAGGGATGAACTCGATCCGGGCGAGCGGCTGCGCGCGGCCGGGGTCCGTTACCGGCTGTTCGCGCTGGCGAACCAGCAGTTGTATGACGTGATGTTCGGCGGTGGCCCGCTAGCCGGTGGCCAGCCATCGCCCGAACTGGGCGCTTTCGCCAGCGGCGCCTTCCAGGCGCTGGTGGATCACGTGTCGACCGGGATGGCGGCCGGTCGGCTGACCCCGGGGAGCGCTCGCGATGTCGCCCAGCAGATCTGGAGCACCGTGCATGGTGCGGTCACGCTGGAACTCGGTGGTCGGAGCTTCGCCACCGATCCCGAAACCAACTACCTGGCGCTGCTGGAGTTGCTGCTCAAAGGCCTGTCGCTGCCGTCCGACCGGCCTGATCGGTAGCGGATTTCAGCCCAGGACCAAAGGGCGTGTACATTGAAGCGCTGCCGGGGAGAGTACGACGCCGCCCTGGCTGGTTGGCAAGCCCCGATAGCTCAGACGGCAGAGCGTCTCCATGGTAAGGAGAAGGTCTAGGGTTCGATTCCCTATCGGGGCTCTGGTCGGCACCACCCTTCCGGGGAGGTGCCGAACTGTATTAGCGAGGGCGGAGTAGCTCAGTTGGTAGAGCAAGCGGCTCATAATCGCTGTGTCGTGGGTTCAAGTCCCGCCTCCGCTACCCCTGTACCTACCCGCATCGAATTGTGAAAGAGGCACCGCCGTGGCCAGCAAGAGCACTGACGTTCGACCGAAGATCACAATGGCCTGTGTCGAGTGCAAGGAACGCAACTACATCACCAAGAAGAACCGCCGGAACGACCCCGACCGGCTGGAGCTCAAGAAGTTCTGCCCGCGTTGCAGCTGTCACCGGGCGCACCGCGAAACTCGCTGACTTTTTCTCTTGCGCGTCGGCCGTCCTACCGATCTGATCGGCAGGGCGGCCGACGGTGTTTGAGCGCACGTCGGCCGGTTGAGTACCCGAACTTGTGAGCCAATGTTGTGGAGGCGCTGATGGCTGTCGATCCGAACATCGCCGGGCGGGTCTACCCGCCCTCGCCCGCCTACGAAGTGAGCCGGGTGAAAATCCGCGAGTTCGCCGAGGCGATCAACTCGTCCGATCCGGTCCACTTCGACCCTGAGGCCGCCCGCGCGCTGGGGTACCCGGATGTGATCGCTCCCCCCACGCTGGCCGTGATTATCGCCCAGCTCAGTGATCGCCAGCTGATCCTCGATCCGAATTCGGGCATTGACTACGCGCGGGTCGTGCACGGTGAGGAGCGGTTCATCCACCATCGGCCGATCGTTGCCGGTGACCGGCTGGTCGCCACCACGACGGTGGACAAAGTCGGGACGGCGGGCAAGCACACCATGGTCAGCACCCGGGCCGAGATCGTCGATGAGAAGGGCGAGCCGGTGACCACCGTGACCTCGACCCTCGTCGTCCGGGGTGCGGAGGAGCAGTCATGACCGCGACCACCAGGCCCGATTTCGACAGCGTGACCGTCGGCGACGAGCTCCCGACGGTGACCTACCCGGTCACTCGCTTTGACTTGATCCGGTACGCCGGTGCGAGCGGCGACTTCAACATCATCCACTGGAACGAACGGGTCGCCACCTCGGTCGGCCTGCCTAATGTGATCGCCCACGGGATGTTCACGATGGCGACCGGTGGTCGGTTCGTCAGCGACTGGGCTGGTGACCCCGGCGCGATCGTGGAGTACGGCGTGCGCTTCACCAGCATGGTCCCGGTCCCGGACGACGACCAGGGCGCGACGATCGAGGTCAGCGGGCGGATCACGACGAAGGATCCGGACGCGCGGACCGTCACCGTGCTGCTGTCCGCCGTCGCAGCCGGCCAGAAGGTGCTGGGCAAGGCGACCGCCATCGTGAGACTGCCCTGAGCTCGACGGCAACCGCCCTCAGCTCGCTCACCACGCTGCGAGTCGGGGGGGCGGCCCCCCCCCACGTGGTGGGGGGGAACACCCCAGGGGTGGTGGTCGCCGACCGCCC
>JANNPJ010000664.1:0-9488 GCA_031400005.1 Kineosporiaceae bacterium | reverse complement strand
CTTGGGCTGGCGCAGGAGCGGCCGGACACGGTGTTCTGGTTTCATACCGAAGACGGTCTAAGGCAAAGCTGCACCGGCCAGATCATCGACCCGCTCGACCGGCGTGACCTCGGTGTCCACCACCGGACGCTCCTCGCGCAGCGTCACCTCGTGCTCGTCCTCGCTGATGTCGGATCCGCGGTACGCCTGGTCCCGGTTGTCGCCGGTGATCGGTTCGCTCTCCAGCCGCACCTTCTCCTTACGAACCGGGACGTCGACTTGCTGGTGCTCGGTCTCGACCCACTTACGCAGCCGGGCCTTGCCGGTCGCCACCGTCTCCTTGCCGACGTTCAACCGCTCTTCGGACCGGGTCATGGCGTCGTCCCCGACGTCCCCTCTGGTCTCGCGGCGGCTGGGGACGACGTCGTCGTACCCCTGGCGGTCGGCGTCGTCATCGGCGTCAGTGCCGCCCACATCGGTGCGACCTGTCGTCGACGCGGCGTAGCCGGTGCTCCGGTCGCCCGCCTGAGTGTCGGAGTAGTCCGTACGGTCCCGGGACGAGACGCCGGAGTATTCCAGGCCGTAGTACCGGTACAGCTGCGCCTCCTCGTCGGTCGACAGGTGCCCCTCGTCGACGTCCACGTTCGGGGCGTCCTTGATCTTGCTCTTGTCGTACGGGACACTCAGCCCGTCGTCACGGACGTTGGCCTCGCTGACCGGCACGAAACTCTCGTTGGTGCCGAAGAAGCCGGTGGCTACGGTGACCCATTCGGGCTCCCCGGTGACATCGTCGAGGTAGATGGCGCCGATCTTCCCGATTTTGTTTCCGCCGTCGTCGAACAGCGTCTTGCCGACATACTGCTGGATGTTATCCGTCGAGATTGTCACAGTTCCTCCATTGGAACGGTTTTCGCTCTTTCGCAGCGTGAATCCGTGAACTCAACGCTGCGCTTCCAGGCTGCTCGTCGGTGCCGACCACCACCGATACCTGCTGCGCCCCAACTGAAACCCTCGAATCAATGGCGCTGAGCGACCAACCGAGCGCGGTCATCGGCGGGATCCCACCGCGCGTGAGTGTGCGCGGGGCCCGCTCGCCGCTGGTCGTTCACCATGGGTTCCCCCGTCAGAGGCCGCACCGAAGCGGCGTCATCAGAACTCATTTGGTGGACAGGTACACGCGACGACCCCTGATCTGGAGCCGAACGCTATGGGCGTCAGTCTTCCTGGTACGCCGGATAACGCAATTCGATCTTTCGGTCAGCCAGCCAGCCGATCAGCCGGCCAGCCGATCAGACGGCCAGCAGGCGGGCAGCGCCGGCCACGTACTCGCTGATTCGTCCGGCTGCCGCGCCACCGTCCAATTCCGGGTTGTAAATGCAGACGCTGAGCCCGCCGCAGCCGCCCAGGCCGAGCAGGCTCCCGGTCAACGCCTCGAGCTGCTCCCAGGACAGGCCACCGGGTTGCGGGTAGTCCACCGCGGCCAGCGCCGCCGAGCTCAGCACGTCCAGGTCGATGTGCAGCCACCAATGCTGGTGCCTGGTCAGCAGACCGGCCGCCAGGTCGAGGGCGATCACGAGCCCATCCGGTGCCGCGAGCCGGTCCCCGGGCAACAGTTCCACCCGGTCGGCGAGGCTGGGCCGACCGGCCGCAGCCAGCTCTGCCGCGTCCCGTGGGCCTAACTGGAGCAGGCCGGAGGGGCTCAGACACGGCAGCATCGATGCTAGGCCAGCCGGTGGCGCAGCCCAGCCGAGGGCCAGCGCAATCTCGCTGTCCGCCGCCTCCCCGGTGCTGGAATGCTCTGGATCCCAGGCATCTTCGTGCCCGTCCACGAAGACCAGTGCAGCGGCGTAGTCCCGCTGGGTCGCCGCGACCAGGGCGCCGAGCAGCACCGGGCAGTCACCACCGAGGACGACGGGAACCCGGTCCGCCGCCCAGGCCTGCAGCACCCGCTCGGCCACCGCGGCGACCATCGCGGTGAGCGCCTCCTCAGCGGCCAGACCGCTCGGCCCGCGTCGCGGATCACCGGTCGGCACCTCGGCCGGCAGCACCCGCGCACCCGGAACCGCCGCGGCCAGGCCGGCGTCGAGCAGGGCCGAAGGCATCCGGGCGACACCGCCGGTCCGGCCTGAGGAATTGAACGGTACGGTGATCAGGTCCACCGCTCCATCCTGGCCGATCCGCTGCCACCAATACAGAGCCGATACGCGCCGATACGCACCAATACGCGCCGATGGACAGGGGCCGAGAACAGGTCCCTCCTCAACCGGCGCTGGTCGATAAATGAGTTGGCGCTCGGCACAGGCCTTGATCACCATGGGGCATGAATCCCGAACTGACGGAGCATTACGGTACGGACGGCGTCGAGGACACCCGCCTCCGTCGATCAGCTCATGGGCAGCTGGAGTACCTACGAACGCAGGAGCTGATCCGGCGGTGGTTGCCCACGTCCGGCGTCCACGTGCTCGACGTGGGCGGAGCCACCGGCATTCACGCGGCCTGGCTGGCAGCGGACGGGCACCAGGTCCACGTCGTCGACCCTGTCCCCGCCCATGTGCACGACGCCTCAGCCCTCGATGGTGTCACCGCACAGATCGGTGACGCCCGCGAGCTTGATACCCCGGACGCCAGCATGGATGTCGTTCTGCTGCTCGGCCCGCTCTATCACCTGACCGAGTCGGCGGAACGCGCCCGCGCGCTGGCCGAGGCAGTGCGGGTGCTGCGCCCGGGCGGGCTGCTCGTTGCCGCAGCCATCAGCCGCTACCTCTCCCTGCTGGAGATCGGCAGCGATGGGCGACTGACCGCCGAGCTTGAGCCGTCCGTACAAACCGTCATCGCTACCGGACACTACGACCAACATGTGGGCTTCATGCCGACGTATTTTCACACCGCCGACGAGCTTCGCACCGAGATCCAGGAAGAAACACTGACGGAGGTCACCGTCTACGGCGTGGAGGGCCCAACCTGGCCAACCATGGACGCCGCCGGCCTGCAGGCCTTCCCCGGACTGGTCGAGGCAGCCTTACGGTGCGCCCGCATCGTCGAGCAAGACCCGTTGTTGATCAATGCCAGTGCCCATCTGCTGGCCATGGCACACAAATAGACCCACCGTGGCTGGGCGATGTCAGCGCACTGGACGCTCAGCACCCGCCCCCATGCTGCGCCGGAAGGATCAGGACCCGAATTCCGGCCTCCTCCAAACGGTCGCGAGTGACCTGTTGGACGTGGTGGGTGGTGCCGAGATCGGTCACCGTCGGGACGATGACAGCGACCACCTGGCGCCGCTCCGCGGACTGAAACAGCGCTTGCAGAGCCACGGACGGCTCCTTGGAGGGTTCGGCGAAGACGTCGGCCAGGGCGTACCCTTCGCGACCCGCGAAGGCGGTCAATGTTTCTCGGTGGTTCATCGTCTCCTCGGCCGGGATGCTGACGCGTGCGGAGTAGTAGCCGAAGGCCAGAGGCCTTTCGTTCGTTTGCTTCACTGTCCCGAATTCTGTGCAGTCGTCTAACCATGATCAGGTTAGGTGCCACGCTGCTGGACACCGGTGGAGCTCATCCTTCCCGGTTGGCCCCCGCGGCGGACCGGGATAACTACCTGTATCCCCGGTCACCTGATGGCCAGCCGCTGGTGGATTGCCGAGCGGCATCGAGTTGCTGATCGACCAGGGTGGTGAAGGAAAGCAGCTTCTTGTCAAAGCCTTTCGTTGTCCGATCGAGAGCTGACCGAGCGATCAGGAACTCGGCGAAGGAATCTGGGCGGCGTAACTCACCTGAAGCTGGCGTGCCGGGCTCTCGACCAGCGCTGAAGCCGGCGTCCGACGGCGAGTCGCCCAGGGGTCAGAGCCAAAGGTCCCGGATGATGTTGCCACTGTGCTTGTGTGCCTAGAACGGCACCGACCGGTCCCTTGCCCGGCACCGGGATAGGCCGTTCGGTCCTTTCCCGGCACCCCCTCCCGGGGGACTGTAGAGGGACAGCCGATTCCGGTGCGAGGGGGAACCTGCCATGAGGGAACCGAATGCTCCACCGCAGCCACCCGACGAATCCGCCCGTTCCCCCTGGAAAGTGATCGCCGCGACGGCTGCCGTGGTGCTGTTGGTCGTCGGCGCGCTGGCAGCGGCCTGGTCACTCGGTCGAGACAGCGCCAACTCAAACCCAGGCGCCAACTCAAACCCGGGGGTCGGCTCAGACCCGGGAAACGATCCGACAACGTCAGCTGATCCGACGACGTCCGGAGCCAGCACACCGGCAACCGCCGGGCCGGTGAGCACGACCCCGGAGCCGGCACCCGCGCCTGGTGTGTTCGGCTTCCAGCCGCTGTGGCCGTTCGGTTCGGTTGCCGAAGCGATGCAATGGCAGCGCGCAGGCTCCCAAGGACACCAGCCCTGGCGGCTGGACGCTGGGCAGACGGCCCTCGCCTTCGCCCACGACTACCTCGGCTTCGAGGAAATGACGAAGGTCATCAGCACCCAGACCTCGGGCGACCAAGCCTGGATCGGCGTCGGTGCTGTTCCGGTGGAGGGCAGGGCGAACGCCGCCGTGCTGCACCTGGCGCGGATCGGTGCCGGGGCGGATCGGCCCTGGGAAGTGGTCGGCACCCGGGACGACACCCTGTCCCTCACGAAACCGCGGTACGGGTCCAGAGTGAGCTCACCGCTGACCGTCGGCGGCCGGATCACCGGGGTGGACGAGGCACTGCATGTCCAGGTTCGCGCGCTGGGCAGCGGCCGGCCGCTCGGTGAGATTCGGGGCATCCCCGCCGGAGGTCAGAACCAGCCGTGGTCGGCCAAGGTGTCGTACCGGTCCACCCGCTCACCGGTGATAACCGTGGTGGTCTCGACCGGTGGGCATCTCTACGACGTGGAGGCATTTGCGATCACCGGGCTTCGGACCCAGCCGGTGCCCTGATGACGAGCGGATCGGCGCGCTGATGTGGAGGTCGACGGAGGACGTCGTCGGTGTCAGCGGCGGAGGACGTCGCGCAGGTGCTGCACCGACCAGCGGCGCTCGAACAGAGTCGAGTCCCCGAGGTCTTCGCCGCGAAGGTGCTTGATCAAGATCACGTAGTCGTCCAGATCGAGCGTCCTGATCAAGGCGAGGAGGTCGGCCGCCTCCCCGGTGACCGGCGTGATCGGCGCGACGAACTGGTCGTAGAGGTCCACGACCTGGTGAACCATCGCCAGGTGGTGCGACCCGGGGTCGACGGACGGGAAGTTCGTCGCGGCGAAGTCCTCGGTGAAGACAATCGGCTCGACCGCCAGGGCCCCTGGTCCCTGCTGCTGAGCGAGATGGATGAGCAGTTCGATGTCGAAGGTCTCGTTGAACGATGTCATCTGACCAAGGACCGGACCGAGCGCGGCCGCGTCGAAGGCCTTGAAACCGGCTTGGGTGTCGAGCACCTGAGCCAGCGACGGAATGAGCAGCGCTCGGACGAAGTGCCGGAACAGGATGATGATCTTGTCTGGCTTGTCCCCGGTGCTGTGCGGTTCGGATACCGGCCCGTCCGCCCGGACCAGCACCGCCTCGGCCATCCCGTAACGCTGACCGAGCGCGGCGACAACCTCGTCGCTGGTCACCACCGGTGCGACCAGGGAGCCCAACTGAGCCAGGTTCGCGGACAGATCCGCGTCGGTGTAGCAAACCACGTGCCTGCCGGCGTCGTTCACCCCGGGCGTTGATCGCAGTGCTGCGGCCAGCCCGGCGAGAATCGATCCGCCCTTGCGGGACTGCTCGGTTGAGGACAGCCGGTCGAACGCGGGACTGATGGAGACGTCACCGGCGATCACGTCTGCCAGCTTGAGCACCGTCACGCTGCGGTGACCTTCGCTCGGGTACCCCGCGGCGACAGCGATGTCGGCCATCAGGTCGGCGCTCGAGGGTTGATCGGGGCATCCGTCGTCGCAGGCGAGAATGCTCCAGGTGACGCCCGGAAGGCCGTTGGTCAGCCAGTCGAGCTGGCGGACCTTGGTCCGGACGAAGTCCTCTCCGTGCGGGTGCGCCGAACGCGGGACCATCCGCCCGGTCTCGCCGTACATCGCCCACACCACGCTCAGATGCACCGGGACCGCAACCTCGCCCAGTCGGCTGCGCGAGCGAGCCACGGCCCGTGCTTCGGCCGCAACCGCCGGTCCGTAGCCACCCTCAACAGGCCCAACCGCCGCGCGTCCCTCGAGGAGAGCGGCGGCCTGGTCAAGCACCGCTTGGTTCTGCTCGGGGTCGGTCAGGTCGCGGGCGGGCGATGACGTCGTATCCACGGATCAAGGATGGCAGGGACGCCAGGCCTGCAGCACCACAAACGACCATCAATCACTCGCCTCAGATCCGGCAGCCGTTTTGCGGCGCTGCGTCACCTGGACGCCGTCCACACCGGGGATCCGCCTCACTCAAGGCAGCAACCGACGTGGCGCTCAGCGGAAGTCGTCGACGTGGTGGCGGGCCCACTGGGCGAAGGTGGTGGCCGGACGGCCGATCAGGTCCTCGACGAGGCGGGTCGGCTCGGTAGCCTCGGCTGCGGAGCCGGCCAGAACCGTGTCGACGTACCAGGCGGCGTTCTCGCCCATGCTCGCCTCCAGGACCGCGACCGCTTCGTCCCGGCCGACCTGCACCAGGGGGATCTCGCGACCGAGCGCCTGGCCGATCAGAGCGGCCAATTCCCGGCGGGTCAGCTTTTCTGGCCCAGTCAGGGAGTAGGCCTGGTTCTGGTTCTGGTCTTCGAGGAGTGCTGCCGCGGCGACGGCGGCGATGTCGTCCATCGCGATGGGAGTGCTGGCGGCCTGCGGCCAGGGTTCGCGGACGGCACCCTCGGTCCGGATCTGCGGCGCCCACACCAGGGTGTTCTCCATGAAATCCCCGGGCCACAGGTGTGTCCAGGGCACACCGGAAGCTTCAACCGCCGTGGTCACCATCCCCCACCAGCTCTCCGGTTCCCCTGACAGGTCAACGATGTGGCCAACACCGGCGCGGCGGGCAGCGGTCACCGTCTCCTCCACGGTGGCGGGAGCTGGGGCCAGGTAGAGCCGATCGACGCCGCGCATGGCCGCCTGCAAAGCCTGCGACTGTGCCACCGACCCGTGCACTACCTCAACGCTGTCCGGGAGGGCGGCGCGGTCGGGGTCCACCGTGAGCGCGCGAACTCCCGTGGCACCGCGGGCCAGAAGTTGGTCCACCACGAGCCGGCCGACACTGCCCGTGGCACCAGTGACGAGAATGGTCACGCCTTCACCGTAGCCCACTCCCCTGGGGCGCGCCGGGCGTGACTCTGGCATGGTTGCCCCCGTGCGACTTGTCATCTTCACCGAACCCCAGCAGGGCGCGTCCTACGCCGATCTGTTGCGGGTCGCCCAGACCGCAGAAGCGGCCGGTTTCGACGGCTTCTTCCGGTCCGACCACTATCTGGCGATGGGTGGGGACGGCCTGCCCGGCCCCACCGACGCCTGGACCAGCCTGGCCGGGCTGGCCGTGCAGACCTCTCGGATTCGGCTGGGCACGCTGGTGACGTCGGCCACGTTCCGGCTGCCGGGTCCGCTGGCGATCCAAGTCGCCCAGGTCGACGAGATGAGCGGCGGGCGGGTCGAACTCGGACTCGGCAGCGGCTGGTTCGAGACCGAACACCAGGCCTACGGCATCCCGTTCCCCCCGGTGTCCGAGCGCTTCGACCGGCTGACCGAGCAGCTGGAGATCATCGACGGTCTCTTCACCACCCCGGTCGGCGAGACCTACAGCTTCGACGGCAAGCATTACCAGCTGCTGGACTCCCCCGCGTTGCCGAAGCCGTCGCAGTCTCCGCGCCCGCCGTTCATCATCGGTGGGACGGGCCGCAAGCGGACGCCCGCCCTGGCTGCCCGGTTCGCCGACGAGTTCAACACTCCGTTCACCACGTCGGATACCGCGGCAACGCTGTTCGAGCAGGTGCGGGCCGCCTGCCAAGAGATCGACCGGGCGCAACCGCCGGCCTTCTCCTGCGCAGTTGCGCTCTGCGTGGGCCGCGACGAGTCTGAAGTCCGGCGCCGGGCGGCGGTTATCGGGCGGGACGTGGAAGAACTGCGCGGCAGTGGTGCCGCTGTCGGCACACCGGCTGAAGTGGTGGAGATCCTTGGTCGCTACCAGCAGGCCGGTGCCTCCCGGATGTTCCTTCAGACCTTGGACCTGAATGACCTGGACCATCTCGAACTGGTGGCCTCGGCGGTCGCGCCCGCGCTGGCCTGAACTACCTGGCGTGACTGGCGGTGCTGGCCCGAGGTGAATCGGTGACGCAGGTGTTTCGGCGGCGCTGGTAGTAGGCGAAAGTCGCCACGCCGCCAGGCCGGCGACGGTGATCACCTACCTCCCGGCTTCGCCCGATAGCCGACACCGACCGGTCATCCCGGTGGCGAGCCGGTGGCGAACCAGGTATCGGTGACGCTCTGGTCAGGGCCTCGATCGGGATCGATAGGCCGCGAGTCCGTGCGGGGATTCGGTGGCCAAGAACACCGGGATGACGTTGATCAGGGCGTCTTCACCGTGGTGCCAGCAACCCCAGGCTGAATCTCCCCACGAATCGGCCACTTTGACCTCAGCCGCCATCTGGCATCCGCTGGTGCCACCGAGTTCGCACCACTGCGGACGGCCGGCCGCGTCCTGGTTCGTCACGGCGTCGACCATCCGCTCAGTCACCAGGGCAGCTCTCCCCGTGCGATCCGATTTCTCACCTCGAACCGCCCGCTCGGCCTGCAGCACCGCTAGCGCAGAGAGACGAACTTCCATCAGCTGCGCCACCGTCGCGGCAAGGTCAGACAACAGGCTCGTCTGTGCATCGCTGACCCGACGGCGACGCTTCTGATCAAGCACGTTGACTGTGCCAAGGGCATGTCCGTCGACGGTGACGATGGGCGCAGCGGCATAGAAGCGCAGTCCGAGTTGGCCCCGCACCAAGGGGTGATCAAGGGTGCGGGGATCGACAGCGGCGTCGGTGACCACGTAGGGACCAGTACCGAGGACGGCTGACGCGCACAATCCCGGCTCATTGCCGATCTGGGTGACTCCTTCGAGGCCTTGGGTGGCCAGAAACCAGACTCGATCCTCGTCCACGATGCTCACTGTGGCCATTGGCGTGTTGAATACGGTCGCGGCCATCTGGGCGATCCGATCGAACGCTCCGTCGGTTGGCGGCTCGACACCGGCATATTGGTGTACCGCAGCCAATCTCTCGGCGGCTTGAGACATGTGAACCGCTCTTTCGCCGGCGAAACATACCGGTTGTCGCATGGGGTGAAACCTCGGGTCGGATGCTTGCATCCTTGTCCACAGAAGTCCAGACAACCCGACACCCGTGGCGATCCGGAGCGCCAAAGCGGCCGGGTACCCCCGTCCCCGACCTCCACCGAATGGCCTGCCAGTCGACTTTCCTCCGCCGGCCCATCTCCCGGTGGCCGAGAGGGCCTCGGTCAGGTGCCGATATAGGCCGCGAGGTGCTCACCGGTCAGGGTGGAGCGGTCCACGATGAGGTCGGCGGGTGTGCCCTCGAAGACGATCCGGC
>JANNPJ010000627.1:0-17501 GCA_031400005.1 Kineosporiaceae bacterium | reverse complement strand
CAACGCGCTGGCCGACATCGAGCTCTTCTTGCATCCCCGGCGGGCACGCTGGCGCGGTCGCCTGTGGCGACTCGTCCGTCCATGGACTTGGTAATGACGCCGTTGGTCCCAAACCTTGGCCGACGCGAGCAGACCGGAACCTGAGCCGTCGAGCAAGTGCCCGGTCGGCGAACCCCACAGCCGCATTGAAGATTTCGCCGCCACACGGGCAGGGCGCCTCTCAGGCTCTGCAGGCGGTCCCGGTAGAGGTGAGGATTGCCTGATGAGTGACGAGACCGCGGCCGGACCGATGAGTGTGTGCATCGGCGGATACGTCGTGCGGGTCGCGGCCGGCCCGATCGCGGTTTTTCGTGATGGCCCTGATCGGCCGCGAACGGTGGATCATTTTCCCGAGGCCGGTGACGACTCGGTGGGCTACTTTTCCGTAGGAGTCGATGACGGGCAGGAGAGCTGGTCACTGCTGGTCACGCAGAGATACTCACCGGCCAGCCCTGGGTTCGAGCCAGGCGTGCTCCTGGTGCCTGAGACCGGGATGTTGTTCATCGGGGCCGGCACCCGCCTGCTGGGCTACCGCTGCACCGCTGGCGAATGGTGTCAGATCTTCGTCGACGAGGCTGACGGGGGGTTTTGGAATTGGCGCAGGCACGGGGACGCCGTGCTGATGTCCGCCGAGCTCGAGCTGGCGGCCTGGTCCATCGACGGAACGAAACTCTGGAGCCGGTTCGTGGAGCCGCCCTGGGACTACACGGTGATTGACGATCAGATCCAGCTCGACATCATGGGCACGCGCTCAAGTTTTGTCCTCACACCTAGACGAAAGTGACTACACCACAACCTGTTATGTAGGACCGCAGTAAGAGATCAACGCTTTGGCTCCGTCCGGGGTGCTGTACTGCATGCGCCTATCCGGAGCCGAACCCGATGTGGCACTGACTCGGCTGAGTGCCGCCGGGTAGATCCCGCACTGGATCAAGGCACTGTGCGCGAAAACGGACCAGATCATCCCCGGCACGCCGCCAAAGTTCTCCGACTGCCCAGCAACGAAATGATCAGCCCAACCGATAGCCATGATGGTGCTGCGTGTCGACGAACAGTGCGGCTTTACAGCAGTTTCCGTCTTGGATCATGGACGATGTGAGTGCGGCTGGGTGATTTCACTGACGCCGGTCATCGTGCAGACCGTCGCCGCTGCGCCAACCAGGCAGCCAGCGCCAGGCTTCCCATCACCAGGAGGCACGCCACCAGGGTCTTGGTGACCGCCACCACCTCGCTGCCGTCGTCCGCCGTGGTCCACGACATCCCCGCCATGATGGCCGAGAGCGCTGTCCCTGCGGTCAGACCTCGCTTCCATTCCAGTTCCATCCGTGCTCCTTCTCGAAGCTCGGGTTGCCGCCGCATTGAGGGATGCGCCGGCTACACCGGGCGTGCGTTTGGGTCGATCAGCTGTCCCTCAGACCCGCACCTGGGGTCCTGGGCGACGCCGAGGGACCCGGAGTCTGTCACAGCAGCGGTTTACGCGTGACCGCCGACGGTCACCGGGCCGATGGTCCGCTGTGGTTTGCCCTCCAGGATGTCCCCGATGTGTTCCACCTGGTCGTCGAGTTCTCGACGCTGGGCGTCGGTGAGTGGGGTAAGCGGCTCGACCGTGACGTCCAGCGTTCGTCCGGAACGGCGCTGGTGCCACACACCGGCGACCACGCCGTCGATGAGCAGTACCGGGAAGTTGCCGGCCTGACCGCGAGCCAGCGCGCGTTGCGCGGCAGGGCCCGGGAAGAGCCGCTCGCGCGGGTGACAGCCAACGGTGTAGGCGTCGAAGTAGGGCAGGAGCCGTACCCCGTGCGGTGGCGTGGGTGGCGGCGCGGTGTCACCGGCGCGGACCCAGGCGGCGATGCCGTCGACCTCGACTTGTTGCAACTCGCCGGCGAGAGAGTGGAACACGTCGGTTGCCCAGCGGCGCGGTGCGGACAACCACTGCGCGAACTGATGCGGGGTGGCCGGACCATACGCGTGCAGGTAGCGCAGGACCAGGCCGGTGAGGGCGTCGGAGGCCGGGGCCGGCTGAAATCCGGGCAGCCACCGCTGTGGGCTGGTGTAGGTGACCTTCCGCCCACGGTTCGGGCCGAAACACAGTGCCCCACGGTGCGCGGCTAGGTGCATGACCTGCCGCCAGCGCGGCCACATGTCCCCGAAGGCAGGCATCACGGGGTCGGCGGCCCATGGGCCGGTGCGGGCGGCCACTTCTGCGCTGAGCTCGTCAATGGTCAGTTCTGCGTCGGACAGCGCTGCCGCGACCGCCGCGACGATCTCGTCGGTCTGATCCGGGGTCAGCCGCACGTCGGCGGACAGGACGTTCGAAGTGGCGGGGATCGCGCCGAGTGCGCCAGTCCACAGTGGAAGCTCATGGCTCGGCAACAGGTGCACGGTGCCGCGAGGCCCGAACGTCTTGACCAGGCTGCGCTCGCGCCAGAGCGCATTTCCCACGTCGGTCCGGGTAGTACCGGCAACGCGCAGCCCGATCGACACTTCGGCGGCGGACAGCACCTGAGCGTGCGCGCCGCAGATGGCGGCAACAGCATCGGCGGGTTTGCCGTCGAGTACCGGGGCGGACAGCCCGTGCCGATCAAGTCGCCGACCACAGACGTCGGACCAGGACAGCCGCGGCACGGTAGCGGAACGCGTGGTCATCCGAGCGCATCTCCTGTAGTCGTTGGACTCTTGGTGATGATGCCAGGCTGGCCCGGATCGGTGGTCCGGGCCAGCCTGACGGCGTCCTCACGGTTTCGGTCAGCGCAACGGGCGGAAGAACCAGCGCATGTCGTCGAACACGATATCGGGGGCTTCCATGGCGGGGAAGTGCCCACCGCGGCTGTACTCGCTCCAGTGCACCACGTTGTGGTCACGTTCGGCGAGAGGTCGGAGGGTGAGGTCATTGGGGAACACCGCCACCCCGGTAGGTACTGGCGACCGGGTTTGGGCTTGGCCCCAGGCGCGGGCTCCCTCGTAGTAGATGCGGGCTGCGGATCCGGCGGTGCCGGTCAGCCAATACACCGAAACGTCGGTCAGGATCTGGTCGCGGTCGACGGCGTCTTCGGGCAGGTCTGCGTTCGGGTCGGTCCATTCCTTGAACTTCTCGACGATCCAAGCGAGTTGGCCGACCGGTGAGTCGGTGAGCGCGTAGGAAATCGTCTGCGGCCGGGTCGGCTGGACGATGGCATACCCGCTCAGGTCATGGTCCGACGTCGTCATCCGGGTGAGGCGGGCCTGGTCGGCGTCGGTGAGGTCGGCCAGTTCGGCCGGATCGCCGGAGGGAAAGGTGCCCAGATTGTTGACGTGGACGCCGATCACATGATCAGAGTCGATGCGGCCGAGCTCGGGGGAGACGATCGCCCCGGTGTCCCCGCCCTGGGCGCCGTAGCGCTGGTAGCCCAGGCGTTTCATCAGTTCGGCCCAGGCGCGGGCCACCCGGCTGGTGTCCCAGCCCGGGGCGGCGAGCGGGTTGGAGAAGCCAAAGCCGGGCAGTGACGGGGCTACCACGTGGAAGGCGTCCGCAGGGTTGCCGCCGTACCGCGCCGGATCGGTCAGCGGGCCAATGATCTTCATGAACTCCACGATCGAGCCGGGCCACCCGTGGGTGATGATGAGCGGCAGCGCGTCCGGCTCGGGCGAACGGACATGCAGGAAATGCACGGTCTGGCCGTCGAGAACAGTGGTGTACTGGGGAAATTCGTTCAGCTGTGCCTCCTGGGTGCGCCAGTCGTAGTCAGTACCCCAGTAGCCGGCCAGGTCCTTCAGGTAGCCCAGCGGCACCCCGGCCTCCCAACTGGTGCCGGGCAACTCGGCCGGCCAACGGGTCTCGGCGAGCCGGCGGCGCAGGTCGTCGAGGCGGTCCTGGGGGATCTGGATCGTAAATCGGATGATCTCTTCGCTCATGACACCCACGTTTCCATCTACCTAGGACAGCTTCGGCCCTAGGTAGATGAATAGCTTCCGAGCATGTTGGAAACCTCCGCCCGACTGCTGCGGCTTCTCGGGCTGCTACAGACACCGCCGCAGGCGATGGCAGGGGTGCCTTCCACGTCACCTGCTCGGTGATTGACCCTCGGGTTGGACGTGAGGATCGCGGTCCTGCGGCATGGCGGAATGCTCCCGGGCATAGCGTTCGCGACCTTTGGTCGCTGCCTCCGGGTCATCCCACGGCTGCGGGACATACGGCGATGAATTTCCCCAACCCCATTTCGGGACGGGTGCGTGCTTTATCATCTCGACGCCGGGCTTGCTGTTGAACACGGCAATCCGCGAGCCCCATTCCAGATAGGCCACGAAAGTCTCGTGCTCCTCCTCCGAAGTCGCCAGCGCGCCCGACGGGCAGCCCCGCGTAACCTCGACAATTTGCTTGGCCGGGGCTTCGGAGACGGCCACGAACGGCTCCTCGGCAGATCGGAACACCCGCGGAAGCCGATCGGAACACTGGCCGAAATGGGCGCACCGGGTGCGGTCGTCGTAGACCGTCACGCCGTCGCCCGGGTAGACGTCGCGGCGCTCTGCGATCTGGTCGTGGCTGGCGGTCTCTGGGCCGGACCAGTCCTTCAGCCCGTGGGTGGAGTCGCAGAATGGCTTGTTGCGTGAGCCACCGCATCGGCACAAGTGCCAGATGCCCTCGCTGCGCAGTTCCTTGCCGGTGCAGTCGCGGATCGAAATCTCGCCCTCGACGCGGTACGGACCGTCCTCGGTCACGTGGATGATCGCCATACACCCTCCCCTGCAATCCAGTAACCATGTAATCACAGGATCTAGGGCTGGGTAAGGGCCTCGATGGTGGCGGGGTCGTGATCACGCGCGACCGGAACGATCAAAGGGGTGCCGGTGCAGGGGCCGTCGATGACAACGCAGTCGATCCCGAACGTCCGGACCGCGCTCAGCTGCTCGCGCTGATGGTCAGGAGGCGGCCACGGAGCCGGTGCAGCTGTGGCATCAGCCCGTAGATGACGATCGGCACCGCGATGGTCGCCAGGACGAAGGTGCGCACAATCGGTGACAGCGTGCCGAGCCAGTCCCCGAGCGCAAGGGTGAGCAGGGTGAGCGTCGGGAAGACGGCGAGCCAGATCATCAGGGCCAACTGGTGCTTGGTCGGTGGTCCAGGAGCGGGCCGGGCCTTCGTGGCGGGGGCGGCGTCGGGGGTGATCATGCTGACTCCTTCGAGTGGGTGCTTGCGGTTGGTGCGGGCCCGAAGCCGTGGTCCAGGTCGCGGACGGCGGTTGCGACGTCGTCCTCGACGAGGTCGGTGTTCAGGGCGATGGCGGCCGCTGAGCCGGCGCCTGCGGCGGTGATGACCTGGGCCCGCGGGTCGACGATGTTGCCTGCGGCCCAGACGCCGGGGACGCTGGTGCGCCCGGTCCGGTCGACCACGACCCAGCCCTCCTCGTCGACGTCGCAGCCAAGGCCGATGGGGAGAAGGTTGTTCGCGATGAAGCGCGGTGGCACGAACAGGGCGTCGCGGAGAATGACCTGGCCGTCGTGCATGCGGACGCCGCGCAGATCATCCGCGGGGTCGATGACCAGTTGGTCGATGGTGCCTTCCACGACGCCGATGGCGCGAGCGAGCACCTGGGTCCGCTCGATGTCAGTGAGGGTGTCGGGTGGGGTGAAGTAGACGAGGTCGTGGGTCCACTGGCGAACGATCTGGGCGTATCGGACGGCCCCCGGTGTCCCACCGAGGACGCCGAGTTGGCGATCGCGGACCTCGTGGCCGTGGCAGTACGGGCAGTGCAGGACATCGCGGGCCCACCGCTCGCGCAGCCCGGAGATGTCGGGCAATTCGTCGTGCAGGCCGGTCGTGATCAGCAGTCGCCGTGCCGAGATCCGCTGCCCACCGTCGAGCAGCACCCAGAAGCCGGTCCGCCCGTCCGGCACGAGGTTGGTGACGGTACCGGCAACGATGTCGCCGCCGTATCCCGTGACCTCGTTCCGGCCACTGGCGAGTAGTTCGGCCGGTGGCATGCCGTTGCGGGAGAGGTAGCCGTGCAAATGGGTGGCTGGGGCGTTGCGCGGCTGGCCGGCATCGATCACGAGGACCGTGCGGCGGGCTCGGGTGAGGACCAGGGCTGCGGACAGGCCGGCGGCGCCTCCACCGATGACCACGACGTCGTATCTGTTCATGCTCCAAGGCTGCAGCCGCCCGGGGCGTTCACCTACGAACGTTGCTGTTTCCGGGAATCCGGAGTCAGATGAGCCTATGCAGGACACCTCAGCGGCGGCCATCGCCGCAGCGCTCGACCAGGTTGGGCCCCGGCTCAAGCGGCTGCGCACACAACGGCGGATGACCCTCACCGGCGTTGCGGACGTGACCGGCATCTCGAAGAGCACCCTGTCACGGCTGGAGACCGGGGGTCGGCGGCCAACCCTGGAACTGCTCCTCGCGCTCTCGCATGCCTACCGAGTGCCGCTGGACGACCTCGTGGCGGCACCCGAGCAGGGTGACCCGCGGTTGCGGCTCAAACCTGGCCAAGTCAAGGGCCGGACAGTGATCCCGCTGACCCGCCAACCCGGCGGCACGCAGGCCTGGAAGATCATTATCCCGATCGACAAAGCCACCCCAGAGCCACGCGCACACGATGGTCACGAATGGATTTACGTGCTGTCCGGCCGGATGCGCTTTATCCTCGGCGACCAGGACCTGGTGCTCGGGCCGGGCGAGGTCGCCGCATTCGACACCACGGTGCCGCACTGGTTCGGCAGTACCGGCGATGAACCGGCTGAAATCCTCAGTATCTTCGGTCGACCCGGCGAAAGAATGAACCTGCGAACCACCCCGTAGCCAGGATAGGACGACGGTTCTGGCGAGCTCCGAAAAGTGTGACAGTTTCTTGGTGAAACAACTCTTCAACAGCGAGGGCGAGCGTTCATGAGCACCTGGTCCGATCATGCCATCTGGTGGCAACTGCACCCGATCAGTTTCCTGGGCGGCGAGCCCACTGCCCTCACCGCCGAGGCTCCGACCGTGCACCGGTTGGGCGGGCTGACAGCGTGGCTGGACTACGTCGTCGAACTGGGTTGCAACGGCCTCGCTCTGGGGCCGATCTTCGCCAGCGAGTCGCACGGCTACGACACGGTCGACCACTACCGCATCGATTCACGGTTGGGAACCGAGCAGGACTTCGTTGACTTCGCCGCCGGCTGTCGAGAACGCGGAGTCAAGGTTTTGCTGGATGGTGTCTTCAACCATGTCGGCAGGGGCTTTCCGGCTTTTCAAGACGTGCTGGCCCGGGGGCGTTCCTCGGACTGCCTCTCATGGTTCCGGCTGGACCTCGAAGCTGACGGCCCGGATGGCTTGGGGTACGAGGACTTTGAGGGCCATCGCAATCTGGTGGCGCTGAACCATGCGGAACCGGCGGTGCAGGAGTATGTCGCCGACGTGATGAGGTATTGGTTGGCGCGGGGAGCGGACGGCTGGCGGTTGGACGCCGCGTACGCCGTGCCGCCGGCGTTCTGGCGCCAGGTGACCGATCTGGTCCGCAAGGACCATCCCGACGCCTGGTTCGTTGGCGAGGTGATCCAGGGTGACTACTCCGGATTCGTGCTCGACGGTGGCCTGGATTCGGTTACCCAGTACGAACTTTGGAAGGCGACATGGAGCAGTTTGAACGACCGCAACTTCTTCGAGCTGGCCTGGGCGCTGGACCGGCACGAGGGGTTCGCCGCTGATTTCCTGCCGCTCACCTTCCTCGGCAATCACGATGTCACTCGCCTCGCCAGCAGACTCGACGAACCGCGTCACCTGGCCCACGCCCTGGCCCTGCTGTTCACCATTGCAGGCACACCGAGTATCTATGCCGGTGACGAGCAAGCTTTCCACGGGGTGAAGTACGAGCGGAAGGACGGCGATGCGGAGGTCCGACCGGCTTTTCCAGCGAGTCCTGGAGAACTTGCGCCCTACGGCCGACCGACCTACCGGCTGCACCAGGACCTGATCGGGTTGCGCCGGCCCAACCCGTGGCTGGTGCGGGCTCGTACCCAGGTCTTGCACCTCGCCAACGAGACCTTCGCCTACCGGTGTCTTGACCCGAACGGCGGCCCCGGGATCGCCGTCTTGCTGAACACCTCAGACCACGATTTCACCTTCCCCATCGGGGATTTGATGGTGAAACGGATGCTGGGCAGCGATCCGTCCGGTCCCGCCGAGCGGGTCGACGCCCATGGCTGGGCGGTCCTGGAGATTCGGGAGTGAGCGAGTCTGCGCCTGCTCACTCCCGAATCGGACGCTCTTAGTTCGCAGCGGCGGGGGTGGTGCCGTGGAGAGCCTGGGTCACGGACGCCGGGACGGGCTTGTCGAGCATCTGGCAGATGGTCACCTGCTCGGCGGCAACGGCGACCTGAACGAAGCGGGTGATGCCGTCGTTCGGCTTCAGGTCACTGGGTCCGGCGGTGGTGTCGCTGACTGCGGTGCGCCGGCCGTCGGCGGTTGCCACGGCGGTGCTGTGGTGGCCCAGGGTGTCGCCGCCGTGGCCCCACGCCGTGCCGCACGGTGACTTGATCTTGATGAGGCCCAGGCCGTAGCCACCCTGGAAGGGGAATTCCTTCGGCAGCTTGACGGTGCTCTTCATCTGGTTGAGCTGCTCCTGGGAGAACAGTTTTCCACCCAGGACCGCGGAGAAGAACCGGGAGAGATCCTTCGGGGTGGAGATGATCGCCCCGGCGGCGCCGCCCCAGCCGCCGATCGGCCAGCTGGACGTGTCGACGTAGGTCGGGCTGGGCCCGGCGAAGCTGACCGCGTAGCCATGCGCGTAGCCGGGGCCGGTGTTGGTTGCCCGAGGGTTGGGGAAGTAGGTGTGCTTCAGATTGAGGGGGCGAGCGATGCGCCGCTGCACCAGGTCAGGCAGGCTCTTGCCGGTCTGCTTCTGCAGGATCATCCCGATCAAGGTGTAGTTGGTGTTCGAGTAGGACCAGCTCTTGCCCGGCGCGAAGTTCGGCTTGTGCTTGAACGCGACGTCCAGCAGTTCTTGCTCGGTCCAGACGTGCTGGGGGTTCTTGTCCATCTCGGCGAAGAAGCGTGCATCGGCGGTGTAGCTGAACAGGCCGCTGGTGTGGTTGAGCAGCATCCGGACGGTGATGTTCTTGCCGTTCGGAACGACGCCGGGCAGGTACTTCGAGACCGGCGCGGCCAGGTCGAGCTTGCCGCGGTCGACCTGCTGCAGGGCCAGGGTGGACATGAAAGTCTTGGTGTTGCTGCCAATTTCGAACTGGTCGCGACTGGTAAGAGGTCGCCCGGTGGTGGTGTCCGCGAGACCGGCGACGGTGCTTTCGACCCGGCGGCCGTCGTCGATCCGGGCGACGTATCCGGGGGCACCGGCAGCCAGCACGTGCTGGGCGACGTCCTGCATCGGACTGTTGTTCGTGGCGGGCCGGCCGGAGGTGAACGCGTCCGACTGCTTGCCCGAAGCAGTCGAAGCGGCGGCGATCGTGCCCGAGCCGGTCAGGACGGCGGCCGCGGTCAACGCAAGCGCCTTGGTCCGCAGCGAGCGGGTGGTCTGGTTCGCGGTGGTGGTGTTCGTCGTCATGCATTGATCTTGTCGAGACATCCCGGTGCGGTCATTGCCGCGTCCTACCCGTTCGATGGGCAGGTAGCCCTCCCGACCATGGTGGTGCTAGCTCTACTGTTCACTCAGCCGGGGGTGGGGTGTCGCGATGGCATGCCGCATCACGGAATTGGTCCTTGACTGTCGAAACCCCTGACTCCAGCGGTAGATCGTGGTCACAAATCACCACACCGCGGACGACGTCCGATCGGGTAATCAGCTCATTGTGTCCGCTGCGGTCGGCCGTCGTCCGAGGACTGGCCGGATAGGCAGACCGGTTCCGGTGGTTGAAACGCCCTCAGCTGGCCATGATGAGTCGTGACCGTTCCCGATCTAGCCGAAGCGCTTGAGGCCCTCCGGCGCCGCGTCGCCGAGCTCCGGCTGGGCCTGGCCACCCCCGGGGTCGACGCCGCCCGCGTGGCTCAAGCCGAGCTGGTTGGTCAGGTCGACGATTACCTGCTGCCTCGGCTGCGTCAGCTGGACGCGCCGCTGCTGGCAGTGGTTGGTGGCTCAACCGGGGCCGGCAAGTCCACCCTGGTCAACACCCTGGTCGGGGATGACGTCACCAAGGCAGGCTGGCTGCGCCCGACCACTCGTGGTCCGGTGCTGGTCTGCAGTCCCGGTGATCTGCAGTGGTTCAGTGCGGACCGGATTCTGCCCGAGCTCTCGCGTACCACCGGTGACGGCAGTCAAGGTGGCGGTGGCACCCTGCATGTGATCGCCCACCCCAAGGTTCCGGCCGGGGTGGCTCTGCTGGACGCCCCCGACATCGACTCAGTGGTGGCGCAGAACCGGCAGCTGGCGAACCAGTTGCTGGCCGCCGCCGACCTGTGGCTCTTCTGCACCTCGGCGGCCCGGTACGCCGACGCTGTGCCGTGGGATCTGCTGCACACCGCCCAGCAGCGCAGTACCGCGCTCGCGGTGGTGCTGAACCGGGTGCCGCCGGAGGGAATCCGCGAGATCGGAGCCCATCTGGCGGAGATGCTGGATGAGAACGGGTTGGGTCGAGCCGCCCTGTTCGCGATCCCGGAGTCGCCGCTGGCGGCCGAGAACGAGCGCTTGCCGGAGCCGGTGGTGGCGCCGCTGCGAGCCTGGCTGACCCAGTTGGCCGGAGATGCCGAGGCCCGGTCCGAGGTCATCCGGACCACCCTGGACGGCGCATTGCTGAGCATGCGCCAGCGGGTTTCGGCCCTCGCCCGGGAAGTCGACGACCAAGTGGCCACCGCTGCGCTGCTCCGCGACGAGGCCGACATCAGCTACGCCGATGCGCTGCGCGAGTTCGATGACGGCATCCGCAGCGGCAGCGTGCTGCGCGGCGAGGTGCTGGCCCGCTGGCAAGAATTCGTCGGCACCGGCGAGTTCACCCGCAATCTGGAGCGTCGGATCGGCCGGTTCCGGGACCGGGTCACCGCGTTCTTGACCGGCCGCCCGGCCCCGACAGCGGCTGTCGAGCAGGCCCTGGAAAGCAGTCTGGAGACACTGCTGCGCTCGGCGGCGGATGCCGCGGCCGAGCGGACCGTGGATGCCTGGCGGGTCCGGCCGGCCGGCCGGACCCTGCTTGCCGATCAAGGTCGCACGCTGGCCCACTCGTCCGGCGAGTTCCGGCCGACCCTGGAGCGCGAGATCCGAACCTGGCAAGGCCAAGTGTTGCGGTTGGTCGCCGAGGAGGGCGGGCAGAAGCGGACGATGGCCCGGCTGGCGTCGTTCGGTACCAACGGTGCTGGGCTGGTTCTGATGCTCGCCGTCTTCGCCCAGACCGGTGGTCTGAGCGGGGCTGAGGTGCTGATCGCCGGTGGCACCTCGGCAGCCAGCCAGAAGGTGCTGGAGGCCGTCTTCGGCGACAGCGCGGTCCGGCTGCTTGCCACCAGGGCTCGGGCGGACCTGCTGGAGCGGGTCGAAGGACTGCTGGAAGCCGAGCGCGCCCGGTTCGTCGAGATCGTGGACGCCGTCGCGCCGCAGCCGGACGCCGGCGTCGGCCTGCGGGCCGCGCTGGAGCAGTTCGAGCAGGCGCGCCGAGCGTCCCGATCACTGACCCGGCCCGGCGGCACACGCTCCCCGGCTGCTCCCGCGGACGTGCCACAGTGACCCTGCTGGCGGGGCGTCGCACCACGATCACCGCCCGACTGGATGCCCTGGACGAGGTACTGACCCTGGCCCGCGACCGGGTCGAGCCGGAACTGGTCACCGAGGTCGAGCGGGTCGCGAGCAAGGCCGGCGATCGATTGCGGTTCGGTGCGACGCACACCGTCGTGGCGCTCGCCGGTGCCACCGGGAGTGGTAAATCCTCGCTGTTCAACGCCCTGGTGGGGGAGCCACTGTCGGTGGTCGGCATGCGTCGTCCGACCACCGGGGTGGCGCATGCCGCGGTCTGGGGCGAGCAGCCGGCCGACGCCCTGCTGGACTGGCTCGAGGTGCCACGCCGGCACCTGCTCGGATCGTCACCGAACCCTGGCCTGGACGGGCTGGTGCTGCTCGACCTGCCCGACATCGACTCTGTGCAGCACCTTCACCGGCTGGCCGCAGATCGGCTGGTCGAGCGGGTGGACATGCTGATCTGGGTGCTCGACCCGCAGAAGTATGCCGACGCCGCCGTGCACGAGCGCTATCTCGCCACCCTGGCCGGACATGCCGACGTGATGCTCGTCGTCCTCAATCAGGTGGATCGGCTGTCCAAGGCCGCGGCCGAGGGGTGTCTGGCTGACCTGACCGGGCTGCTGGGCAGCGAAGGGCTAGCTGCGGTCCCGGTCCTGCCGGCCTCGGCCCGCACCGGGGCGGGGCTGGACGCGCTGCGGGCCGAATTGGCCGCCCGAGTGGCCGCCAAGCGGGCCTCGGTCCGACGGTTGGAGGCGGACCTGGATGCACTTGCCGAGGCTTTGGACGGCACGTGTTCCGGCTCGACCGGCGGGGTGGGACGGGAGCAGCGACAGTTCCTGGTCCGGGCCCTGAGCGAGGCGGCGGGCGCGGACCTGGTCGCCGAAGCGGTCGCCGGAGCGCACCGGTTGCGAGCTCGGCAGGCCACTGGTTGGCCGGTCACCCGCTGGACCTCCCGGTTGCGGCTCGATCCGGCCCGTCGGCTGCGGCTGCGCGACACCCCGTCGGAGCTGGTGCGGACGTCGTTGCCCGGCCCTTCCGGGGTGCAGCGGGCGCGGGTCGACTCGGCCCTGCGTCAGCTGGCCGAGGACGCCTCCGCCGAACTGGTCGAACCGTGGCCGGCGGTGGTGCGCCGCGCTGCCACCGGTTCCCAGGCCGAACTGCCCGAACTGCTCGACCGGGCGGTCGCCGGTACCGACCTCGGCCTCGGCCGGCCGCCCCGGTGGTGGCGGGCCGTTGGCGTGCTCCAGGTGCTGCTGGTCGCCGCTGCGTTGGCCGGTTTGCTCTGGCTGGTGGCCCTGTTCGCGGTGGCCTGGCTGCAGTTGCCGGATCCGCCACTGCCGCACTGGGGCTCGCTGCCGGTGCCGACGATCCTGTTGGTGGCCGGCCTGGTTCTCGGGGTACTGCTGGCCGCGATCAGCAACGCCTTCGCCCGGGTTGGTGCCCGCCGCCGAGCTCGGCGAGTTCGCCGCCGCCTGGATGAACGGGTGCAACACCTGGCGGACGAGGTCGTGGTGAAACCGGTCGAGCGGGAACTGGCCGCGCACGCCGCTTTAGGCAAGGCCCTGTCCGGGGTCCGCGGCTGAGTGGCCTTTGGACGGCGCGAGTGAGGGACCGGCCAGGCGGGCGTGGCCGCCGCGCCGACGGTACACACCGAGAACTGCTGGTCGGCCTTCGCTCCGAGTCGTCCAAGGTCGGCTACGGATCCGCGAGCTGGTTCAGAAGTCAGGCGTGTCGCCGAGGGCGAGGAGTACATCCCGCAGCGCATCGATGGCGGCGCGCACGGTTTCCGCTGGGACGCTCGCCAGTAGCCGGGCTTGAGCGGCGCTGGCCGACCGCACCGCCTTCTCTGCAACCTGTACTCCCTGAGCGGACAGGCGAACCCATGAGCTGCGGGCGTCGGAGGCGTCGGCTTCCCGCTCGACGAGGTTGGCGGCGGTGAGTCGGCGCAGCAGGTTGCTGGTGCCGCCGGACGTCAGGAGGAGGCGGTTGGTGAGGTCCGACGGGCGCAGGCGGTAGGGAGCACCGGATGCTCGCAGGACAGCAAGGATCTCGTACTCACCCTTGGTCAGTCCCAGCCGGGCGAGCTCGGTGTTGACCTGCTCACCGAGCATCACCGACAGCCGGGCAGCTCGTTTTCCCAGCTGGAGTTCCGAACCTATGACGTCGGGCAGCTCCGTGGCCCACGTTGCGGCGATGACGTCAACGGTGTCCCTGCTCACGTACTGATCATACAGGTCACTTGCCAGGCGAAAGCTTTCTATATAGCTTTATTAAAAGCTTTCAATGAAGGGATGGCCAGTGACTCGCCATACTTTGATCAAGAACGGCCACGTCCTGCCCGGTGACGGCGCACCGGAGCTACCGCATGCGGACGTGCTGGTCCAGGACAACACCATCACAGCCATAGAGCCTGACCTTTCCAGCGCTGGGGCGGAGGTCATCGAGGCCACCGGAACGGTGGTGATGGCCGGTTTCGTGGACAGCCACCGCCACATCTGGCAGGTGCCACTACGTGGCATCGGTGCCGACATGACCCTGTCCGACTACTTTCGCGTGGTGCAGGGTGGCGCACTGCCGGCCTTCCGACCCGAAGATGCGTATCTGGCGACGCTGCTGGGCGCAGTAGAGGCGCTGGATGCAGGCGTCACAACGATCTTCGACTTCAGCAACGTCACTCTCTCGCCGGCTCACACCGACGCGGCGGTGGACGCGCTTACCACCGCGGGTATCCGGGCCGTCCTTGGGCATACGAATCCCGATGACGAGACGGACGTGCGGCGGTTGGCCGAACGGACCGGCGCGGTGACCGGAGGACTGGCCATCGTCGGGCCTGAGCACGGTCCGTGGGACGACGCGGTCCGGCGGATCCAGTTCGGCCGGGAGCTGGGCATGGGCGTGTCAATGCATGCGAACGGTGGTGGCCCGGATCGCGCTATCCCGCGAATGTACGAAGCGGGTTTGCTAGGCCCCGATCTCAACCTCGTGCACCTCAACAATGTCACCGCAGACGAGGTGAAGATGCTGGTGAGCTCAGGGGTAACAGTGACCGTTACGCCTACCGTCGAGGCGCTCATGGGCCACGGCTCCTCGCCGTACGGCCGGTTCCTGGACGGTGGTGGACACGTCGCGCTAGGCATCGACGTTGTCATCAATTCCACGCCAGACTTCTTCGAGCCGATGCGAGATACGCTGCGATCCGAGCGTTTGCGCACTCGGACGATGCCTCCGGCTGCAAGCGTGCTGCGCGCCGCGACTATTGACGGCGCCCGAGCGCTCGGCATGGCTGATCGGGTGGGCTCGATTGCCGTCGGAAAGCGTGCCGACGTCATCTTGCTCGACGGGCTGGCCCACCTCACCCACGCCGCCCCGCTCGCCGGCGCTGTGGTGTGCTGCCTCGGCTCGGCAGACGTTCGCACAGTCCTCGTCGACGGACGGGTCGTCAAGCGCGACGGCCACCTCGTCCATCACGACCTGGCGCAGCTGCGTGCCGCAGCGAGCGAGCTGGGCCGCCGAGTCCTCGCTCAGGGGTGACTCGATCGCCCTGCAGAACGCCGTGCTGGTTCGACGATCTCCTTCCAGCCCAGGGCGACTGATCGTTGGCAGCGGATCGGTTCGTCGCCATTGCTGACGTAGAGCGCCGTCAGCATCGGCACGCCGTAAGCGAACGCGCTGATCGGTAGTGGTCCGGCCGTGATGAGCGAAGCCAAACCTTGTCCGATGCACCAGCTTTGCGTGGCCAGTTCCAGCGGATCGATGTCGTGCCGGAACCGTCCACTGGTCCGTGCTCGTTCTATGGCGTGAACGAGCTGGTGCAGGGTCCGATCCGCCTGCGCCGGGTCCTCGAGTTCGAATCCGTCGTCGAACATGACCCGGTAGAGGTCGGGATCGGCCAGGGCGTTGGAGATGTACGCGGCGCCCAGCGCGGTGAGGTCGCGTACCGGGTCGCTCGTGCAGGCGACGGTCTCCAGGCGGCTCGCCAGCCGCTGGAACCCTTCCTGGCGAAGCGCTCCCCACAGCCCGTCCATGCTGCCGAAGTAGGTGTACACCGCCATCGTTGACGCGCCGGTCCCTGCCACGAGGGAGCGCAGCGTGATCGGCTCCCGTACCCGCAACAGGTGGGCCGCTCGCGCGATCAGCAGGGAGCGGACCTCAGGGTCCTTGGTCCTCGACATGGCGCAACAATACATAGCATCGCTATGCTATTGGTGGCCCATGTAGTCTGACAACGAGGAGTTGGCATGGTCATTAAGCTGTTCAATCCGGATGGGCTGCCGAAACCAGATGTCTATCGGCAGCTTTCGATCGCTCAAGGATCCAAGCTGGTGTTTCTGGCCGGCCAGGTGGCCCGCGATGCTGACGGCAATCCGGTGGGCACCGGTGACTTCGCCGCGCAGGTGGAGCAGGCCTATCTGAACGTCGGCCGGGCGCTGACCGAGATCGGTGGTTCGTTTGATGATGTGGCAAAGCTGACGATTTACGTCGTGGACTGGAGCGCCGAAAAGTACCCGTTGCTGGGCGAGGGAGTCGCTCGTGCCGCCGAGAAGATGGGCGTTGACCCGCTGAAGCCGATCACGCTGATCGGCGTTTCAGCGTTGGGAGAGCCGGACCTCATGGTCGAGGTCGAGGCCACCGCGGTGCTCGACTGATCGACTAGTCGACCAGGAAAACGGGGTTTGCTAGGACGTCCACGACAGGTCGGTGATCACGCCGGGACCCTGGAAGTTCAGGCTAGGACGGGTAACGAAGAGCTCGGCCCGCAGCGCTGCCGCCAGGAACGGATCGACGGGCGCCCAGCACCCCGCAAACCGCCCGGAGTTCTCGAAGTCGGCCCGCTCTTCCAGGCTTTCCCACAGCACCTCGATGAGGTACGTCGACGGCCGCTGCACCCCTTGCGCGACGGTGAAGCCACGAAATCCCCTGGACATGAAGACTCTCTGCCTCACCTCGCAGAGGGCAGCCTCGAACTCCTTCTCCCGGCCGTCAAAAATCGTCGTTTCCAGGCGCTCCACAATCATGCCAGCAGACTAGCGCCGCAACCCCAACTCCAGTGCTTCATGTCAGGTGGGGCTGTTGGCATGGCCGGTTTGCCAGGCCCAGGCGGCGATTTCCACCCGGTTCCGGGCGATCAGTTTGTGCTGGACGCTGCCGAGGTGGGTTTTGACGGTGGAGAGGGCGATGTGCATCGAGGCTGCTATCTCGGCGTTGGTGTGGCCGAGTGCGACCAGCCGGACAACGTCGAGTTCACGTTCGGTGAGGGGGTTTTGGGGTTTCAGGGGGGAGTCGAGGGTTTGGTGTTGGGTCTCGGTGATGTGTTTGAGCAGGCGGACGGTGATGGAGGGGGAGACCAGGGAATTGCCGATGGCGGCCGCTCGTACGGCCTCGGCCAACAACGTGGGGCCGGTGTCCTTGAGCAGGAATCCGCAGGCGCCGGCGTTCAGCGCGCCGTAGACGTAGTCATCGAGGTCGAAGGTGGTGACGATGACGACGCGCAGCGGGTCAGGGACGTCCGGTCCGGCCAGGAGGCGGGTGGCTTCGAGGCCGTCGAGCTTGGGCATCCGGATGTCCAGCAGGCACACGTCCGGTCGGAGTTCGCGGGCCAGGCGGACGGCCGCTTCGCCGTCGGCGGCCTCGGCGACGACCGTGATGTCGGGCTGCCCGTCGAGGAAGAAGCGGAAGCCGGTGCGGATCATGCTCTGGTCGTCCGCGATCAGGACGCGGATGGGTTTGCGGTCGGTCATGGGCGCATCATCCCCTGAAGGCCGTGGCCGGATGGGCACGGCCACGGCCTTCTGCTTCGGGGTCTCAGTCCGGTTGCTGAACCGGGTTGTCCGTGAC